>DATNIJ010000164.1:0-20046 GCA_035604475.1 Alphaproteobacteria bacterium
GTTGATGAAGCCCGCCGCCACGATGATCGAGGTGCCGTGCTGGTCGTCGTGGAAGACCGGGATGTCGAGAAGGGCGCGCAGGCGCTCCTCGATCATGAAGCATTCGGGCGCCTTGATGTCCTCGAGGTTGATGCCGCCGAAACTGGCGCCGAGGAAGCGCACGCAATTGACGAACTCGTCGACGTCGCGGGTCGAGATCTCGAGATCGATGGCGTCCACGTCGGCGAAGCGCTTGAAGAGGACGGCCTTGCCTTCCATCACCGGCTTGGCGGCGACGGCACCCAGATCGCCCAGGCCCAGGACCGCCGTCCCGTTGGTGATGACCGCGACGATGTTGCCCTTGGCCGTGTAATCGTAGGCAAGCGCCGGATCGCGCGCGATCGCCAGGCACGGCACCGCCACCCCCGGGGAGTAGGCGAGCGAGAGGTCGCGTTGCGTGGTGAGCGGCTTGGTCGGCCGGATTTCGATCTTGCCCGGCCGGCCCGAGGCGTGCATGAGCAGCACCTCCTCGTCGGTCACGGTGATGGTGCGTTTCCCGCCTGTCGCGTCCATGGCTCGTTCGTCTTTTCGCTTATGAGGTCGCCCAAGAGAGGACTATGTGCCCGCAGCAGTGGGCGTTGGCGTGCTGCATCCCCCCCCTCAGCATAGCCCTTCGCCTTACCGGCTGTTAAGCGCGATTCGGGAGGCGTCAGCGCTGGCCCAACAATCTCCGCACCGGCTCGGCGAGGCCCCTTGCCCCGAACGGGTTCAAGATGCCGATGCCGCCGATGCGGGTACCGCTCGCCATGTCCTCGGAGAGGATAGTGGTGCAGCCGGCCTCGGCAGCGGTGGCGAGGAGGAGGGCGTCCCAAAAAGACGCGCGCCCCGCCGCGGCATCGCCCAAGGCTGTGCGCAGGGCTGCCGCCGATGCGGCGGCGGAGGGAAATATCTCCAGCCAATCGCTCGCCTGCGCCGCGGCGTCCGCCGGCGGAACCAGGCCCTTGCGCGTGACCGCAGCATAGAACTCGGAGAGCGCTTGCAAGGTCAGCCAGCACTCGCACTCGGCCGCGCGGTCGACGATCTCGGCGGCAAGCGCGTGCCGCTCTCCGGCAGCACTGTCAATGCTGTAGACCAGGATATTGGTGTCGAGCGTGAAGCGCTCAGTCGCGACGTTCATGGAGGGCTGCTCGCTCGAGCGGGCCAGCGCCGAGCGGCCAGCCCCTTTCCATGCGCGCGCGTGCGCGTGCACGCGCCGCGAGTTGCTCCGCCGTGAGGAGGCGGCGGCCGGCAATCGGCACCAGGCGCGCCACCGGCCTGCCGTTGCGGGTGATGACGAAATCCTCGCCCGCTTCGACCGCGCGAATGCAGCGGGCGAAGGACTGGTTGGCCTCGCGCAAGGTTAGTCTTTTGCTCATCGGCGACGCTCGCTTGGTGACGGCTTCATTTGTAGCACAACGCTGTGCTACTTTCAATGCCGCCGCCCTCGGTGGGTGCTGTGAGTACTAACGCCGCGCCAGCCATCCGGGGGAGCGGAATTCACCCTGGCTTCGGCTTCCAGGCCTCACTTCGAGCACTGTGAAGCCTGCACCTGGCAACCCTTGCCGCCACCATTCACGCACTTGCTCTGGGCGTCCGCGCGCGCCTCCCCAACGGTGTCACCAAGGCCCCAAAAGGCGGTCGCGCCTTCGCCCGAGGCCACCGCTCCGCATTTGCGGTCGAACCACACCATCACCTCGCAATCGTTGCCGTGCTGCGCGCAGGTCTGTATGGCGACGCTCTCCGCTTTCGCCTGATTGCCCCAACGATAGGAGGAGCCCCAGGCCCCGCTGGTGCGGCCATAAGCGATGGCGCCATAGCTGTTGGCAGGGGCGTCGGGCGTGCAAGTCCTCGTCGTCGTGTGCTGGCTGCAATTGCCCTGAATATAGTTACTACATTGGTACGAGTATGTGCAGCCGGCCCGCGCCGGCGCAGGTTGCGCCACCACGCCGAGGAAAACGCTCAAGGCCGGAAGAAAGAGCAGGCGCAGATTCATGACAATACCCCCGTGTCAGAGACGGTCGCACACCGCATGGCTCGGTTTCAACCGACATTCCTCAGATGGCCGAGCAAACCAGCCCTTCCTTGGCGAGAGCGCGCGCCTCGCGGCTAGCCTCCCGCCATGCTAAGGTGCCGCCGGCACTTGCCCCTTCCCAACAGCTCTCGTGAGGAGCGCCTTGCCGTCCCCCGCGGAGCCTTTGAGCGAAACACCCTCCCCCCCGCCTCGGCCCGAGGCGACGGCGCTTTCCGCCAGCCCCATGATGGCGCAGTACCTCGAGGTCAAGCGCGCGCACCCGGATTGTCTCCTCTTCTACCGCATGGGCGACTTCTACGAGATGTTCTTCGAGGACGCGGTCAAGGCCGCGAAGGCGCTCGACATCGCCCTCACCAAACGCGGCCGGCACGAGGGCGCGGACATCCCCATGTGCGGCGTGCCGGTGCACGCGGCCGATGCCTATCTCTCGCGCCTGATCCGCCAGGGCTTCCGGGTCGCCGTGTGCGAGCAGATGGAGGACCCGGCCGAGGCCAGGCGGCGCGGCGGCAAGGCCGTGGTGCGGCGCGAGGTGATCCGCATCATCACGCCGGGCACGCTCACCGAGGACAGCCTGCTCGACGCGCGGCGGCACAATTATCTCGCCGCCCTGGCCGAGGCGGCGGGGGTGGCCGCCCTTGCCTGGCTCGACCTCTCGACCGGCGACTTCCATGTCCAGACAGTCGAGGCCGGCTCTCTCGCGAGCACGCTCGCGCGCCTCGAGCCGGGCGAGCTCATCCTCTCGGACCGTCTCTTGGCGCGGGAGTCGTTCGCGGCAGCGCTTGCCGAATGGCGCGCGCGCGCGACCCCGCAGCCCTCCTCGCGCTTCGACAGCGACAGCGGCCGGCGCCGGCTTGAGGCCTATTATCGCGTCAAGGCGCTCGACGCCTTCGGCAGCTTCGGCCGCGCCGAGCTCGCCGCCGCGGGGGCGCTCCTCGATTACGTCGAGCTCACCCAGAAGGGCAAGCTGCCGCGCTTCAAGTCGCTTCAGCAGATGCGGCCGGGGGCGGTGCTCGAGATCGATCCGGCGACGCGGCGCAACCTCGAGCTCGCGTCGGCACTTTCGGGCGAGCGGCGCGGCAGCCTGCTCGCCGTCATCGACCGCACGGCGACCGCGGGGGGTGCGCGTCTCCTTGCCGCCCGCCTCGCTGCCCCCTTGACCGACACTCGGGCGATCTCCGACCGGCTCGACATGGTCGAGTTCTTCGCGAGCAACGAGCGCCTGCGCGAGGAAGTGCGCAAAATCCTCAAGGACAGCCCCGATCTCGAGCGCGCGCTCTCGCGCCTCGCCCTCGGCCGCGGCGGTCCGCGCGACCTCGCGGCGGTGCGCGACGGCCTGCGCCTCGCGGCGGAGGCGAAGCTGGCGCTTGCCGATCCGGGGCTGGCCGAGCCGCCCGCCGGCATCGCCGCGGCTGCTGCCGAGCTCGGCGACCATGAGGCCTTGGTAGCACGGCTCGCGGCCGCCCTTGCCGCCGAGCTTCCCCTTTTCGCGCGCGACGGCGGCTTCATCGCGAGCAACTACCATCCGGCCCTCGACAACGAGCGCATCTTGCGCGACGAGAGCCGGCGTCTCGTGGCGGCACTCGAGGCGCGCTATCGCGGTGAGAGCGCCATCGCCTCGCTCAAGATCCGGCACAACAACGTGCTCGGCTACTTCATCGAGGTGACCTCGACGCACGCCGACAAACTACCCACGGGTGCCGCCGGACCGTTCATCCATCGCCAGACCATGGCGGGTGCGGTGCGCTTCACCACGAGCGAGCTTGCCGAGCTCGAGGAGAAGATTGCGCGCGCCGCTGACAAGGCGCTCGCCCTCGAGCTCGAGCTCTTCGCTGAGCTCGTGGCCGCGGTCCTCGCGCGCGCCGAGGCGATCGCCGAGGCCGCAGCGGCCCTCGCCACCCTCGATGTCGCCGCAGGGCTGGCAACCCTCGCGCTCGAGCGGCGCTACGCGCGCCCGCTCGTCGACTCGAGCCTCGCCTTCGAGATCGCGGGCGGGCGCCATCCCACTGTCGAGGCGGCGCTCGAGGAAGGCGGGGGCGGCGCCTTCGTCGCCAACGACTGCGCGCTTCCGCCCGAGCGCCGGCTCTGGCTCCTGACCGGACCCAACATGGCCGGCAAGAGCACCTTCCTGCGCCAGAACGCGCTCATCGCGATCCTCGCCCAGATCGGCTCCTTCGTGCCGGCCGAGCGGGCGCACATCGGCGTCGTCGACCGTCTCTTCAGCCGCGTGGGTGCGGCCGACGATCTGGCGCGCGGCCGCTCCACCTTCATGGTCGAGATGGTGGAGACGGCGGCGATCTTGAACCAGGCGGGCGCGCGCGCGCTCGTCATCCTCGACGAGATCGGCCGGGGTACGGCCACCTTCGACGGGCTCTCGATCGCCTGGGCGACGCTCGAGCATCTCCACGAGGTGAACCGCTGCCGCGCGCTCTTCGCCACGCACTACCACGAGCTCACCGCCCTCTCGGCCAAGCTCTCGGCACTCGCCTGCTACACCATGCGGGTCAAGGAATGGCAGGGCGACGTGGTCTTCCTCCACGAGGTGGCCCCGGGGGCGGCCGACCGCTCCTACGGCATCCACGTGGCGCAGCTCGCCGGGCTGCCGCAAGCGGCCGTCGCGCGCGCCGAGCAGATCCTGGCCGTGCTCGAGCAGGGCGAGGAGGCGAGCGCCTTGACCCGGCTCGCCGACGACCTGCCGCTCTTCAGCGCCGCAGCTGCCCGGCCCAAGGGTGGGGTGCGCCACGGCCCCTCGGCGCTCGAGGAGGCGCTCGGCGAGGTCCACCCGGACGAGCTCACGCCCAAGGAGGCGCTCGAGCTCCTCTATCGTCTCAAGGGGGTGAGCGAGAAGAAATAGCCTGCGCGTGGCGCGCGTAGCCCTGAAAGATAGCTCACTAAGTAAAACTAAACATTCCGCGTTTTGCCGTATCGCCGTAGGTCATCCATGATCGCCTCGAAGTCGGCCCCCGTACAATCATGAGGGACTGAAAAGTAGAACCCGCGCTCGGTGCGCCATGTTGAGTGAGCGCCAAAATCCTTGATTTTTACGCATTTCCAGGGGGAGCTAGTTAACCGTATAGAGACCTCTTCTCTTGAGAGGCTCTCGGCTTTCTTATCAGGCGGCACGTCCGGTAATCATCAAAAATTTTTGTTCCACAGCCTGTGGCTCTGGCGCGGATGAGGGCTGTGTCATTTGACATACCACTTCTTCCAAGCTCGGCACCCACCGTATTTTGTCTGCGATGACATTCGAATTGTAAAAGAGAAGATCCTTTACAATTGGTTCCAAGTCGGCACGTATGGTAGCGAGATCGCGGCCCGCTAGATGCAACCCGGCAAGGTTGGGGCTATGAACGTGAAAGCGCCCGTCGGCGCTCTTCTTGAACAAGATTTGAATCATAAATTCTTTGGCAGCCGTCATGATCCCATTCCATTCAGGGATTTTCCCCGCCGTTTATTCCAACGCGTAGCATAGCCTGCCCTTTCCCTATCGTCAACAATTTTCCACGTTAAATCAAAGACTTACTAAGTCCTTGATAGAATCATCCTTTTTGGTCCAGGTCGATGCGAGGGTACCAAAGCCGGCGCTACGGCACCAGCACGGCAGCACCCTCGATGCGTCCCTCGCGCAGGCGCGCGAGCGCCTCGTTGGCGTCTCTGAGCGGGAAGGGCACGGTCGCCGTGCGCACGGGGACTTTGGCGGCGATCGCGAGGAACTCCTCGCCGTCTTGGCGCGTGAGGTTGGCGACCGAGCGCACCATGCGCTCCTCCCAGAGCAGGCGATAGGAGAAGCTCGGGATGTCGCTCATATGGATGCCGGCGCAGACCACCACGCCTCCCTTCGCGGTGGCGGCGAGCGCCGCCGGGACGAGGGCACCCACGGGTGCGAAGATGAGGGCGGCATCGAGTGGCGTGGGCGGGGCTTGGTCCGAGCCGCCCGCCCACACCGCACCAAGGCCGCGGGCGAAGTCCTGGCCGGCCGCATCCCCCGGCTTGGTGAAGGCGTAGACCTCTTGGCCGCGATGGCGCGCGACCTGCACCGCGATATGGGCGGCGGCACCGAAGCCGTAGAGGCCTAGCCGGGGGGCCTCGCCGGCCAAGCGCAAGGCGCGGTAGCCGATGAGGCCGGCGCAGAGCAGCGGTGCCGCCGCCACGTCGCCATACTCCGGCGGGAGGGGGAAGCAAAAGCGCTCGTGCGCCACCGTATATTCGGCATAACCGCCGTCGATGTCGTAGCCGGTGAAGCGCGCCTGGGCGCAGAGATTCTCGCGGCCCCCGCGGCAAAAGGCGCACTCGCCGCAGGTCCAGCCGAGCCAGGGCACGCCGATGCGCGCGCCGGCCGCGAGGGCCGTCACCTGCGGCCCGGTTTCGACCACCGTGCCGACGATCTCGTGGCCCGGGATCAGAGGCAGCTTGGGGTGCGCGAGCTCGCCGTCGAGGATGTGGAGATCGGTACGGCAGACCCCGCACGCGTGCACGCGAATGAGCACCTCGTGGGGCCCGGGCCGCGGCACAGCACTGGCGGCTTCGAGTCTCAGAGGCTCATGGGCCCGATGAAGCATCATGGCGCGCATCGCTGCGTCCTCGCCGTAGCTTGCCGAAACTTGAGGATGCCCTGGCTCGCGCGGCCGCTCGCTGATCCAGGTCAATTGGCCGCCTCGCCCTTCGAGACGCTCGCTTCGCGCGCTCCTCAGGGTGAGGCGGCCTGCAGATCCAGCGGCTTTCCTCGTCCTGAGGAGGGCCGAAGGCCCGTCTCGAAGGATGAGGAAATTCGCTCAATGCCAAATGCGATTGCCGTCGACGGCGATGCTCGTGGCATGCTTAAGCCCTCCTAAAGTACTATCTTTCTAAAGGACTCTCTTTCTCTGGCGCATGAGGGCCGCGGACGGAAGTGAGGGTAGCTCCGGATGAGCGCCGTCGTCACCGAGTACGAGAAGGCGAGCGGGCACGAGCTCGAATGCGTGCTCGCGGCGCTGGCCGGGCGCGAGCTTCCGGCGGAGAGGCTGCGGCTCGAGGTGCTGGCCTGCTTCCGGCGCGCGCTCGAGGAGGGGCGCGGCGAGCTGCGCCGGCGCTTCGAGGCGAGGCCCGCGGGCACGGCGACGGCGCGCGCCCTCTCCGAGCTCATGGACCGGCTCGTGCGCGCGCTCTACGAATTCACCACCACCAGGGTCTTCCCGCTGGCCAACCCCACGGCCGGCGAGCGGCTCTCGGTCGTCGCCGTCGGCGGCTACGGCCGCGGCGAGCTCGCCCCCTTCTCCGACATCGACCTCCTTTTCATCCTGCCCTACAAATCGACCCCCGCGACCGAGCAGGTGGTCGAGTGGATGCTCTACCTCTTGTGGGACCTCGGGCTCAAAGTGGGCCATGCCACCCGCTCGATCGACGAGTGCATCCGGCAAGCCAAGGCCGACACCACCATCCGCACGGCCCTCCTCGAGGCGCGCCACGTCGCGGGCGAGACGGCACTCTTTCTCGACTTCAAGAAGCGCTTCGCCCGCGAGGTGATCGCCGGCACGGGCCTCGCTTTTGTCGCCGCCAAGCTCGACGAGCGCAACCAGCGCCATCAGCGCATGGGCGATTCGCGCTACGTGGTCGAGCCCAACATCAAGGAGGGCAAGGGCGGCCTGCGCGACCTCCACACGCTCTTCTGGATCGCCAAGTACCTCTACCGCATCGACGACGCGCGCGAGCTGGTGGGCCTCGGCTTCCTCACCGAGGAGGAGTCCCAGGCCTTCGCCAAGGCCCAGGACTTCCTCTTGACGCTGCGCATAGCGCTTCACTGGCTCACCGGGCGCGCCGAGGAGCGGCTCACGTTCGACGTGCAGCCGGAAATCGCGCGGCGCATGGGCTACACCGATCACGCCGGCACCCGGCGCGTCGAGCGCTTGATGAAGCATTATTACCTGGTGGCCAAGGATGTCGGCGATCTGACGCGCATCTTCTGCGCAGCACTCGAGGCCGAGCACAAGCGGCCGGCCCGCTTCAGCCTCGCGGCACTTCTGCGCCGCCGCCGCGACATCGACGGCTTCCAGCTCGAGGGCGATCGCCTCACGGTCGCCGACGAGGAGCTCTTCAGGAAGGATCCGGTCAAGCTCTTGGCGCTCTTCCACGTCGCCCAGCAGCATGGCCTCGACATCCATCCCAAGGCGCTCCGCGCGGTGCGGCGCTCGCTCCGCCTCGTCGACCACAAGCTGCGCGCGAACGCCGAGGCGAACCGGCTCTTCCTCGAGATGCTGACCTCGCGGAACGACCCGGAGACGACCTTGAGGCGGCTCAATGAGGCCGGCGTGTTTGGCCGCTTCATCACCGACTTCGGCCGCGTGGTCGCCCAGATGCAGTACGACATGTACCACATGTACACGGTCGACGAGCACACCATCCGGGCGATCGGGCTCCTGCACGGCATCGAGGAGGGCAAGCACAAGGAGGAGCATCCGCTCTCGAGCGACATCGTGCACAAGGTGCTCTCGCGCCGCGTGCTCTATCTCGCCGTGCTGCTGCACGACATCGCCAAGGGCCGCGGCGGCGATCACTCGACCCTCGGCGCCGAGGTTGCCTACAAGCTTTGCCCGCGCCTGGGGCTCTCCTCCGAGGAGACCGAGACGGTCGCCTGGCTGGTGCTCAATCACCTGGCCATGAGCCGCACCGCGCAGAAGCGCGACATCGGCGATGCCAAGACGTTCACCGACTTCGCGAGCCTCGTGCAATCGCCCGAGCGGCTGCGCCTTTTGCTCGTGCTCACCGTCGTCGACATGCGCGCGACCGGCCCCAAGGTGTTCAACAATTGGAAAGCAGCCCTCCTGCGCGAGCTCTACTACAAGACCGAGGAGGTGCTGACCGGCGGGCTCGCCACGCACGGCGACGAGACGCGCGTGAAGGCGGCACTCGATTCCTTGCGGGCGGCACTCGCCGAGTGGAGCGAGGCGGACTTCGCAGCACACCTGGCGCGCGGGAATCCCGCCTATTGGCTCTCGCACGACACGGCCACGCTCGCGCGGCACGCCCGCATCGTGCGCGAGGCCGAGGCGACCAAGGCGCCGGTGGCACTCGACTGGCGCGTCGACACCCACCGCGCGGTCACCGAGCTCACCGTCTATACGGCCGACCACGCCGGGCTCTTCGCCAAGATCGCGGGTGCCATCGCGGTCGCGGGCGGCAACATCGTGGACGCGCGCATCTTCACGCTCTCGAACGGCATGGCGCTCGACAGCTTCTGGGTGCAGGACACCGCCGGCAACAGCTTCGAGCGGCCGGACCGGCTCGCCAAGCTCTCGGCCGTCATCGAGCGCAGCCTCGCCGGCCGGCTGCGGCCCGAGGAGGTCGCCGCCGTGGGCCGCCGCCTGCCGAGCCGCACGGACGTGTTCCAGGTGCCGCCGCGCGTGCTCATCGACAACAAGGCGAGCGCCACCCACACGCTGATCGAGGTCAATGGGCGCGACCGGCCCGGCCTGCTCTACGAGCTCACGAAGGCACTCACCGAGCTCAATTTGCAAATCTCATCGGCCAAGATCTCGACCTACGGCAAGCGCGTGGTCGACGTGTTCTACGTGAAGGACGTCTTCGGGCTCAAGATCGAGCACGAGCAGAAGCTCAAGCGCATCCACGAGCATCTCTCGAGCGTGCTCACGGGTGCGCCCGCGCCCTTCAAGGAGGCCGCTTCCTAAAGGGGACCCTTTCCTCTACGCCATTTTCTGGGTAAGTGGACACAACGATCCCCCTCACCCTCCCCTCTCCCCCTGAAGGGGGAGAGGGTTGCGAAGGGTTGGCGAGGCGGAGCCGAGCCTTACCCGGAGCTGGGTGAGGGGGTGGGGATTTCACTCTGCGTGAAACCGCTCTAAAGAGGCGCCATGGCCCTCCTGCGCTCGAGCGCCCTCGTCGGCGCCTACACCATGGCAAGCCGCGTCCTCGGCTTCGTGCGCGACATGATGATCGCGGCGGCCCTAGGTGCGGGGCCCGTGGCCGATGCCTTCGTGGTCGCCTTCCGCTTCCCCAATCTCTTCCGCAACCTCGTCGCCGAAGGCGCCTTCAGCGTCGCCTTCGTGCCGCTCTTCAGCCGTGCGGTCGAGGAGCGCGGGCACCAGGGTGCGATGGTCTTTGCCGGCGAGGTGCTCGCCGTATTGCTCTCCGCCTTAGCACTCGTCACCGTGGCCGCGCTTGCCGCCATGCCCTGGCTCATGGCGCTGATCGCACCGGGCTTCTTGAGCTCGCCGGGGAAATACGCGCTCGCGGTCGAGCTCACCCGCATCACCTTTCCCTACCTCCTCTGCATGGCGCTCGTGGCCCTTCTCGGCGGCATGCTCAACAGCCATTTCCGCTTCGCGGCGGCGGCGGCGGCACCGGTGCTGCTCAATCTGACGCTCATCGCGGCCCTCCTCCTGCCGCGGAGCTGGGGTGCCACACCCGGCCACGCGCTCGCCTGGGCGGTGGTCGCGGCGGGCATCGGCCAATTCCTCTGGCTCGCCTGGTCGGCCGCGCGCCATCGCCTGCTGCCCTCGCTCCCGCGTCCGCGCTTGACGCCCGCCGTGCGCCGGCTGGTGCGGCTCATGCTGCCGGGCGCGTTCGGCGCCGGCGTCATCCAGATCAATATCGTGGTCGCCACCATGATCGCCTCGCTCCTGCCCACCGGTGCCGTCGCCGGGCTTTATTACGCCGATCGGCTCTACCAGCTGCCGCTCGGCGTGATCGGGACGGCGATCGGCACGGTGCTGCTGCCCGAGCTCTCGCGCAAGCTGCGCGCCGGCGACGAGCAAGGTGCCGGGCAAAGCCAGAATCGAGCGCTCGAGTTCGCACTCCTCTTCACGCTTCCCGCCGCCGCAGCCTTGGCCGCGATCGCGACGCCGATCGTGAGCGTGCTCTTCCAGCACGGCGCTTTCGGCCCCGAGGCGACGCGCATGACGGCCGCGGCTCTTGCGGCCTTTGCGCTGGGGCTGCCGGCCTATGTCATCGTGAAAGCCCTGGCCCCTGCCTTCTTCGCCCGCGAGGACACGGCGACGCCGGTGCGCGCCGCCGTGCTCGCGGTCGCCACGAACATCGTGCTCAGCTTGGCACTCCTCCATCCCCTCGGGCCCACGGGGATCGCGCTTGCGACCTCGCTTGCCGCCTGGGTCAATGCCGCGGCCTTGGCCGTCTCGCTTTGGCGCCACGCGCATCTGGCGCTCGACGCCGACTTCCGCCGCCGCGTGCCGCGCATCGTTCTCGCGAGCGCGGTCATGGCGGCCTGCCTCGTCCTCGGCGCGCGCTCGCTCGAGAGCGCCCTCGCGGGGGGCCTCGCGCTCAAGATCGCAGCACTCGCCGCCCTCGTCACGGGCGGCATTGCGCTCTATGGTGCGCTCGCACTCGGCTTGGGGGCGGTCGAGCTCGCGCTGGTGAAGCGCGTCTTAGGCGGTTGGCGGCAGCGGGGCTAGTGGGTCACGTTGCCCAAGTCCCCATCCTTCGAGACGCGTCGCAAGCGCGACGCTCCTCAGGATGAGGACTTGGGGTTTGGGTTTCACTTCATCCTGAGGAGGCCGCGAAGCGGCCGTCTCGAAGGATGAAGTGAAACTGACCCACTACCGCAGCGGGGCTCCCCTTGACCGCCCCCAAGCGAGCCGCCATAACTCGCCGCGCGTGCCTCCCTTGCGAGCGACGGGGCTCCTCCCATGAACCGCATCTTCTCGGGCGTCCAGCCCACCGGCAATCTGCATCTCGGCAACTACCTGGGCGCGATCCGGAACTGGGTGCGGCTGCAGGATGATTATGCGTGCATCTTCTGCGTGGTCGACCTGCACGCCATCACCCAGTGGCAGGAGCCCGCCGAGCTGCGCGCGAGCACCCGCGAGGTCACGGCCGGGATGATCGCCGCGGGCATCAAGCCCGAGCGCTGCATCCTCTTCAATCAGAGCCAGGTCTCAGCACACGCGGAGCTTGCCTGGATCTTCAATTGCGTCGCCCGCATGGGCTGGCTCAACCGCATGACGCAGTTCAAGGAGAAGGCGGGCAAGCACCGGGAGAACGCGTCCGCCGGGCTCTACGTCTATCCCAACCTGATGGCGGCCGACATCCTCCTCTATAAGGCCACCCACGTGCCGGTGGGCGAGGATCAGAAGCAGCACCTCGAGCTTTGCCGCGACATCGCCCAGAAGTTCAACAACGACTACAAGGTGGCTTTCTTCCCGCTCATCGAGCCCATCATCCTGGGCGAGGCGAGCCGCGTCATGAGCCTGCGCGACGGCACCAAGAAGATGAGCAAATCCGATGCCTCCGACTATTCGCGCATCAACATGACGGACGACGCCGATGCGATCGCGCAGAAGATCCGCAAGGCGAAGACCGATCCGGACCCGCTGCCGGGCGATCCCGTCGAGCTGGTGAACCGGCCCGAGGCCGCCAACCTCGTCGGCATCTATGCGGCCCTCGCGGATCTCGCGACCGCGGAGGTATGCTTGCGCTATGACGGCGCCATGTTCTCCAAATTCAAGGAGGAGCTCGCCGAGCTCGCGGTCGAAAAGCTGGGGCCGATCGGCGCCGAGATGAAGCGGCTCAAGGCGGATGCCGCCTATGTCGACGGCATCCTCAAGGCGGGGGCCGAGCGCGCGCGGGAGATCGCCACGCCGATCTTGGGCGAGGTGCAGGAGATCGTCGGCTTCTTGCGCGTATAGGCGTATCCTCGGCCGAAGGGTTATGGGGCAATTTCACCTCATCCTTCGAGACGGCCGCTTCGCGGCCTCCTCAGGATGAGGTGAAACCCAAGCTCCAAGTCCTCCTCCTGAGGAGCGTCGCTTGCGACGCGTCTCGAAGGATGGTGACTTGCGCGACGTGACCCACTACCGGCCGGAGCCGGCGGTTGCGAGAACAAGAGCGGGGAGTGCCACGCGATGATTCTCGAGATTGCCCAGATCGAGGTGAAGCCCGGCCTGGAGAATGAATTCGAAGCCGCGGTTAAGAAGGCAAGCGAGATTTTCCGCCGCGCCCGGGGCTTCCAGGGGATGGAGCTGCAGCGCTCGCACGAGAAGCCGAGCCGCTACCGCCTCTTCGTCAAATGGGAGACGCTCGAGAACCACACCCGGGACTTCCGCGACTCCGAGGACTTCCAGGCCTGGCGCAAGCTCGTCGGACATTGCTTCGCCTCGCCGCCCGAGGTCGAGCACGTCAGCCTTGCGGTGAAAGCATTCTGAGGACGCCTCTCCTCTGACCATGCAGATCTATCTGCCGATCGCCGAGATCTCCGCCAATGTCTTCACGCTTCTGGGATTGGGGGCGGCGGTCGGCTTCCTCTCGGGGCTCTTCGGCGTGGGCGGCGGCTTTCTCATGACCCCGCTTCTCATCTTCATAGGCGTGCCGCCTGCGGTCGCGGTGAGCACGCAGGCGAACCAGCTCATCGCCGCCTCGGTCTCCGGCGTGATGGCCCATTGGCGCCGCCGCGCGGTCGACTTCCGCATGGGCATGGTGTTGATGTCGGGCGGCCTCGTCGGCTCCTCGCTCGGGGTCTGGCTCTTCAAGCATTTGAGCCAGCTCGGCCAGGTCGAGCTGGTGATCTCGCTCAGCTACGTGCTTCTCCTCGGCCTCGTCGGCCTTCTCATGTTGGCCGAGGCGGCGCGCGCCATCCTGCGCCAGCGCCGCCACATCCCGCCCAGGCCGCGCGCGGGCCGGCATCCCTATTGGGTGCGGGTGTTGCCGCTCAAGATGCGCTTCTACCGCTCGCGCATTTACATCTCGGCCCTCGTCCCGCTCAGCCTTGGGGTTTTCGTCGGCGTGCTCGTCGCCATCATGGGCGTGGGTGGGGGCTTCTTCATGGTGCCCGCGATGATCTACCTGCTCGGCATGCCGACGGCGGTGGTCGTGGGCACCTCGCTCTTCCAGGTCATCTTCATCACGGCGAACGTGACCCTGCTCGAGGCCGTCACTACCCAGACGGTCGACGTGCTGCTCGCACTCACCATGCTGATCGGCGGCGTGTTGGGCGCGCAAGCGGGCGTGCGCGCGAGCGACAAGCTCAAGGGCGAGCAAGTGCGCGCCCTTCTCGCCCTCCTCGTGCTTGCGGTCGCGGCGAAGCTCTTCTATGACCTGGTGGCGACCCCCGCCGACCTCTTCTCGATCGCGCGGGCGTCGCAATGAGGCGCCGTGCCGCATTGGCGCTCGCCGCCCTCCTCGCCGCGGCGTTGCCGGCGCCGCACGCGCGCGCGCAGCAGCTGATCGCCGACCTCTCGAGTCATCTCGTCGCGATCACCACCGGCTTCACCGGCACGGACGTTTTGCTCTTCGGCGCCGTCGAGGGGCCCGGCGACGTCGTCGTCGTGGTGCGCGGGCCAGAGGAGCGCGTGACCGTGCGGCGCAAGGCGCGGGTCGCCGCCATCTACGTCAACAAGAAGGAGATGACCTTCGCCGCGGTGCCCTCCTTCTATGCCGTGGCGGCGAGCCGCGAGCTCGACAAGATCGCCCCCGCACCCGAGCGCGCGCGCGAGGAGATCGGCGCCGAATATCTGCGCTTGATCCCCGAGGTGGAGCGCGATCCCCAGACCGTCGCCGAGTACCGCGCGGCCCTCATCCGCAACGAGGAGGCCGAAGGGCTCTATGCCGCGTCGGTTGCGCAAGTGAGCTTCCTCGGCGCCCGGCTCTTTCGCGTGAACGTCGTTTTTCCCGCGAACGTCCCGGTCGGCACCTATCAAGTGCAGGTTTTCCTCTTCCGCGATGGTGCCGTCGTCAGCGCCCAGACGACGCCGCTCGTCATCAGCAAGATCGGCGCCAGCGCCGACCTCTTCGACTTCGCCCACCGCCATGCCGCGGCCTATGGCGCGATTGCAGTCGCCATGGCCTTGCTGGCAGGGTGGCTGGCCGCAGCCGTCTTCCGCAGGGTGTGAACGCAGGGAGGCATGCCATGGCAGCCGGCGCGAAAGCGAGCCCCAAAGGCACCTTTCTCGTCATCGTCGACCGCACGGAGGAGCTCAACGTGGCGCTGCGCTACGCCTGCCGAGGGGCGCGGCATTGGGGCGGGCGCGTGGCCCTCCTCTGCGTGATCGAGCCGGTCGATGGCGCCGGTTGGATGGCCGTCGAGCAGCTGGCGCAAAGCGAGAACCGCCAGGAGGCCGAGGAGAAGCTCCAGGAGCTCTCGGCCAAGGTGGTCGAATGGACGGGGCAAATGCCGGTCATCTACATCCGCGAGGGACGGCCGCTCGAGGAGATCCTCAAGCTCATCGACGAGGACCCAACCATCTCCGTGCTCGTGCTGGGTGCCGACCCTGGACCCAAGGGTCCGGGCCCGCTCGTCTCGGCCTTGAGCGTGAAGCAGATCGCCAAGCTGCGCGTGCCCCTCACCATCGTGCCGGGCAACCTCACCGACGAGCAGATCGATCTGCTCGCGTGAGGGCGGGACGCGCGCGGCTTTTTGCCGTTCGTCATTCCGGACGAGCAAATCCTTGCGCAACAAGGATTTGCTCGATCCGGAATCCATGGCCAGGCTCGCGCTGGCGTCACCCTGGATTCCGGACAGCAAGGCTTGCAACCCGGAAAAGCGAGCTTTTCCGGGGCTCGCCTAAGCTTCCGGAATGACGATGAACTGAATACGGTCACGGCGCTTACGCGCCTCGCGCCGCTGATGCAGTGTCAGTTTCGGCTTGCGGTGGGCGTCAACGCTCTGGCAGTCCGTCGATACCCGCGCGTGGCCGAACATCACGGTGCGATTCTGGACCGGGTGTATGCAACAAAAAGCCCTTTGATCCCAGGCGCCCAATTTTGGTGTGAAATTCTTGATACTCGCACGGAGCTCACCCGTGGCTTGAGCAGAGTTTTCGCGTGTAGCATCCTGAGATTCGGCGTCTTTATCGCACGGGAGGCAACAGTGTCGAAAATTGTCCCGAATCTTTGGTACACCGAGAAAGCAGAAGAAGCCGCAGCCTTCTACGCATCGGTGCTGCCTAATTCCAAAGTTGACAGTGTTACGGCACTCCCTGCGGACAGTCCGAGCGGCCCGGCCGGTTCTGTAACGGTGGTCGAATTCACACTGATGGGACAGCCGTTCATGGCCTTCAGCGCGGGACCACTTGACGCGTTTAATCATTCCATATCGTTCATGGTTCAATGCGACGATCAGGCCGAAATTGACGGGCTCTGGGCGGCGTTGTCGGAAGGCGGAAAGATCGAGCAGTGTGGGTGGTTGCAAGACCGCTATGGGCTCTTCTGGCAAATCGCGCCCACGGTGCTCGGCGATATGATGAAGGATTCGGATCGGGCGCGCGCAAAGCGCGTTGCCGAAGCAATGTTGAAAATGATCAAACTCGACATCGAGGGATTGAAGAAGGCATATGAGGGGCGTTCGGCTTGAATCTTGCGAGCTGAGAGCAATGGCATGGTTCAAGGCATGAGAGCCAAGAATCGGCAGGAAATGCCTGCAACATAAGGCTCTCTTGCGTGTTGCAAAAATCTTGATTTGTGCACGGAACGTCGCCGACAGCTGGATAGCTATCGTTCCTGCCCGCGCGCGGCCTGCGCGGTCCGCCGCATCCGGCCGCGCGCGGCCGTCGTTCAGAGCGGGCGGGCGGGCTCAGCCTCGGCGCGCGCTTCCGTGACCGGGCAGCAGAAGACCTCCTCCGGCTCGGAGATGCCGCGGAGCGCGTGGAAGCCGAGCGAGAGGAGCGCTTGCCCGTAGCGGCGCGCGAAGTCGGCGGAGAGGAGGAGGGGCCGGTCGAGCGCTTTCGAGAGCGCCTCGATGCGCACGACCTTGTTCACGGCCGAGCCGATCACGGTGAAGTCGAGGCGGGTGGGAGCTCCGATGTTGCCGTAGCCCACGTCGCCGATGTGAAGGGCGATGCCGAGCTTGATGCTGCGCTGGCCGTCCGCCGTGCGCCGCGCGTTGAGCTCCCGCACATTGGCAAGCGCGTCGCCTGCGGCGGCGAGGGCCGGCGCAGTGGCCGAGCGGTCGAGCTCGAGATCGAGGGGAAAGATGGCGAGCACGGCGTCGCCGATGAATTTCAGGATCTCCCCGCCGCGCGCGATCACCGGCTGGCCCACGGCCTCGAAGTAGTCGTTCAAGAGCGCGATGAGCTCCTCGTGGGGAAGCGTGTCCGAGAGGTTGGTGAAGCCGCGCAGGTCGCAGTACCACAGGACCGCGTGAATGGTCTCGAGCTGGCCGCGGCGGACGGCACCGTCGAGCACGCGCCGGCCCGTCTGCGCGCCCAGATAGACGTCGAGCAGGCTCGCGCCGATGCGCCGCAGTTTGTACACCTCGACCACGAGGCTCAGGATCGGCAGCATGTCGTTGAGCAGCGTGAGATCGTCGGTCGCGAAGCCGCCGGCGCGATCGGAGGTCCAGCTGACCGCCGCCGGGCGGTCCGCGCTGTCCGGCAGCGCCATTGCGACATAGTCGGTGGCGCCCGCCGCCTTCAGCTCCGCGAGAATGGGAAAGTCGAGGTACGGGTCGGGCCGGTCGAGGCGGCGCCTGAGCCCGGCGGCGCCCTCGTAGATGACGCGAATGGGGCTCAGGAGATAGCGGTCGCTATGCTCGGAGCCGTGCTCGCTCTCGAGACGCTCGACCTCGCCGCCGCGCCACCAGCGATAATTCACGGCCATGAGTTGCGGGTGCAGCACGCGCACGCTCAGATTGGCGCGCATGAGCGGCAGCCCCGCGGCGACCAGGCGCTGGCACAGCTCGCCGAAAAAGACGCCGCCGTCGTCGATCCTGCGGCCCTCGCCCAAGAGCCACTGGATCGGCTCCGGCAGCGCCAGGTGGCCCAGCATGCCGGGCGCGGACGGCCCCGTCGCTAAGTCGTTCATCGCAGATCTCCTCGTCCCTCACCTCGTCCCTCATATAGCATCCGAAACTTGATCTTCCACGGCGGCCGGCCCATCTTAGGGGCGCTCGGGGCTCCTCCCGTGGTGACAATTGTTGCACGAGAACCGGAATGTTCATTCAAACTGAGCAGACGCCCAACCCCGCCACGCTCAAATTCCTGCCCGGCCGTGAAGTGATGGCCGCGGGCACGGCGGATTTCCCGACTCCTGAGACAGCGAGCCGCTCGCCCTTAGCGGAACGATTGTTTCAAATCGATGGCGTGTCAGGGGTGTTCCTCGGCTCCGATTTCGTCACCGTGACCAAGGGCGCTGAGCAGGAGTGGCAGCTCCTCAAGCCGGCCATCCTCGGCGCGATCATGGAGCATTTCACCTCCGGCCGTCCGATCATCCTCCCGTCGGACCCTGCGCAAGGCCCCGCCGCGGCGGAGGAGAGCGAGGTCGTCGCCCAGATCAAGGAGCTGCTCGACACGCGGGTGCGTCCGGCGGTGGCGCAGGACGGCGGCGACATCATTTTTCACGGCTTCGAGCGCGGCATCGTCTATCTGCACATGCAAGGCTCTTGCTCGGGATGCCCGAGCTCGACGGCGACCTTGAAGGCTGGGATCGAGAACATGCTGCGGCATTATCTTCCCGAGGTCGTCGAAGTCAGGGCCGTCTGACCCTTCTCCCTCTTTCGCACCTTCCATTCGTGCGTCCCGTCATTTGGGTGCGCAGCACGTAAGCGGCTGCCGCCCCAATGCCCGGAATCATGGGTGCGTGATACACCCCCCACCCTAACCCTCCCCCTCAAGGGGGGAGGGGAAGCGCATGGCTTGGCAACAAAGTCCCCCTCCCCCTCGAAGGGGGAGGGTGGGGTGGGGGTGACGCTCGGATTCTTGGAGGCTGGCACTGGTACCGACTTTCGCGAGCTCGTAATTCGCCGTTGGCGAATCACCAGCCGCGAAATCGGTATGTCGGCTTTTAGCCGGTGCCGCCTCTCACATCATCGGCCGGGGCAGTGCTTTATCGGAGATGAGCGGATAGCGGCGCGCGTTGAAAAGCTGGTAATGCCACCATTCGTTCCTGTAGAAGTCCCAGCCTGCGGCGCTCATGATGCCGAGGAGCAGATGGCGGTTCCGCTGCGCCGTGCGCGAGACTTCGAGACTGCCGTGATGCGACCGGGGTGTGAAGGCATCGAAGGCCGTTCCCATCTCGAGCTCGCCGCCGTCGCGATCGACGAGCGTCAGGTCGAGTGCCACGCCGCGCGAGTGGGGCGAGCCGCGCCGCGGGTCGGCGAGAAATTGCGGGTCGGGCGTGTGGCGCCACATCAGCCACTGGGCCTCGGTCGGGCGGTAGGCATCGAAAATCTTGAGCGCGAGCCCAAGGCCCGCCGCCTGCTCGATCGCGCACGCGAGTGCCTTTGCGGCGTCGGGATGCAGATAGCAGGCGGCGCGCCGGTAGATCGGCCGGCCCGTGAAGTTGCCCGCCGTGGCATAGGCGAGCGCCAACCTCACGGCATGGCTCTCTTCTGTGATCGGCAGCAGAATCATGGCAAGAGTCTCTCGTGGGGATCGCTTGAATTGCGCTCTCCCTTCCTCTCTAGCACGGCGGCGCGGCAATGAGGATCCTCGCTCTCGACAGCTCGGGTGCCGCCTGCTCGGCCGCCTTGTGGGCAGACGGTGCCGTGCGGGCGCAACGCTGGGAGCCGCGCGCGCGCGGACATGCCGAGCGTCTTTTGCCCATGGTGCTCGAGGTCGCGAGCGAGGCGGGCATAGCACTCGCCAGCATCGATCTCTTTGCCGCGACCACGGGCCCGGGCGGCTTCACGGGCGTGCGCATCGGCCTCGCAGCACTGCGCGGCCTGGCACTTGCCGCCGCGCGTCCGATGCTCGGCGTCACCAGCTTCGCAGCCCTCGCCCATGCGACGGCAAAGGAGGAGCGCGCCGGCCGGAGCCTTCTCGCCGTCATCGACAGCAAGCGCGACGAGCTCTTCGTGCAGGCCTTCGACGAGAACCTCGCGGCCGAAAGCGAGGGCATGGTCTTGGCAGCCGACGCGATTGCGGAGCGCCATTCCGCGCGCGCCCTGCTGCTCGCCGGCGACGGTGCGGTGCGCGTCATCTCCGCGTTGCGCGCGCGGGGCTGCGACGTGCGCGAGGCCGCAAGCGCCGCCTTCGTCGATGCCGCCGTCGTGGCGAGAATGGCCGCGGCTCGCGCGTCGGAGGCATCCGCCGAGCCGCCGGCTCCCTTCTATCTGCGTCCGC
>DATNIJ010000165.1:0-13226 GCA_035604475.1 Alphaproteobacteria bacterium
CGCCGTGAAGATCAACGTACAAGGTGCGGTAAAGTTGCGCCGCCAGCGCCGTCATGGGCATGGGGGCGGTCTTGGCCTGCCCGAAGGCGCAAGCCGTGCCGAGATCCTTGAGCAGCGTGGTGATCAGCCCCGCCGACTTGACCGCACCCTTGGCCATGGGACGGGCGAAGTTCTGCAGGATGGTCGAATCGGCGTAGCCGCCGGCGAGGCACTCGGGCAGGCGATCGATCTCGAGGCCGCCGGCCGCGGCGAGCTGGAGCATCTCGGCGACGAGCGCCATGGTGCCGCCCACCATCATCTGGTTGCATAATTTGGTGACCTGCCCGGCGCCCGCCGGACCCATGTGCGTGACGCGTTGGGAGACATGGGCGAGGATGGGGCGCAGGCGCTCCACGTCATCCGCTTGACCGCCCGCCATGATCGCAAGCGTGCCCGTCTCGGCACCTGGCACGCCGCCGGTCACCGGCGCGTCGACCCAGCGCGCACCGCACTCGCCTTGTAAGCGCTCTGCGATACGCCGCGTGGCCTCGGGCTCGATGCTCGAATGGTCGACGATGAGCTTGCCTTGCGAAGGCCCCGCGGCGGCGAGCCCATGCGGCCCGAACGTCACCTCCTCGACGGCGGCGGTGTCGAACACGCAGAGATGGACGATGTCGCTCGCGCCAAGCACTTGCGCGGGGTTGCCGGCTCGAGCGGCACCGGATTCGATGAGCGGCACCGTCTTTTCCCGGGAGCGGTTCCACACCGTGAGGGGATAGCCCGCCGCCTTGAGCCGGCGCGCCATCGGCGCACCCATGGCTCCCATGCCGATGAACCCCAGGCGCTCCCTCATGGCTCGACCCTTCCCTTGGCCGCGGTGTCTCCGCCGGCCGACAGCCGCCCTACCCACTTGGCGCTTATCCTGCTGTCGGGCGCGCCGCCAAGTCCAGGGCGAATGCGCGGGATTTGCGCGCTTCGCCCTTGACTGCGGCCGGCGCTTCGGCACTCGATAGCACGCGGCCGGCGGCCGAGCGGGGAATAGCAGGGGGGACCAGCATGCGAAGCTACGACATTGCGGCCTTTGGTGCTCCTTTGCAGCGCTTCGATCGCCCGACACCGAAGCCCGCGGGGAGCGAAGTGCTCATACGCGTGGCCGCCGCGGGCGTCTGCCACAGCGATCTCCACATCTGGGAGGGATATTTCGATCTTGGCGGCGGCAGGAAGCTCACCATGGTCGAGCGCGGCATGAAGTTGCCGCACACGCTCGGGCACGAGAGCGCCGGCGAGGTCGCGGCCCTCGGCCCCGAGGCCAGGGGCCTCAAGCTCGGGCAACGCGTTCTCGTCTATCCCTGGATCGGCTGCGGGAACTGCGAAGTGTGCCGGGTAGGGGAGGAGCAACTCTGTCTCTCGCCGCGTTTCCTCGGCATCCATTGCGCGGGCGGCTACAGCGACCATCTCTTGGTCCCCCATCCGCGCTACCTACTCGATATCTCCGACATGCCGGCAACTGTGGCAGCCCCTTACGCCTGCTCCGGGCTCACCACTTACGCGGCCTTGCGCAAGTTCGGCCCGCTGCTCGCCGCGAAGCCGACCGTCATCATCGGCGCCGGCGGCCTCGGGCTCATGTGCCTCGAGCTCCTCAAGGCGATGAAGGGACGTGGTGCGGTCGTCGTCGACATCGATCCGGCGAAGCGCGAAGCGGCGAAGAAGGCGGGGGCCCTCGCGACCGTGGACGGCGCTGCCGCCGATGCGGCACGCGCGATCAAGGACGCAGCAGGCGGACCCCTTTGGGCCATCATCGATCTGGTAGGCTCGAGGGCGACCGTATCGCTCGCTCTCGAGTGTATCGCCAAGGGCGGCCAGCTGATCATCGTCGGGCTCTTCGGCGGCGATATCACGCTGCCGCTGCCGTCCATCCCGCAGCGCGAGCTCACCATCCAAGGCTCCTATGTCGGCAGCCTTGCCGAGCTCACCGAGCTCTTGGCCCTCATCCGCCAGCAGAAAGTGCCGCCCATCCCGATCCGCACCCGGCCGCTCGAGGACGCCTCCGCAGCACTCGAGGATCTCAAGGCGGGCCGCGTCGTCGGACGCACGGTGCTGACGCCGTGATATGCGCGTGACAGGTGCAAGCTAACACGTCCAGGAGAAGATGATCATGGCAACGCTCAAGATTTGGGGACGCAAGAGCTCCTCCAACGTGCAGAAGGTGCTGTGGTGCTGCGACGAGCTCGGAATTCCCTTCGAGCGCACCGACCTCGGCGGCCGCTTCGGCGGCAACGACGATCCGAAATACCGGGCGCTCAATCCGAACGGACTGGTGCCCACGATCGATGACAACGGCTTCGTGCTCTGGGAGTCGAACGCCATCATCCGCTATCTCGCCCGCAAATACGGGCGAGGTGCGCTTTATCCCCAGGCGCCGGAGGCGGCGGCGGCGGCGGAGCGCTGGATGGATTGGCAGCTCGCCCATCTCAATCCTGCGATCGTGCCGATCTTCTTCGGCTATGTTCGAACCGCGCCCGAGAAGCGCGACATGGCGGCGATCGAGGCGGCGCGCCAGCGTACGATCGGGCTGTGGCGCATGGTGGACGCCCAGCTCGCCGCCGCCCCCTACCTCAACGGCAAAGAGCTCTCGCTGGCCGACATTCCGCTCGGCATCTGGGCCTATCGCTGGTACGTGATGCCCATCGAGCGGCCCGCTCTGGATAACCTCGCCGCGTGGTACCAGCGGTTGTGCGAGCGCAAGCCCTTCAAGAGCCATGTGATGATCCCGCTCGAATGAATGTCAGGGAGCAGCTTCCCGGCCTGGTGCTGGCTGCGAGCGGGCCCGCGCGGCGCTCAGGCCCTTTGACGAGCGGCGGACGGCACCCCATAAAAATAGGGACAGCTCGCGCGCATGCTCGCGGACCGGCGGCGGGGGCGGTGTGGCGCGCTTGACAAAGTTGCCTCAATTTCCCGCGGCGGTCGTGCTAGACTCCGCGGGCCGTGGCGTAGATCGGGAGCCTGATGGCCGTGGCCGCGCGTGACTGGGAATTCCCTGCCGAGGTGAGGCCGAACGTGAAGGACGTCGCGTTCGACCTCGACACAGCGCTCTCCGCCGTCGTGCACCTTCGCGCCGAGGTTCCGGAGGATGCCTTCACCGCCTCGATCCTCGGCACCGAGCGGGACGGCAACGGCGTCGTCATCCGCGACGACGGCCTCGTGCTGACCATCGGCTATCTGGTCTCGGAGGCGGAGACGGTCTGGCTTACCACGAGCAAGGGAGGCGCTTCTCCCGCCCACGTGCTGGCCTACGACCAGGCGACCGGCCTGGGGCTCGTGCAGGCGTTGGGACGGCTCGGCGTGCCGGCGCTCTCCCGCGGGCGCTCGAAGTCATGCTCGGTCGGCGATCTCGTCATCATGGCCGGTCATGGCGGACAGCGCCACGCGCTGCAGGCGCGCATCGCCTCCAAGCGGGAATTCGCCGGCTATTGGGAATACGTGCTCGACGAGGCGATCTTCACTTTGCCGGCGCATCCGCAATGGGGAGGGGCCGCCCTCATCGGGCGCGACGGCAGGCTTCTCGGCATCGGCTCGCTCCTCGTCCAAGGGGTCGCGGAGTCGGGCGAGCAGGTCGACGCCAACATGATCGTGCCGATCGATCTTCTCGAGCCGATCTTCGACGATCTCCTCCGCTTCGGCCGCAGCAATCGTCCAACGCGGCCATGGCTTGGCATGTACACGACCGAGACGAACGAGGGGCCGACCGTGGTGAGTCTCGCGCGCAACGGGCCCGCGCATCGCGCGCAAGTGCGTCCGGGCGACCGGGTCGTCGCCGTCGCCGGTTCCCGTATCGACGGCCTGGCCGACTTCTATCGCAAGATTTGGGCGCTCGGACCCGCCGGCACCGAGGTCCCCCTCACCCTCGTGCGCGAAGGCGACACGTTCGACGTGCAGATCGGCTCCGCCAACCGCGACGACTTCCTCAAGAAGCCGCACTTGCATTGAAATTGTGGCCGGAATCGATGATCACCGCGGTGAGGAGAGCCTCCGCCACGAGCGTGCGCTCGACCCTCGCCCGGCCGCGCAGCCGCGAGGTGGGGCCGAACTGGCGCTCCTTGTCGACGTGGAGGAAGAGCGTGTCGCCCGGCCTCACCGGCAGGTGAAAGCGCACCTCCTTCAATCCCATCAGCAGGACGAGCTTTCCCGCCGTGTGCGGGCCGAGCGTGTGGACGGCCCCCACCGCGGCGGTCTGCGCCATCGCCTCGACGATCAAGAGGCCCGGCATGGCGAGCCCGCTCGGCGACATGTTGCGGAAGTAGGGCTCGTTGATGGTCACCTGCTTGACGCCGATGCCGCCCTTGTCGGCGACGCAGTTCAGCACCCGGTCGATCATGAGAAAGGGATAGCGATGCGGGATCATCGCCTTGATCTGGTCGATGTCGAAATCGACGCCCTTCTCCGTCATCGCCGCCCCCGGCGTCTATGCGCCCGTATAGCGTCGCGCCGCTACCACGGCGTTATGGCCGCCGAAGGCGAATGAATTGGAGATCGCCACCTCCGCCTGTACCTCGCGCGCCGCGTTCGGCACGTAGTCGAGGTCGCATTGGGGATCGGCCTCGGTGAAGTTGGCGGTCGGCGGGATGAAGCCGTCGCGCAGCGCCAGCAAGGTGGCGGCGAGCTCGATGGCGCCGGCGGCGCCTAGGGCATGGCCGTGCATCGACTTGGTCGAGGAGACCATGAGATTCTTGGCGTGTGCGCCGAAGATCATGTGGATGGCCTTGGTCTCGGTCACGTCGTTGGCGGTCGTCCCGGTGCCGTGGGCGTTGATGTAGTCGACGTCCTCCGGCTGGAGCCCCGCATCGGCGATGCAGTTTCGCATCGCCGCGGCCGCACCGCTCGCGGCGGGCAGCACGATGTCGCCCGCATCCGAGCTCATGCCGAAGCCGATGATCTCGCCGTGAATGCGGGCCCCGCGCGCTTTGGCCCGCTCGAGGTTCTCGAGCACCAGGATCGCGGCACCCTCGCCGAGCACCATGCCCTTGCGGTCCTTGCAGAAGGGCCGGCAGGTGTCCGGCGCCATCACGCGCAAGGCGTCCCAGCCCTTCATGGTGCCGTAGGTCACCGTCGCTTCGGCCCCACCCGTCACGGCCGCATCTGCCGAGCCGCAGCGGATCATGTGGAAGGCGAGGCCGATGGCGTGGTTGGCGGACGAGCAGGCGCTCGCCACCGAGAAGGAGGGGCCGGTGATGCCGTGCTCCATGCTGATGTGGCTGGTGGGGGCGTTGAGCATCAGCTTGGGGATCGTGAAGGGATGCACGCGCTTGGCGCCCTCGGCGTAAATCTTGTGATAGTTCTCGTCGAGGGTGGTCTGGCCGCCCACGCCGGAGCCGATGATGACGGCGGTGCGCGCGGCGAGGCCGTCGCGAAAGACGAGGCCGCTGTCGGCGACCGCCTCGCGCGCCGCAATCAAGCCGAACTGAGTGAAGCGGTCGAGGAGCGTTAAGCGCGACTCGTCGAAATACTGCTTCGGGTCGAAGGCGCCGACCTCGGCGCCGATCTTGACGATCAGCCCGTCGGTACGGATGAAGGTCAGGGGACCGATGGCGCTGCGGCCGGCGCGCAAGGCCGCGGTGAATTCCGCGATGTTCTTCCCGAGCGCTGCAAAGGCGCCGAGTCCGGTCACCACCACTCTTTTCATGCGAGGAATGCCGCTCAGGCGGTCTTCAGGGCATCGCGCTCGGCTACGAGCTTCGCGATGGCGTCGACCACGTCGCCGATCGTCTTGAACGAGACGCCGGTGGCGGCACCCGTCGGATCGTTGGCATTGTACGGGACCGAGATGTCGAACTTCTCCTCGAGCGCGAAGATGATTTCTACCACGTCGAGCGACTGGATATCGAGGTCGGCCAAATTGGCATCGCGCGTGAGCTTGGCGCGATCGATGTTCCCGTGCTTCGCGATGATGTCAAGGACATCGTCTTCAAAACTTGCCATCTGGGATTCCCTCGTCAAGCGCTCGTGCGCCACGCCCGCCGGTCAAGGCTGGGCCTCGTCTTGCTCTTTCGCGGCCTCGCCCGCGGCGGCACCCCCGCCGCCGTCGAGCGCGCGCACCCGGCGCTTCAAGTCCTCCACGTCGCTCATGATCCGTTTGGCGCGCCGGATGGTCAAGAGCGTGGTGAAGGTGTCGCGCGGCGATTGCGGCGGCCAGCCCATCAGCAGCGACTTCGGCCGGACGTTGATGCCGATCATGGTGCCGCCGCCGATAACCGAGTCGCTGCCGATCCTCAGGTGATCGGCGACGCCCACCTTGCCGCCCAGCACCACCCGGTCGCCTACGATGGTGCTGCCCGCAATTCCCACCTGACCGCATAGCATACAATTTTCGCCGATGACACAGTTATGTCCGATCATCACCAGGTCGTCGATCTTGGTATTGCGCCCGACCCGGGTGGCGCTCACCGTGCCGCGATCGATGCAGGCGCAGGCGCCGATCTCGACGTCGTCGGCGAGGATCACGGTGCCGATCGAATTGGTCCGCACCAGGTCCTGGGTGCTGGCGCGGATCTCGCCCAAGGCCTTCGCACTCTCGACGTTGCCCTCTTCGGGGGTGACGAAGCTGAAGCCGTCGGCGCCGAGGCTTGCATTGTGGTGGAGGATCACGCGCTCGCCGACGACGACCCGCTCGCCGATGCGCACCCCTGGATAGAGGAGGCAGCCGCGGCCGATGAGCGCACCTGCGGCCACGGTGACGTGGGCAAGAAGAATGGTGCCCGCGCCGATCACCGCACCGGGGCCGATGTAGCAGAAGGGACCGACGCGTACGTCGTTGGCGAGACGAGCATAGGGATCGACCACCGCGGTCGGATGGATGCCGGGCTCCGAATGGGGCGGGCGGGGGAAGAGCTCGAGCAGCTGCGCCATGGCGTAGCGCGAGCGGCCGACCACGATATAGCCCATCAAGGCACCCTCGGGCAGCTCCTTCTCCTCGCGTATGAGGGCGGCACGCGCCGGGCCGCCCTTGAGGAGGGCTATGGTCTCCGGTTCCATGGCAAGTGCCAGGTCCCGAGGGCTTTCCGCATCGACCGGGTTGACCGGACGATCGATCTCGATGGAGCCGTCGCCGACCAGGCGGGCATCAAGGGCTCTTGCGATTTCGCTCAGCTTCATGGCCGACGGGAACCTACCGAAAATCCGCACAAATCCGGGGCCTGGGGCCGCCAAAGGGCTGCATGCATAGCACGGGTGCCGGCGAAAGGCGAGTTCCCGGCGCCGGCCCGGCAGGCCGGCCGCGCGGGATTTGCTGCAGCGCAGGATTTCCTTTTGCCGGGAGGGCTGTTACATCAGGCTTTGAGCGCAGCCAAGCGAGGAAATTACGTGCCAGGCGCCGAAAGTGTGCGGCTCGCGGTGATCGTGGAGCGGCGCGAGAGCGGCCATCCTTGGCAGGCCCATGCCTGGCTGCCCGTCGAGGTCCGCCCCGTCGTCGTCGAGAGCAGCGCGTGGCGTCTCCTTGCCGAAGGGCCGGGGTGGCGGCGCTATCTTGCGGCAACGCTGCCGCTCGAGCTCTTCCCCAGGGAAACCGAGGCTTACCGCGTCAATCTCACCGCGGCTGAGCCGGTCGTCTATGTGATCCTCCGCCCCGGCGAAGGGGGTGAAGGACGCGAGGTCGAGCCTTTCCTCATCACCGTGTCGGCGGACGAGGTGCAGGAGTACCTCGATGCCGGCGACGACATCGTCGAGGGCGTCGCCATGCCGTCCGTGGTGCGCGCCTGGGTCGAGGGTTTTGTGGCGCGGCACCACAAGGAAGTGCGCTTCGAGAAACGCGCGCGCCGGCATTGGAGCGAGGCAACGGCCGGGCGCGACGAGGGCGCCCGAGCCCCCCGGCTTGGCCGTGGTCCCAAGGAGAGCAAGCCCAAAGGGAGCCAGCCCAAAGAGGACAAGCCATGAGCGCCTTCGGCAAGGACGGCTGGCTCGGCCGCTGGTCGCGCCGCAAGACCGAGGCAGGGAAGGCGGCGCGGTCTTCGAGCGGAGCCAAGGCAATGCCGGAGCCGTCCCCCTTGCCAGCTTCCCCCCGCGAGACGAGGGGCGAGGCAGCCGATGCAGCCCCTGCCGGTCCCGCGTCTGCCGCGGGCGGAAGCGACAAGGCGAGCGGCGAGACTGAGGCGGGTGCGTGCCACGAGAGCGGCCCCGAGGCGAATGACGAGGTCGCCAAGCTGCCGCCCGTCGAAACGCTCTCCTATGACAGCGATTTCAAGCCCTATCTTGCATCCGGCGTGCCCGAGGGTCTGCGTCGCGAGGCGCTGCGCAAGCTGTGGCGCAGCAATCCGATGCTGGCCAATCTCGACGGGCTGAACGATTACGACGAGGACTATTCGCAGGTCGGCAAGCTGCCGGAAGCGGTCAAAACGCTCTTCCAAGTCGGCCGCGGCATGGTGGCGCCGCCAGAAGAGAGCGCAGGTGCGGTGGCCACGCGCGCCGCAGCGCCAAGCGCTGGCGCGCGCGGCGCGCCCGAGGCCGATTCGCCCGAGAGCGCATCAGAAGCGAGCCGCGACGCTGTGGCTTCGCCCAGGCAACTGGAGCAAGATGGTCTGGACAAAACAGAGAAAGACGTGCGCAAAAACGACATCGGGGAGAAAAAGACAGGTATCGCGTAAAAACATACATTAGCATTTATTAAGTTATTGGAATGGCAGGAAATTTTCGCTCTGCGTGCTTGACTCGGGCGGTAGAATCCGGTCACATAGTCATGCTGCCTTTGGTGGTGGCATGCGATAAGGCGGCCCGGCCGCCGATAAGAAGCCCGAAAAGGGCGGAATGGGGAGAAGGGAGGGATGCTGCCGTTGCAAGCAACGGATCAGGCTCTCCGTGCGATGACCGAGGAGGACGCCCTGCGCGCCCAAGCGTATGGGCTGTTGGCGCGTCTCCTCGCGGAACCGCCGAATGCCGAACTCATCAAGAGGGTGGCGGCGCTCGAAGGCGACGCGAGCGTGCTCGGCCTTGCCCTCAACGAGCTCGCCGCGGCCGCACGGTGCGCAAGTGCCGAAATGCTCGCGGAGGAGTATCACGCGCTCTTCATCGGCTTGGCCGGCGGCGAGCTGACGCCTTACGGCTCTTATTATCTGACGGGCTTTCTCTTCGAAAAGCCGCTCGCCGAGTTGCGCCGCGACCTGGCGCGCCTCGGCATCGTCCGGCACGAGCAAAAGACCAAGGAGCCCGAGGACCATATCGCGATGCTGTGCGAGGCGATGGCGGGGCTGATCACGGGTGCCTTTGGCGAGGGGCCTGCCGCACTCGCCGAGCAGCACGCCTTCTTCGACCGTCACCTCGGCAGCTGGGCGCAGCAGTTCTTTGCGGATTTGGAGGCGGCGGAGGCGGCGCGGTTCTACCGGCCGGTCGGCAAGATCGGCCGCCATTTCGTGGAGATCGAGCGCCAGGCCTTCGCCATGGCGGCATAGCGGGGGGCGGGCTCGGCCCTCCGCGGCAATCATCGTTCCGAGCCGACACGAGCGAGGTGGAGTGTGCGATGAAGGATCACAAGCTCAAGTCCTCGAAGCGACGGGACTTCCTCAAACTGGCGGGGCTTGGTGCGGGTGCCGCGGGTGTTGCCGCGGCCGGCATCACGCGCGCCGGGGCCAAGGCGGCGACGGCAAAACCCGAGGATGGTTCCCGCGGCTACCGCGAGAGCGAGCACGTCAAAAAGTATTACGCGCTTGCCCGCTTCTGAGGCCGACGGAACCAGGCCGAAGGCACGCGAAGGAATAGGAGGAAAGGCTCATGCTTACGAAGAAGGCGGCCGGGGCCGTGCGCCCCCAGCACTTGTCGAGTGCGTTGCGCGCGCTCGCCACTCCCTCGCTCGATCGCCGCACCTTCCTCAAGCGCTCGGGCTTGGCCGCCGGCGGGCTTGCCGCCGCGACGGCACTGCCGCTCGGTCTGGTGCGCCGCGCCGAGGCGGCACCTGTCGCCGCCACGGACGTGAAGTCGGTCAAGTCGGTGTGCACGCACTGCTCGGTCGGCTGCACGGTCATCGCCACCGTCGAGAACGGTGTGTGGACGCGCCAGGAGCCGGGCTACGACAGTCCGTTCAATCTGGGCGCCCATTGCGCCAAGGGCGCCTCGATCCGCGAGCACGCGCACAGCGAGCGTCGCCTGCGCTATCCGATGAAGCTCGCCAGCGGCAAGTGGACGCGCATCGACTGGGACACCGCGATCAAGGAGGTCGGCGACATGCTCCTCGCGATCCGCGAGAAGAACGGGCCCGACGCGGTCTACTGGATGGGCGGCTCCAAGCACTCCAACGAGGGCGCCTACCTCTACCGCAAGTTCGCCGCCTTCTGGGGCACCAACAACACCGACAACCAGGCGCGCATCTGCCACTCGACCACGGTCGCCGGCGTCGCCAACACCTGGGGCTACGGCTGCATGACGAACAGCTTCAACGACATGCAGAAGGCGCGCAGCCTGATCTTCATAGGCTCGAACCCGGCCGAGGCGCACCCGGTATCGTTGCTGCACATCCTCAAGGCCAAGGAGCAGGGCGCCCCTCTCATCGTGTGCGACCCGCGCTTCACGCGCACGGCGGCGCACGCCGATGAATTTGTGCGTTTCCGCCCCGGCACCGACGTGGCGCTCATCTGGGGCATCCTCTGGCACGTTTTCGAGAACGGCTGGGAGGACAAGGAATATCTCAGCCAGCGCGTCTGGGGAATGGATCAAGTGCGCCCCGAGGTCAAAAAGTGGAACCCGCAGGAGGTCGAGCGCGTCACCGGCGTGCCCGAGGCGCAGCTCAAGCGCGTGGCGCACATCCTGGCCACCAATCGGCCCGGCTCGCTCACCTGGTGCATGGGCGGCACCCAGCACCACAGCGCCAACAACAACATCCGCGCTTATTGCATCCTGCAGTTAGCCCTCGGCAACATCGGCGTCTCGGGCGGCGGCGCCAATATCTTCCGTGGCCACGACAATGTCCAGGGCGCCACCGACCTCGGTCCTCTGCCGGATTCGCTCCCCGCCTACTACGGGCTGGCGACTGGCGCCTGGAAGCACTGGTCGCGCGTATGGGACGTCGATTACGACTATCTCTTGAAGCGCTTCGCGTCCAAGAAGCTCATGGAGAGCAAGGGCATTCCGGAGTCGCGCTGGTTCGACGGCGTGCTCGAGAAGAAGGAGAACCTCGACCAGCCGGAAAACCTCCACGCCATGGTCTATTGGGGCCACGCCCCCAACTCCCAGACCCGCCAGCCGGATCTGAAGACGGCGATGGACAAGCTCGATCTCCTGGTGGTGATCGACCCCTACCCGACGGTCTCGGCCGCGCTGAGCGACCGCAAGGACAACACCTACCTCTTGCCGGCCTCGACCCAGCTCGAGACCTACGGGTCGGTGACGGCGTCCAACCGCTCGGTGCAGTGGCGCGAGCAGATCTTCAAGCCCGCCTTCGAATCGAAGCCGGACCATGAGATCCTCTATCTCTTCGCCAAGAAGTTCGGCTTCGCCGACCCGATGTTCAAGCACATCAAGGTGAACGGCAGCGAGCCGCTCGTCGAGGACATCACGCGCGAGTTCAACCGCGGGAGCTGGACGATCGGCTATACCGGCCAATCGCCCGAGCGGCTGCGCCTGCACATGGTGAACCAGGCGACCTTCAACAAGACCACGCTCAAGGCCGAAGGCGGGCCGTGCGACGGCGAGTATTTCGGCATGCCGTGGCCGTGCTGGGGCACGCCCGAGCTCAAGCATCCGGGCACGCCCATCCTCTACGACCCCTCGAAGTCGGTCGCCGAGGGCGGCATGGGTTTCCGCGCGCGCTTCGGCGTCGAGCGCAACGGCGAGAACCTCCTCGCGGAAGGCTCCTACCCGGTCGGCTCGGAGATCAAGGACGGCTATCCCGAGGTGACCATGGCCATGCTCAAGAAGCTCGGCTGGGACAAGGACCTGACCGAGGCCGAGATGGCGGCGATCACCAAAGTGGCCGGCGGACCCAACGTCGACGGGATCAACTGGAAGCTCGATCTCTCGGGCGGCATCCAGCGCGTCTGCATCAAGCACGGCATCGTGCCTTACGGCAACGCCAAGGCGCGCTGCGTGGTGTGGAACTTCCCGGATCCCGTGCCGATCCACCGCGAGCCGCTCTACACGCCGCGCCGCGACCTGGTGAAGGACTACCCGACCTACAACGACGTGAAATCCGCCTGGCGCGTGCCCACGCTCTACAAGTCGATCCAGGACAAGGATTTCTCCAAGGACTTCCCGATCGTGCTCACCTCGGGTCGTCTGGTGGAGTACGAGGGTGGGGGCGACGAGACGCGCTCCAATCCCTGGCTCGCCGAGCTCGTCCAGGACATGTACGTCGAGGTCAATCCGCGCGACGCCAATAACGCAGGCGTCAAGAACGGACAGATGGTCTGGGTCTACGGCCCCGAGGGGGGCAAGGTGAGGGTCAAGGCTTGGGTCACCGAGCGCGTGGGTCCGGGCGTTGCCTTCATGCCCTTCCATTTCGGCGGCTTCTTCGAGGGCAACGACCTGCGCAGCAAATATCCGCCGGGAGCCGACCCTTACGTGCTCGGCGAATCCGTAAACACGGCGACGACGTACGGCTACGACTCGGTCACCCAGATGCAAGAGTCGAAGACGACGCTCTGCCGGATCGAGAAAGCCTGAGGGAGGTGACGAGCCATGGCGCGCATGAAATTCCTCTGTGATGCCGAACGCTGCATCGACTGCAACGCCTGCGTCACCGCCTGCAAGAACGAGCACGAAGTGCCGTGGGGCATCAATCGCCGCCGGGTCGTGACGCTCAATGACGGCATGCCCGGCGAGCGCTCGATCTCGGTTGCCTGCATGCATTGCTCCGACGCGCCCTGCATGGCGGTCTGCCCGGTCGATTGCTTCTATCAGACCAAGGAAGGCGTGGTGCTCCACGCCAAGGATCTGTGCATCGGCTGCGGCTACTGCTTCTATGCCTGTCCGTTCGGCGCCCCGCAGTATCCTCAGGCCGGCAACTTCGGCACCCGCGGCAAGATGGACAAGTGCACCTTCTGCGGCGGCGGCCCCGGCCCGAGCGACGCTTACGTGCCGGTGAGCGAGGGCGGTTACGGCCGCAACCGGCTCGCCGAGGGCAAACTGCCGCTCTGCGCCGAGATGTGCTCGACCAAGGCGCTGCTCGCGGGCGACGGCGATGTCGTCTCCGACATCTATCGCGAGCGCGTGGTGGCGCGCGGCTACGGCTCCGGCGCCTGGGGCTGGGGCACTGCCTATCAGCAGAAGGCAGG
>DATNIJ010000166.1:0-4366 GCA_035604475.1 Alphaproteobacteria bacterium
GACCTCGGCTTCCGCCTGCTTGACGAGATCGAGCGCCTTGGCGCGGTGGCCGTCGTAATCCTGCTTCGCCGTGGTGAGATGGCGCTCGGTGGTGTGCAGCGAGCGCAGTGCCAAGCGCATCTGGTAAACGTCCGTGGTGTCCGCCGCGAAGGCGCCGGCGGCCGTGCCGGCGGCGAGAATGACCGCGGCAACCGCGGCGGCGTAGCGTGCTCTCAGCATCGAGACCTCCCTCTGTTTCAGCGCGAGCCGGAGCGCGCGATCCGGATCGGCGCTAGCGTCACGGTTTATGACGCTCTATGATCCTCCCGCTATAAGCGTTTTGTCAAACAGAGTTCGTCTAAATCGGAGAAATATGCCTGTGATCAGCGCGTTGACACTTTAGTTTCACGGCTCGGGAGGTCGCCGGCGGCAAAGGGACACATGCGGCGGCAGGGCGGCGGCTTGCGCCCGCGGCACGTGCGCCTCGGCGGGAGCGGCGCATTTGCGCCGCGCACAAGTTACACGGAAATGTCCTTTGACCTCTCTGCAACGCCCGCCTAGCATCGCCGAGGTCAAGGGAGGCCGCTTTGCCCAGATCGCCGCCGAAGAGAGGGCATGCGGGAAGGTTTTCGGCGCAATTCCAATCTCATAGGGGAACCATGGCAATGACAAAGCATCGCTCCGCATGGCTGCATGCGGCGCTCGCCGCCACTGTCGTGGCGCTTGGCGCGCTCGGCGCAGCACCGGCTCAGGCTGCCGGCAACGTCGCCCTCTATACCGCGGATGGGCTAGAGGATTTCTACAAGGCGATCCTGCCCGAATTCGAGAAGAAGACCGGCTCGCGGGTCAGCATGGTCGACACCGGGAGCGGGGCCCTCGTCACCCGCATGGAGACCGAGAAGGATTCGCCCAAGGCGGACGTGCTGATAACCTTGCCGCCGTTCACCTATGCGGCGATCGACAAGGGCCTGACGACGACCTACAAGTCGAACGCCGACGCCGCCATCCCGGCCGATCGCAAGGATGCGAACGGCGCCTGGGCGACCTTCATCGACAACTACGCCTCCTTCATCTACAACCCCAAGCTCGCCAAGGCACCGCAGACCTTCGAGGACCTGCTCAAGCCCGAGTACAAGAACATGGTGTCATACTCGAACCCGATCTCGGCCGGGGACGGCATGGCGGTCATCATCATCCTGGAGAAGCTGTGGGGCGAGGATAAGACCTTCGAGTTCCTCGCCAAGCTCGAACAGGGCGTCAAGTTCCATACCAAGGGCACCGGCTTCCTCGACACCCTTGTCGGCCGCGGCGAGATCACGGTCGCCAACGGCGATTTCCAGATGGACATGGACGACAAGGTGCACGGCGGCATGGCGATCGAGCCCGTCTTCTTGCGCCCCGCGCCCGGCGCCAAGCCCGTCACCTTCTCGTTGCCTTACACGATCTCGCTGGCCAAGGGCCCGAACCCGGAGGGCGGGAAGGCGCTCATCGACTATCTCCTCTCCAAGGAGGTGCAGGCGAAAGTGAGCGACGTGTTCGGCTTGCCCGCGCGCAGCGACGTCAAGCCCGAGGGCCCGAATGCCAAGGTGCTCGCGGACGCCATCAAGGGCGTCGAGGTCGTGCAGGTCGACTGGAAGCATATCATCGACAAGCAAAAGGCGTGGCAGGACCGCTGGCGCAGCCAGGTGATCGGCGCCTCCACCAAGACGATCGACCGCGTGAAGCCGCAGTGAGCTGAGGCCAGGCGGGGCGGCGTCCGTGGTCGAGACCCTGCCGAGGGCTGCCGCCGCCGCGCCGAAAGCGGCGGCAGCTCGGGAGCCGGCGTCGGGCGTGCGTATCGCGGGGCTCACGGTCGAGCTCGGCGGCCGCGTGGTGCTCGACGACCTCTCGGCGGAAGTCGCGCGTGGCGAGTTCGTCACCGTGCTCGGCAACAGCGGCTGCGGCAAGACCACGCTCTTGCGCTACATCGCGGGCTTCGTCCCGGCGCGCCAGGGCGAAGTGTGGATCGGCGCGCGCAACGTCACCGAGGTGCCGCCGCACCAGCGCAACATCGGCCTCCTCTATCAGAACTATGCGCTCTTTCCACATATGACCGTGTTCGAGAACGTGGCGTTCGGCCTGCGCGCGCGCAACGCGCCGAATGCCGAGGTCCGCGAGCGCGTGGCGGCAGCACTCAAGAGCGTGCGCATGGAAGGCTTCGAGAGCTATCGTCCAGCCCAGCTCTCGGGCGGCATGCAGCAGCGCATAGCGCTCGCGCGCGCCCTCGTCATCAAGCCGGACATCCTCCTGCTCGACGAGCCGGTCTCGGCCCTCGACGCCAATCTGCGCGCCGCCGTGCGCACCGAGATCAAGCTCCTCCACGAGGCGCTGCCGGAGCTCGCCGTCATTTACGTGACCCATGACCGCGAGGACGCGCTCGTGCTCTCCGATCGCGTCATGCTGCTGCGGGAGGGACGCATCGCGCAAATAGGAACGCCTCAGGAGCTCTATGATCGCCCGCGCAACCGCTTCGTTGCGACTTATCTCGGGCTCGCGAACTTCCTCTCGCCAGAAGCGGTGGCGCGCACGCTGCCGGGCATCGCCCTTCCGCCGCGCGGCGAGGCCGGCGCCTTCTGCCTCAGGCCGGAGAGCCTGCGGCTCGACGACAGCGGCCCCGGCCGCCTCGTGGGCGAGGTCCTGCGCTGCGAGTGGCATGGCTCCGCCGTGCTCCTCGCCGTCCGTAGCGCCGAATGTGCGGAGCCGGTCATGGTCGAGACGGCACGGCGAGGCCGCGTGCCCGAGCCCGGCGAGCGCGTCGTGCTTTCTTACGTCGCCGAGGACTGCGTCTTTGTCCGCGACTAGCCGTACCCTCTTGGCGCGCGCCGCCAACCTTTCGGCCGTCGTTCTCCTCGTGTTCGGCCCCTTTATCCTCTACCCCCTCGGCGGGCTCTTTCTCTTGAGCGTCCGCACGAAGTCGGGCATGTCCATCGACCCCTATCTCCGCTTCTTCTCGGATCCGACGAGTCTCGAGGTCATTCACACTACGCTCGCGATCGTGCTCGCGAGTGCTGCCGTCGCGACGATCGTGGGCGTGGCACTTGCCGCACTCCTTTTCTATCTGCCGTTCCGCGGCTCCACCATGCTCGTGCGGCTGATGGAGCTCTTCGTCGCCTTCCCCTCCTTCCTCGTCGCCTTCACCCTCATCTTCCTTTACGGCACGCAGGGCTCGGTCAACGTCTTTCTGGTGCAGACCTTCCATCTCTCGCACGCGCCGATCGATTTCCTCTACGGCTTCGGCGGCATCGTGTTCGCCGAGGTGATCTACTACACGCCCTTCGTCGTCCGCCCCACGCTCACCGCCCTCACGCTGATCGACGAGCGGGTGGTCGAGGCCGCGCGCAGCCTGGGTGCCAGCCCGGCACTCGTGGCGCGGCGAGTGATCCTCCCCATGGCGCTGCCGGGGATCGTGGCGGGGAGCATCCTCTGCTTCCTCTTCATCATGAACGAGTTCGGCATCCTCCTGGTCCTCGGCAGCGCCAAGCTCATCACGCTGCCGCTCTCGATCTACAGTGCCGCCACCGTCGATCTCGATCTCCAGGCCGCGGCCACGCAGGCCGCCGTCATGCTCGTGGCTTCCCTCAGCGTCTTCGTCGTCTACCGGCGCGTGACCCGCGCCGGGACGCGGAGCCACGCGCGTGGCTAGGCGCGGCACCCTTGCGCTTGCCGGCCTGCGCTTCCTGACCGGGGCCGTTTGCCTCTGGCTCTTCGCGGTCCCGGGGCTCGTCGTCATCGTCTCGGCTTTCGCCTCCGACTGGGTGGCGACCGTGCTGCCGACCAGCTTCACGCTGCGCTGGTTCGAGCATTTCGATGCGACCGACGTGAACGCCATGCTCACCAGCTTCGAGGTCGCGGGCATGGTGGCGGCCCTCGGCACCATCCTCGGCCTCTGGCTGGCAATCTCGCTCAACCCGCTCGAGGGCCGCCGGCTCGGCGGCCTCTTGGATGCGGTGATCATGGTGCCGAATTCGGTGCCGAGCGTGGTGCTCGGCCTGGCCGTGCTGCTCGCCTACCATGCTCCGCCGCTCGACATCTCGGGCTCGTGGGCGATCGTGGTGCTGGTGCAGACCGCGCTCGTGATGCCGTTCTGCTACCGCATGTGCGCCGCCGCGCTCAAGCAGGAGATCCCCGTGTTCCGCGAGGCGGCGGCAAGCCTGGGCGCGCCGCCCGCGATGGTGCTCCGGCGCGTGATCCTGCCGCTCCTCGAGCCCGCGATCCGCGCGAGCGTGGCGCTCGCCTTCGCCTTCTCGATCGGCGATCTCGGCGCCACCCTCATGGTCTACCCGCCCGGCTTCGCGACCGTCCCGATCGTGGTGATCGAGGACGTCGAGCGCGGCTTCTACTACCGCGC
>DATNIJ010000167.1:0-36399 GCA_035604475.1 Alphaproteobacteria bacterium
CTCGGCCAGCGCCACTTCGACGTGCAGCTCATGGGCGGGATCGTGCTCCACCGCGGCATGATCTCCGAGATGAAGACGGGCGAAGGCAAGACGCTGGTCTCGACCCTCGCCGCCTATCTCAATGCGCTGGCCGGCAAGGGCGTGCACATCGTCACGGTCAACGACTATCTGGCGCGCCGCGACTCCGAATGGATGGGCCAGATCTACCAGTTCCTCGGCCTCTCCGTCGGCTGCATCGTGCACGGGCTCAGCGACGAGGAGCGGCGCGCGCAGTACGCCTCCGACATCACCTACGGCACCAACAACGAGTTCGGCTTCGACTACCTGCGCGACAACATGAAGTTCCGGCTGGACGACATGGTCCACCGCGCCTTCAACTACGCCATCGTCGACGAGGTCGACAGCATCCTCATCGACGAGGCGCGCACGCCGCTCATCATCTCGGGTCCCTCCGAGGACAGCTCGGAGCTCTACGTCAAGGTCAACGCGCTCATGCCGCACTTGGTACCCGAGGATTACGAGAAGGACGAGAAGGCGCGGGCGGTGACGCTCACCGAGGCGGGCGTCAACCACGTCGAGGAGCTGGCGCGCGAGGCGGAGCTCTTGAAGAACGGCGGACTCTACGACATCGCCAACATCTCGGTGCTCCACCACGTCAACCAGGCGCTCCGCGCCCACAAGCTCTTCCAGCGCGACACCGACTACATCGTCAAGGGCGGCAAGGTCGTCATCATCGACGAATTCACCGGCCGCATGATGGAGGGCCGGCGCTATTCCGACGGGCTGCACCAGGCGCTCGAGGCGAAGGAAGCCGTCGAGGTGCAGACCGAGAACCAGACGCTCGCTTCCATCACCTTCCAGAACTACTTCCGCATGTATCCCAAGCTCGCGGGCATGACGGGCACCGCGATGACCGAGGCCGAGGAGTTCGCCGACATCTACAAGCTGGAAGTCGTCGAGATTCCGACCAACCTGCCGTGCGTGCGCAAGGACATGGACGACGAGGTCTATCGCACCGCGCGCGAGAAGAACGAGGCGATCATCGACACCATCATGGAGGCGCAGGCCCTGAAGCAGCCCGTGCTCGTCGGCACGGTCTCCATCGAGAAGTCGGAGCTCCTCTCCGAGATGCTCAAGAAACGCAAGGTGCCGCACCAGGTGCTCAACGCCCGCTACCACGAGCAGGAGGCCTACATCATCGCGCAGGCCGGCCGGCCGGGCGCCGTCACCATCGCCACCAACATGGCCGGTCGCGGCACCGACATCCAGCTCGGCGGCAACGTCGAGATGCGGGTCAAGCAAGAGCTCGGCTCGATCGCGGACGAAAGCCTGCACAAGGCGAAGGAGGAGGAGGTGCGCGCCGAAGTGGCGCGCGCCAAGGAGATCGTGATCCAGGCGGGCGGCTGCCTCGTCGTCGGCACGGAGCGCCACGAGAGCCGGCGCATCGACAACCAGCTGCGCGGCCGCTCCGGCCGCCAGGGCGATCCGGGGGCCTCCAAATTCTTCCTCTCGCTCGAGGACGACCTCATGCGCATTTTCGGCTCCGAGCGCATGGATGGGATGTTGCAGAAGCTCGGCCTCAAGGAAGGCGAGGCCATCACCCACCCCTGGATCAACAAGGCGCTCGAGAAGGCGCAGCAGAAGGTCGAGGCGCGCAACTTCGACATCCGCAAGAACCTGCTGCGCTTCGACGACGTGATGAACGACCAGCGCAAGGTCATCTACGAGCAGCGCCGCGAGCTCATGCAGACCGACGACGTGGCGCAGATGGTCGAGGACATGCGCAGAGACGTGATCCGGACGACCGTCTCCCGCTTCATCCCCGAGCATTCCTATCCCGAGCAATGGGACACCAAGGGCCTGCACGAGGAGACGTTGCGCCTGCTCGGCCTCGAACTTCCCTTCGACTCCTGGGCGAAGGAGGAGGGACTTTCCGACAGCGAAGTCCTCGAGCGGATCGAGAAGGCCTCGGCCGACAAGATGGCCGAGAAGGTCGGGCAGTACGGCCCCGAGATCATGCGCATGGCGGAGAAGAGCATCCTTCTGCAGCTCCTCGACCAGGTGTGGAAGGACCACCTCCTCTCCCTCGACCACTTGCGCCAGGCGATCGGGCTCCGCGCCTACGGCCAGCGCGATCCGCTCATCGAGTACAAGCGCGAGGCCTTCGCGCTCTTCGAGGACATGCTCGGGCGCTTGCGGGAGACGGTGACGAGCGTGCTCTGCCAGCTCGAGCTGCGCATCCAGCAGCCCGAGCAGCTGATGCCCCAGCAGCAGCCGCGCCAGCTCCAGGAGCAGCACGACGAGCTCGGCATGTTCGGCGAAGTGCAGGCGACCGGCACCAATGGCGCGCGCCCGCTGCCGGCGGGCCCCATCCTGCGCGGCAGGCAGCCGGGCCCCGAGGCCGGGCCTCCGGTGCCGGGCCTGGTGTGGTTCGCGCCGACCGCGCGTTGGATCAATCGCAACGACAGCACGAGCTGGGGTAAGGTGCCGCGCAACGCGCCGTGCCCCTGCGGCTCGGGCAAGAAGCACAAGCACTGCCACGGGAAAGTGTAGAAATCAGAAATCAGAAGCCAGAGACCAGAAAAACCTCAAGAGAATTCTGGCTTCTGGCTTCTGTCATCTGACATCTGATATCTGACCTCCCATCTCGATGAACTTCGCCCTGCGGCGCTGCCTGAGCTGGTGGCCGTCGAGCTTCTCGAGCGCGCGCACCGCCTCCTCGACCGCGCTGCCGACGGCGGCGATCGCCTTCCCCTTCTCGCGGTGCGCCGCTCCGAGGGGCTCCGGGACGATCTGATCGACGATGCCGAGGCGCAACAGATCCTGGGCGGTAAGCTTGAGCGCCTCGGCCGCCTCCTGCACATGCGCGCCGTCGCGCCAGAGGATCGAGCCGCAGCCTTCGGGCGAGATCACGGAATAGACCGCGTGCTCGAGCATGAGCACCGCGTTCGCGGCCGCCAGCGCTATCGCACCCCCCGACCCGCCCTCGCCGATGATGACGCTCACGAGCGGGACGCGAATCTCGAGGCAGGTGACGATGCTCGTGGCGATCGCTTCCGCCTGGCCGCGCTCCTCGGCATCCACCCCCGGATAGGCGCCCGCCGTGTCGACGAGCGTCAAGACGGGCAGCTGGAAGCGATCGGCGAGCTGCATGAGGCGCTGAGCCTTGCGATAGCCCTCGGGCTTGGCCATGCCGAAGTTGTGGCGCAGCCGGCTTTGCGTATCGGCGCCCTTCTCGTGGCCGATGACGACGAGCGAGCGGCCGCGGAAGCGGCCGAGTCCGCCCACGATCGCGCGGTCCTCGCCGAAAGTGCGGTCGCCGGCGAGCGGGGTGAAATCCGCGATCAGGCCCTTGACGTAGTCCGAGAAGTGGGGCCGCTCCGGATGTCGCGCGACCTGCACCTTCTGCCATGCCGATAGCCGGCTATAGGTCTGGCGCAGGAGCCGCTCGAGCTTGAGCTGAAGGCGCGCGACCTCCTCGGCGATGTTCAGCTCAGCGCCGTCGGTCAAGTGCCTGAGCTCCTCGATCTTGCCCTCGAGTTCCGCGATCGGCTTTTCGAAGTCGAGATACTGATGCATGGCCGAGGCCTTACCTATCACAGCTTCGGCCAACCCGCGACGGCAAAGCGGCGTCCGGCGCGGTCGCGGCTATTTCGCGGCGCCGATCTGCTTTGCTTTCTCGACCAGCACCTGGGCTTGGCGGATGGAGGCGATGTCGATCAGCCTGCCGTCGAGCGAGACGGCACCCTTGCCCTCCCTCTGCGCCTCGGCCATGGCGTCGATGATGCGCCGGGCCTTGCCGAGCTCGGCCTCGCTGGGGCTGAACTCCTCGTTGGCAAGTGCGATCTGGCTCGGATGGATCGCCCACTTGCCCTCGCAGCCGAGGACCGCGGCGCGGCGCGCCTGGGCGCGGAATCCGTCGGCGTCGGAGAAATCGCCGAACGGGCCGTCGAGCGGCCGCAACCCGTTCGCCCGTGCCGCCACCACGAGGCGCGCGATCGCGTAATGCCACATGTCGCCGCAGTGGCGCTCGCGCCTGCCTCCCGCATCCTTGTCGGTGAGTACGGCATAGTCGGGGTTCGGTCCGCCGATGTTGGTCGTCCGCGCGCGCGTGGATGCCGCGTAATCGGCGACGCCGAAGTGCAGCGACTCGAGCCGCGGGCTCGCCGCCGCGATCGTCTCGACGTTCTGCATGCCGAGTGCGGTCTCGATGATGAGCTCGAAGCCGATGCGCTTCTTCCTCCGCTTCGCCGTCTCGATCTGGCTCACCAGCATGTCGACCGCGTAGACGTCCGACGGCGTGCCGACCTTGGGGATCATGATGAGGTCGAGCCGCTCCCCCGTCTGCTCGAGCACGTCGACCACGTCACGGTACATGTAATGGGTGTCGAGGCCGTTGATGCGCACCGAGAGGCTCTTGGCTCCCCAGTCGATGCCGTTGATCGCCTGGATTACGTTCTTGCGCGCCGCCTCCTTTTCGTCGGGTGCCACGGCGTCCTCGAGATCGAGAAAGACGACGTCGACCGCCGACGCCGCCGCCTTCTCGAACAGTTTCGGATTGCTGCCGGGGACGGCGAGCTCGCTGCGGTTGAGCCGCGGCCGTGCCTGCTCGACGATCTTGAAGCTCATCCTCGACCTCTCATCGTGGACATCGGCGGAAAAGATTGGGGAGTTTCGCAGGTGCCGGAGATAATTCCGCACCGCGAAAGGGGGTATGGGCCAATGAAGCCCAAAAGTCAATCGCGCGCGGCGGCTTATCCCTGCGGCTCCGCAAGCAGCACAGCCGACGTTCCTTGCCGGCTTCCATGCTTTGAAATCACGCGCACAATCGCGGTCCCGGTACGCCGACTGAGGCACTAGCGCAATATGTGCAAGAAACGAGAAAAAGTGAGCATCTAGACACGCTCTGCGGGAGGCCCTATCATGTTTCTCGCATGTGGAGTTGGCCGCGTTACGGGCGAAGCATTCCGGGCGAAGACATGGATGCGAACGAATACCTCGAAATGATCCTCGCCGACAGCTACAGGCGGGAGGTTGCTCAAGAAGAGAACCTGGCGAGGAGCCTTCCGTCTTTTGCAACGGCTTTGGCTGTATTGGCGATAGTCCTCGGCGTGTTGCGGCCGGCCATTCCCGCCTTGTCTTGGTCGCTCTTTTCTTTAGCGATCTATTCCATTTTGCTGTTCCTGGGCATCTTCGCCTTTCTTGCCGTCATCTTTCTGCTGCGGACGCTCTGGCCGCGCAGCTTCGCCTACCTCATGCGCGAGAACGAGCTCAACGCCTACATCAGGAATCTGCGGCGCTATTATCGCCACGCGGAACTGGCACCCGCCGAGATCGAGGAGGCGATCGCCGCCGATGTGCGCGACGCCATGATCGAGCAATACGCGGAAGGTGCCATTCGCAATCGCGCGAACAACGCCGAGCGAGCCGGCGCGCGGAGCTGCGCGCTCTCCGCTCTCCTCGCAGCGCTCGCCTTCGCTTTCCTGATGATCGCCGCGTTGTTGATCCACGACGGAATGAAAGGAGGCCGCGATGTCGGATCGGCCGAACGGGAGTATCGGAGCACTCCGTCACAAGAGCTCCGTGCACGACAAGAGGACGGGGCAGATCTATTACAAGCCGCCGCCGCCGCCGATGCAAAGGGTGCTCAAAGGCGGCTGGATACATAGGGAACTGCCGCCGGACAGCGGTACCAGCAAGGAAAAAGAGGTTTGAGCCCGGCGGCTCGTGGAAGGCATATTCCCCTCGAGCCCCCGCTCGCCCCTCCCGCTCCGCGCCTCGGTGCGCCGCGCGCCCATCCTCGAACAATCGTCGTCAATTTCAGCGCTATCGTCTTGCCGGCTTGGCAAGCGGGTGGTGCTCGGTGACGAGGCTCTTGAGGCGCGCCTCGAGCACGTGGGTGTAGATCTGGGTCGTGCTGATGTCCGCGTGGCCCAAGAGGCGCTGCACGCTGCGCAAGTCCGCCCCGCGGCCGAGCAGGTGCGTGGCAAAGGCGTGGCGCAGCACATGGGGCGACACCTTGGCGGGTGCCAATCCCGCCGAGCCGGCGAGCGCCTTGAGGAGCTGGCCGAGACGGTGGCGCGTCAAATGGCCTTGCTTGCCGAAGGAGGGGAAGAGCCAGCGCGACTCCTTGCCGCGCGGGTGCCGTGCCGCCCGCGCCTCGAGCCAGGCTGCGAGTGCCGCGCGCGAGGGTACGGAGAGCGGTACGATACGCTCCTTGCCGCCTTTCCCGCGCACGGCGAGGAGGCGGCGGTCGCGTGCGAGCGCCGCGAGCGGGAGAGCCACCAGCTCCGAGGCGCGCAGGCCCGTCGCATAGAGGAGCTCGACGAGGGCGGCAAGCCGCAAACCGTCCATACCCTCACGGCGATGCGCGGCGGCGAGCAAGGCATTCACCTCCGCCTCGCTCAGATATCTGGGCAGTGCGCGTCCCTGGCGCGGGCTGTCGAGAGCCGCGGTGGGGTCGTCCGGGCGCGCGCCCTCGTCGCAGAGGAAGCGGTGGAACTGCCGCAGTGCGGAGAGGCGCCGGGCCGCGGTGCGCGGCTGGACGCCGGCTTGCGCGAGCCGCGCGAGATAGGCGCGGATCGAGGGGCCGTCCGCGCGATCGAGGGCGCCGCCGCGCTCGCTCAAGAAGGCTGCGAAATCGTCGAGATCGCGGCGATAGGCCTCGACCGTGTTGCGCGCCGCACCGCGCTCGGCAATGAGCATCTCGAGAAAGGCCTCGAGGCGCGGCGAAAGCGGCGTGGCTGCCCGCTTGCGCGGCCGCCCGCGACCCCTTCGCGTCCCCTGAGCCACCTCTAAATGCCCGCGCCGGCCGCCGCCTCGATGGCAAGCCGGCGCGCGTCCTTGTCGAGCCCGAGCCGGCGCAAGCTCTCGATCACCGCATCGAGGGCGATCGGGTTGGCGTTCTGCACGCCTGCCGAGCCGACCGCGAGCAGCGCCAAGAGCACCGCTTCGCCGCGCCGTCCGTCTTGGACGGCGGCACTCAACCCCTGCCAGAGGGGGAGAGGCGGCATCGCCGCCGGCTCCGCATCGCTCGCCAGGTAGAGAGACTGCCAGGCCGCTCCTTGAAACGGCTTGCCGAGTGCTGCAGCGAGGCCGAGCAGGCGCGCGGCACGCTCGTCGACGAGCTTGGCCTCGGCCCCGGCCTTCGTCTTCTCCGCGGCGCGCCAGCCGAGAAGGCGCTCGTTATCCTTGGCGTCCGCGTCCGACGCCAAGAGGCGCGCATAGGGCCAGAGCTCCGTGGCCGCATTGGCGGCACTGCCCGCGGCGCGACTGTCGGCATCCGCCAAGGCGAACCAGCCCTCCGCCTTGTCGATCTCGCCTGCGTAGACGAGGGCCCGGCCGGCCTCGCTCGCGAAAAAGCCGAGCTCGGCCGAAGGGGCGAGTGCCTCGATGGCCGGCAGATTGACCGCGACCGCAAGCTCATAGAGATTGGCCGAGCGGGCGAGCGAAAGGCCTGTGCGCAACGCCTCGGCGCGCGCCGTGGGCACCGTCTCAGTCTTGGCGGCGCGATAGAGCAGGACGCGCGCGCGCGGGCCGTATTCGGCTTGCGCCTGGCTCAAGGCATTCTGCAGCTCGGCGTCGCTCAGCTTGACGCCGTCATAGATGCGCCGGAGCGCTTCACCCGTGAGCGCCCCTTGAAGGGTGGCACGCTCGGCGGCGACCAGGCTGAGATCGCTGCCCGCCTCGGCGCCGTCGGCGATCGCGCGCAGGACCGCCGGTTGCGCGTTGCGCATCGCCTCCTCGGGCAGCGTCTGCTTCGCCGCGCGCATCATGGCGAGGGCTAGCGGCGTCGCCGCATCAAGGCTCGTCACCTTGGCCGCCTTATTGCCCATGATCGCGTCGATCAGCGTGAAATAGGCGCCGTCCTTGTCATCGCCCTCCTCGCGCAGCAAGTCGATGCCGGCATCGACCTCCAGGTTCTTCTTGGCGAGCGCCTGGCAGAACACCTGCACCTTCTGCCAGTAGAGGCTGTGATAGCTGCGGATGAGGTTGCCGATCTCCGCGCATACGGCGTTCGTCTTGCCCTCGAGCAGAAGCACCTCCACGCCGATGCGGGCGAGCGTCTCCTCGCCCGCGGCACCGGGGGCCGCCGCCATGAGCGCCTTGAGGTCTTCGAAATCGCCCATCTCGGCGAGCTTCTGCGCGCGCAACGAGAGGAGATCCGGCCCCCCACCCGGCGCCCCCTCGGGCGGTGTGGCCGAGGTGAGGAGCAGGCGCCGCGCGAGCGCGCGCAACGTCGGCGAGGGAATGCTCGCAGGCAGCGCCTGAATGAGGCCCTCGACGAGCGCGTGCGGCGTGCCGCGCCAGAGCTCGGCGCCCAGACCGCCCTGCCGCGCGTCAAGCACCCCCGCCGTCTCCCTGCCGGTTGCCGCGAGCTTGTCGACCTCGATGCCCTTGGGGGAAGCGGGTAGGCGCGCGGCACCCGCCGGCGGGCCCGCTTGAGCGGGGGCCGCTCCCCCGCCGGCAGGTGCGGCCGGCGCGGCCTCGGCCGGGGGCGCAGCACCCGCTCCTGGTGTTGCGCCCACATTGGGGGGCGGCGGTGGCAGCGGAACGATCTGGATGGGCGCCCCCTGGCCCTGGGCCAGTTGAGGCACCGGCTCGCTTCCCCCGGCATCGGCGCGCGCCGTCGAGAGGAGGAGTGCGCCTAAGAGGGCGGCCGCAAGGCGGCTAGCGCGGGAAGCGCTCATTGGGTATGACCTTCTCGACTTTGGCCGTCGGCGCCGGGATCTGCCAGGTGGCGAGGAAGACGGCTGCGGCGGCGACGACGAGGAGGATGAAGAGCGCGATGATGCGGGAGAGCTTGGACATACGCGTCCGTTCGCTTGGAGCGGCAGGCGCCGCGGTGAAGGAGCCCCATCTCGAACGTGCAGCACCCGTGGCGACACGCGATCGGGCATTGTGTTAAGGTTGCAGTGTGGCGATATTACGGCATTCTCGTCGCGCGGAAAACCTCGCGAGCCTGGAGACGCGGCGCGCGGGCGAGGCTTGTTGAGTGCGCCCGGAACGTCCATGAGAACGACCCAACCTCCCGCCCCGCCCGCCAGCGCCCGGCTCGGCAAGCCTGGCAAGACGCTCGTCCTCGTCGGGCTCATGGGGGCGGGCAAGAGCTGTATCGGCAAGCGGCTTGCCCAGCACTTCGGCCTGTCCTTCGTGGACGCGGACCAGGAGATCGAGCGCGCGGCCGGCTCTACGATCGCGGACATCTTCGAGCGCCACGGCGAGGCGCATTTCCGCGACGGCGAGCGCCGCGTGATCGCCAGGCTTCTCGAGCAGCCGCCCCACGTGCTCTCGACGGGCGGGGGCGCCTTCATGGACGCGCGCACGCGCGAGAAGATCCATGAGCGCGGCATCTCGATCTGGCTGCGCGCCGACCTCGAGCTCCTGCTGCGGCGCACCGCGCGACGGGCCAATCGCCCGCTTCTCAACAACGGCGACCGCCGCGCGACGCTCGCACGGCTCATGGAGGCGCGCCATCCGGTCTATGCCGAGGCCGACATCGTGGTCGACAGCAACGACGCGCCGCCCGAGGTGACGGTCGAGCGCGTGATCGAGGCGCTCGAGCGCTTCCTCGCCCCCGAGAGAGAGGAGCGCTCGGGCAAGGTGCGCGAGCCCGCACCGTGAGCCAGCGCCGGACCATCCGCGTGGCCCTCGGCGAGCGCAGCTACGACATCCTCGTGGGCGAGCGGCTGATCGAGGAAGCGGGCGGCTTGCTTGCGCCCGTCCTCGCCCGGCCGCGCGTCGTCGTGGTGACGGACGAGCATGTCGCCGCCCTTCACCTCGACCGCCTCGCCGCCTCCCTCGACCGCGCGCAAATCTTCCACGACGAGATCGTGATGCCGCCCGGCGAGGCGACGAAGGATTGGGCGCACCTCGAGGCCGTCCTCGACCGCCTGCTCGAGGGGCCGATCGAGCGCACGACGACGCTCGTGGCCTTGGGCGGCGGCGTCGTCGGCGATCTCGCCGGCTTCGCCGCGAGCATCGTGCTGCGCGGCATCGCTTACGTGCAGATTCCGACGACGCTGCTTGCCCAAGTCGACAGTGCGGTCGGCGGCAAGACCGCCATCAACACGCGCCGCGGCAAGAATCTGGTGGGCAGCTTCCACCAGCCGCGACTCGTGCTCGCCGACGTAGCTGCGCTCGCCACACTGCCGGAGCGCGAGCTCCTCGCCGGATACGCCGAGGTGGCGAAGTACGGGCTCATCAGCGACGCCGGGTTCTTCGCCTGGCTCGAGGAGCACGGCAGGAGGCTGGCAGCGGGAGACGCGGAAGCGAGGCATCACGCGGTTGCCAGGAGCTGCGAGTTGAAGGCCGCGATCGTAGCTGTGGACGAGCGCGAGGGCGGCCAGCGGGCGCTTCTCAACTTCGGCCATACCTTCGGCCACGCGCTCGAGGCCGAGACGGGGTTCGGCCCGGAGCTCCTCCACGGCGAGGCGGTGGCCCTCGGCATGGTCATGGCCTTCGACCTCTCGGTCCGGCTCGGATACTGCATGCCGGCGGACGCGGCGCGCGTACGCCGGCACCTTGCCGCGATGGGCCTGCCGACGACGCTCGATCGCGCGGACGGCCGGCGCTGGGACGCGGACCGGCTCGTCGAGCACATGGCGCGCGACAAGAAGGTGCGCGACGGCCGCATCGCCTTCGTGCTCGCGCGCGGGATCGGAGAGGCCTTCGTCGCGCGCGAGGTGGCGCCCGAGGCCGTGCGGATGCTGCTTGACGCCGCGATCGCCGCCTGAGCGGTGCGTCCGGACATGGATATCGACCTCACGCTCGTCGGCACGCTCGCCCTCATTCTGGTGCTCTTGCTCGCCTCGGCCTTCTTCGCCGCCTCCGAGACGGCGATCACCGGCGCCTCGCGGCCGCGCATGCACGCGCTTGCGCGGCGCGGCAACGAGCGCGCCCGTCTCGTCAACCGGCTGCGCCAGGCCAAGGAGCGCCTCATCGGCGCCATCCTCCTCGGCAACAATCTCGCCAATATCCTGGCATCGGCGCTGGCGACGAGCGTGCTCATCGACTGGTTCGGCCACGCCGGCGTCGCCTATGCGACGATCGTCATGACGACGCTCGTGCTCTTGTTCGGAGAGGTGCTGCCGAAGACCTATGCGATCAATCATGCCGATCGGGTGGCCCTCGCCACGGCTCCCCTCGTGCGCGCCGTCATCTGGCTGCTCGGGCCGATCACCCACGGGATCGAGGTCCTCGTGCGCGTGATGCTGCGGCTTCTCGGTGTCAGGACCGGTGTCGCGATGAGCGGCATCCATCGCGAAGAGGAGCTCAGGGGAGCGATCGATCTCCACCACGGGCCGGAGCCCGAGACGGTCGAGGAGCGGCGCATGCTGAGGAGCGTGCTCGACCTCGACGAGGTCAAGGTGGACGAGATCATGATCCATCGCAAGGACGTTGCGACCATCGAGGCCGAGCTCGAGGCCGAGCGCATCGTCGATCAGGCCGCGGAAAGCCCCTACTCGCGCATCCCGCTTTGGCGCGGCGAGCCCGACAACATCGTGGGCGTCCTGCACGCGAGGGCGCTTCTGCGCGCGCTGCGCCCGCACAAGGGCAGCCTAGATCGGGCGGCACTCGAATCCGCGATCGTGAAGCCGTGGTTCATCCCGGACTCGACGACGCTTCTCAATCAGCTGGGCGCCTTCCGCAAGCGGCGCGAGCATATGGCGTTCGTCGTCGACGAGTACGGCAGCTGGCTCGGCATCGTGACGCTCGAGGACGTGCTCGAGGAGATCGTCGGCGACATCACGGACGAGCTCGAGATAGCACTCAGAGGCGGGCGGCACGAGCCGGGCAGCGGGCTCGCGGGCGTGCGGCCCGAGCCGGGCGGCACCTACATGGTGAAGGGCAGCGTCACCATCCGCGATCTCAACCGCGAATTCGACTGGCGCCTCCCCGACGAGGAGGCCTCCACCCTTGCCGGCCTCGTCATGCACGAGGCGCGCGCCATCCCCGAGCCCGGCCAGGTCTTCACCTTCTTCGGCTTCCGCTTCGAGATCGTGCGCCGCCAGCGCAACCAGATCACCGCCATCCGCCTGACCCCGCCGCCGCTCGAGGAGGGGAAATAAGGGTGGGCGAATCGGCCTCGCTTGACGAAGAGCGCGCTTGTAGGCCGCGACGCGCGGCGCTTTCCCCGTGCTTGACCCGTGGGCCAAGACCCTTATATTGCGGTGCAATATAAGCGGATGGATGGACGGACCATGCCCTTAAGCCAGGCGCGCGAGCGCGAGCATATCCATACCCGGCGCATCGAGTGCCGCGGCTACCAGCGCAAGGACGGCCTGTGGGACATCGAGGGCCACCTCGTCGACACCAAGACCTATGGCTGGCAGAGCGACTACCGCGGCGAGGTGGCAGCGGGCGTGCCGGTGCATGAGATGTGGCTGCGCCTCACCGTCGACGAGGATCTCCTGATCCACGAGGTCGAGGCGGCGAGCGACTTCCACCCCTTCAATCTCTGTCCCACGGTGACGCCCAATTTCGCAGCCCTCAAGGGCCTCACCATCGGGCCCGGCTGGCGCCGGCAGGTGCGCGCGCGGGTCGGCGGGGTCAAGGGCTGCACCCACCTCGTCGAGCTCCTCTGGCCGATCGCCACCACCGCCTTCCAATCCATCTTCCCCGCGCGCGAGAAGCGCGCGCGCGAGCACGGCGAGACGATGGGGCACGAGCGGCGCGGCCGGCCCGAGCTCATCGACAGCTGCAAGGCACTCGCGCACGAAAGCGAGGTGGTGAAGCGCTACTGGCCCGACTATTACACGGGGCCGTGAGGCTCCTTGGCCTCGCCGGGCGTCAAGGTGGAGAGCGACAGCGCGTGCACGCCGCCCTTGAGCTCGTCCTTGAGGATCTCGTAGACGCGGCGCTGGCGGGCGAGCTGCCCCGCACCCTCGAAGGCGGCCGAGACGATCTCGACGCGGAAGTGCGTCTCTCCCCCGGGCCTGGCACCGGCGTGGCCGGCGTGGCGCGCCGATTCGTCGATGACCGCGAGCCGCTCGGGCTGAAGCGCCTCGCTGAGCTTGGCGCGGATGCGTGCCTCGACGCGCATGGCTTTCTCCCCGTGGAAGGTCCTTGTAATGCTTCAGAAGTGCAATCTCGGGCGCCGCCCGTCAAGGTGGCCGGGTGCTGCCGGCTCCCCGGAGCGCAGGCTTGCTTGACGCGCCCGGCCGCCCCATACTGGGCCTATGCACAGACAGGCCTACATCGGCATGGATCCATGGGCTGCGGAAGCGCGGCCGAGTCTGCGCCGCTGCGATCATCCGGAATGCGCCGAGGAGGGCCTCTACCGCGCGCCCAAGGACCGCGAGCGCTTGACCGACTACTATTGGTTCTGCCTCGCGCACGTGCGCGACTATAACCAGCGCTGGAACTATTTCGCAGGCATGGACGAGCGCCAGATCGAGCTGCATCTCCGGCGCGACACGGTGTGGGAGCGCCCCACTTGGCCGCTCGGCATCGGTGCGTTCCGCGCCGGGCGCTTCAATCAGGCCAGGCTGCGCGACTTCTTCGATCTCTTCGAGGAGGAGCGCAAGTCCGAGCGGGAGGCCGCGGAGCGCGCGCGGCCGAGGGAAGAGGCGGAGGCCCTTGCGACGTTCGAGCTCGCGGGGCCGGTCACCCTCAAGGAGCTCAAGGCGCGCTACAAGGAGCTGGTGAAGCTCCACCACCCTGATCGACACGGTGGCGACAAGGTTGCGGAGGAGCGCTTGAAAGTCATCAACCAGGCCTACACCACCTTGAAGAGCAGCCTCGCCGCGTGATAGCGATTTCATCCTCCACAACCGTTGGACAGACTAAATGAGCGCCACCATGCCTTCGGGGAAACTCGAAACCCCGCCGATCGACCTCCCCGACATCAAGGTCTCCGTGCGGCAGACCTTCGGGATCGATGTCGACATGGAAGTCCCGGCCTTCAGCCGGCCGAGCGAGCTGGTGCCGGACTTCGACGAGGTCTACCGCTTCGACCGCGACACCACGCTCGCGATCCTGGCCGGCTTCGCCTACAACCGCCGCGTCATCATCGCGGGCTACCACGGCACCGGCAAATCGACGCACATCGAGCAGGTGGCGGCGCGCCTCAACTGGCCCTGCATCCGCGTCAATCTCGACAGCCACATCAGCCGCATCGATCTCGTCGGCAAGGACGCGATCGTCATCCGCGACGGCAAGCAGGTGACGGAGTTCCGCGAGGGCCTGCTCCCCTGGGCGCTCCAGCATCCGACCGCACTCGTGTTCGACGAGTACGACGCGGGGCGTCCGGACGTGATGTTCGTGATCCAGCGCGTGCTCGAGGTCGAGGGCAAGTTGACGCTCCTCGACCAGAACCGCGTGATCCGGCCGCATCCCGCCTTCCGCCTCTTCGCCACCGCCAATACGATCGGGCTCGGCGACACCACCGGCCTCTACCACGGCACGCAGCAGATCAACCAGGGCCAGATGGACCGCTGGAACATCGTCGCCACGCTCAACTACCTCCCGCATGACGAGGAGATGGCGATCGTGCTCGCCAAGGCGCCGCACTACGACAGCGAGGAGGGCCGCAAGCAGATCGACGCCATGGTCCAGCTCGCCGAGCTCACCCGCAGCGGCTTCATCGCGGGCGACATCTCCACCGTCATGTCGCCGCGCACGGTGCTCACCTGGGCGGAGAACGCGGAGATTTTCCACGACATCGGCTTCGGCTTCCGCGTCACCTTCCTCAACAAGTGCGACGAGGCGGAGCGCGCGGTGGTCGCGGAGTATTACCAGCGCTGCTTCGGCACGGAGCTGACCGAGTCCTTGGTCAAGGCGCATCACGCGTAGGCCCGATGGCGAACGACCGCAGCCGCGACAATCCGCTCGAGGAGTTCCGCCAGGTCACTGCCGCGGCGATGCGGGCGATCTCATGCGAGCCCGAGGCGAACGTCAGCTTCTCGCCCGATCGCCCGTCGCTCTCCGGCAACCAGGCGCGTCTTCCCATGCCCTCGCGCGAGCTGCCGGCGGACGAGGCGGCCGTCGTGCGCGGCGAGGCCGACAGCTTCGCCCTGCGCCTGCGCCATCACGACGCGGAGCTGCACGCCAAGCGCCAGCCCTCGGGCCCGACCTCGCGCGCCATCTTCGACGCCATCGAGCAGGTCCGCGTGGAAGCGCTCGGCGCGCGCCACATGGCGGGCGTGCAGAGCAACCTCGCGGCGGCGCGCGTCGAGGAATGCCGCCAGCGGGGCTTTCACCGCGTCCGCGCCAAGGAGGATGCGCCCCTCGCCGACGTGGTCGGCCTCCTCGCGCGCGAGGCGCTCACCGGCGAGAGCCCGCCGCCGACCGCGCGCCACATGGTCGACCTCTGGCGCAGCTCGCTCGAGAGCAAGGTCGGCAAGGGTCTCGCCCAGCTAGGCCACTGCCTTGAGAGCCAAAGGCTCTATGCCGATGCGGCGCGCCAGCTCATCCGCGATCTCGAGCTCGACGAGCAGGACTCCTCCGAGAACGAGATGGAGGACGACGAGAATTCCGAAAGCGACGAGAACGCCGCCGACGCGGATTCGGAGGCCGGCGACAGCGAGGGCTCGAGTGCCGCCTCGGGCATCACCCAGGAGGTGCAGGAGGGTGCGGGCCGCGACGGCAGCGAGGCCGAAACCGGCGAGGCCGACGGCGAGATGATGCCGGGGGCCGGCGACGACGATTCGACGCGGCCGGGCCGCTCCTTCCGTCCGAAGAGCGACCTGCGCAACGCGCGCGGCGAGCCGCCCTATCGCGCCTACACCACCCAGTTCGACGAGCTGATCGACGCGGACAAGCTGTGCGACCCGCAGGAGCTGGCGCGGCTCAGGATGCACCTCGACCAGCAGCTCTCGCACCTCCAGGGCGTCATCACGCGTCTCGCCAACCGGCTCCAGCGCAAGCTGCTCGCCAAGCAGCAGCGCGCCTGGGACTTCGACGTCGACGAGGGGATTCTCGATACGGCACGCCTCTCCCGCGTGGTCGTCAACCCGGTCTATCCGCTCTCCTACAAGGTCGAGCGCGAGACCGACTTCCGCGACACGGTGGTGAGCCTCCTCATCGACAACTCGGGCTCGATGCGCGGCCGGCCCATCACGGTCGCGGCGATGAGTGCGGACATTCTCGCGCGCACGCTCGAGCGCTGTGCGGTCAAGGTCGAGATCCTCGGCTTCACCACCCGCGCCTGGAAGGGCGGGCAGGCACGCGAGAAGTGGCTGGCCGACGGCAAGCCGTCCAACCCCGGCCGGCTCAACGACCTGCGCCACATCATCTACAAGGCGGCCGACGCGCCCTGGCGGCGCGCGCGCAAGAGCCTCGGCCTCATGCTGCGCGAGGGCATCCTCAAGGAGAACATCGACGGCGAGGCGCTTCTGTGGGCGCACAACCGGCTGGTCGCACGGACCGAGCAGCGGCGCATCCTCATGGTCATCTCGGACGGGGCACCGGTCGACGACTCGACGCTCTCGGTCAATCCCGGCAACTACCTCGAGCGCCACTTGCGCGACGTGATCGACTGGATCGAGGCCTGCTCGCCGGTCGAGCTCGTCGCCATCGGCATCGGCCACGACGTGACCCGCTACTACAGCCGCGCCGTCACCATCGTGGACGCCGAGCAGCTCGGCGGCACGATGATGGAGAAGCTCACCGAGCTCTTCGACGAGCAGTCGGCCAAGGGGAGCGGCGGCACCCCCCGCACGGCACCTCCCCGCCGCGGCATCCGCGCGCGCGGCTGAGGAAGCTCCCCTCACCCTTCGCATCGCTTCGCCCGGCGCGCGTAGCGCGCCTCTTATGCATGATGCAGAAGAAGCGGGCCTTTGGCCCGCCGGGGCCCCTTCCCTCTCCCCCTGAAGGGGGCGAGGGATGACAACTTTCCCTCTCCCTCTTCAAAGGGAGAGGGTCAGGGTGAGGGTGTGCCGGGAGCTGTTCTCGATCCTCAGCAGCGCGCTCAATCGTATTTCTTCAAGAACACGAGCGTGCGCTTCCAGGCGAGCTCGGCCGCCTCCTTGACGTAGGGATAGGCGGCACCGGTCGGGTTGGCGAAGGCGTGGTTGGCGTCATAAGCGTAGACCGTGACGTGCTTATGCGCCTCCTTGGCCGCCGCCTTGAAGCCATCGACCATCTCGGTATTGATGTACTTGTCCTGAACGCCGTAGTGCACGAGCACCGGGCTCTTGAGCGAGGCGAGATCGGCCGCCGTCTTCTTGACGTTGCCGTAGTAGATCACGGTGGCGTTGACGGGGGTGGCGAGGGAGGCGTTCAAGGACCAGCCGCCGCCGAAGCACCAGCCGATCGTGGCCACCTTGCCGTTCACCTTGGGGTTCTTCTTGAGCCAGGCGATCCAGCTCACGAGCGTGTCGGTCGCCGCCTGGGGGTCGGTAGCACTCATGAGCGCCTTGGCCTCCTCTGCCGTGGTGGCGACCTTGCCGTTGAAGAGGTCGACGGCGAGTGCGGTATAGCCGTCCTTGGCGAACTCGGCGGCGACGGACTTGATCTGGTCGTTCAAGCCCCACCATTCGTGGATGAGGAGAACGGCGTGCGCCGGCGTCTTCGCAGGCAAGGCAAGTGCCGCACTCACATTGCGTCCGCTCGCGGTCGTGAGGCTCACCGTCTCGAGCCCGGCGGCAACCGCGCGCGCGAGCCCGGGGTCGGCGAGAATGGTCGCGAGCGGCACGCCGCCCGCGATCCCCTTGACGATGCTCCTGCGCGAAATCTGCATGGCCCCCTCCCTTTAGAAGGCGTTCGGGAGAAGCTTAACCACAGGTGCCCGCCGGGTCATCGTCACACTTGCGTGAGGCGGGAGCAGGTCCGACAAAAGCGAAAGGCCCGCTTGGGGCGGGCCTTCTGACAGCGACGTCCGCGCTGCACCCCTCAGGCGGAGGCGCTTTTCGCCTTCGCCCGCTCGATGCGGCGCTTCAAGCGCCTCGCCTCGTCCGAGAGTGCCGCGTCGGGGCTGGAGAGGAGAAAGGCGTCGAGACCGCCGCGGTGCTCGATCGTCCTCAAGGCCGAGGTGGCAAGCCGCACGCGCACGGTCGTGCCCAACGCATCGCTCATCAAGGAGGTGCGCTGCAGATTGGGCAGGAAGCGGCGCCGCGTGCGGTTGTTGGCATGGCTCACGTTGTTGCCATACTGGACGCCGACGCCGGTCATCATGCAACGTCGCGACATGAGACGATCCCTTTGAGCGGAAAGCGAGAGCGCGCTTATTACAGATTCGGCGGCGGCGCGTCAAGGGGCGCTAACCCCTCTCCCGCTTCGCGGGAGAGGGAGGGACCCGGCGCGTAGCGCTGGGAGGGTGAGGGACGACCCCGACATCTGGCATTCCCTCACCCTTCCCATCCCTTCGGAATGGGCCCCTTCGTCGATCCGCCTTGCGGCTCGACCCCGCAAGCGGGAGAGGGAATTTGTCTTCTGAGAGTGGGGGTCACTCAGGCGTAAGGCTTGAACTGCTTGGAGAGCTGCAGGCCCTGGCGCTGGTAGGAGGAGCCGATGGCCGGGCCGTAGAGCTTGTCGGGCACATCGGTCAACCGCTCGTAGACGAGGCGCCCCACCAGTTGGCCGTCCTCGATCATGAAGGGCACGTCGTGCGAGCGCACCTCGAGCACCGCGCGCGTGCCTTGGGCGCCCTCGCCGGCATGGCCGAAGCCGGGGTCGAAGAAGCCGGCGTAGTGGACGCGGAACTCGCCCACGAGTGTGTCGTAGGCGACCATCTCGGCGGCGTGGTCGGGCGGCACGTTGACCGCCTCCTTCGAGGCGAGGACGTAGAAGTCGTCGGGGTTGAGGATGATCGCGCGCTCGCGCCCCGCCGCGATCGGCTCCCAATAGTCGAGCGGATCGTAGTGGGCGATCCTGTCGAGGTCGATGAGATCGGCGTGCTTCTTGGCGCGGAAGCCGATGAGGTCGGCACCCGGCTCGCCCGAGAGATCGACGGTCACCGGCAGCCCGCGCTGGACGTGCCGCGCCTCGAGCGGGCGGTCGACGAGTTGGAGCTGCTCCTGCAGGCGGAAGAGCTCGGCGTCGCTGTAGCTCGGCGAGCCGCGGCGCACGCGCAGCTGATTGAGGCGCGAGCCCTGGCGCACGACGATCGAGAAGGTGCGCGGCGAGATCTCCGCGTAGAGCGGGCCCGCGTAGCCCGGACGGATGCGGTCGAACTCGCTCGCGTGGTCGGTGATGAGGCGGGTGAAGATGTCGAGGCGCCCGACCGAGCTCTTGGGATTGGCAAGCCCCGAGATGCGGCTCGAGAGGGCCACGTATTCCAACAGCGGGGCGATATAGACGCAGCCCGTCTCGAGCACCGCCCCCTGGGTGAGATCGATCTTGTGCATGCCGAAGAGATCGATCTTCTGCTTGACCGTGTAGCCCTCGCCCGGGAGAAAGCTCGCGCGCACGCGATAGGCGACGGAGCCGAGGCGGAGATCGACCGAGGCCGGCTGGACCTGCTGCTCGGAGAACTCGGCCGCCGCCATGATCTCCTTGTTGCGGATGAGCTCCTTGAGCGCCTGATAGGGCAGGATGCCGGTCGTGTGCCGGGGCGGCTGGCTCATGTGCGTCGAGGAAGCGGGGAAGAGGCTGTCAGCCATGGTCTCGAGTCCTTGGCTCGCGACTGCTGCGCCACGCGAGCCCCCTCACCATAGGCGATGCCCGGTTTGAATCCAACGGTTGAGCCTCATGGTGCGGACATCGCTTGAGCGCCAAATCATGCACAAGGCGTGTTCTCGTAAGCGTTTGAATTTCAGCCCGTAAGCAGTTTATCCCCGCATTGCTCGGGGCGCTCGTTCGGGATAACCGCAGCGAAGCTGTGGACAAATGCTCAGCCGGCCTTGCCCCGGAACGCCTCGAGCAGCCGGGCCGCGGCGGCCGTCGGGCTGAGCTTGCCCGCGGTCACCTGGGCCTCGATCCTGCGCGCGACGGCGCCGGCCTCGGGATGGCTCTTGAGCGCGGCGAGCAGCCCCTCCGCGAGCTCGCTCGAGAGCCAGGCGCGCGCCTGCTCGGCGCGCCGGGCGGCGAGCTCGCCGCTCGCCGTCAGGGCGTCGCGATACTGCTCGACGCTGTGCCACACGTCCGCGATGCCTTTCCCCGTGAGGGCCGAGGCGAGCTTGACCGGCGTGCGCCAGTTGGGCGAGTGCGGCATGATGAGCTGCAGCGCCCGGCGGTAGTCGGCCGCGGCGCGCGCGGCGGCCGCCGTAAGCTCGCCGTCCGCCTTGTTGACGACGAGGAGGTCGGCAAGCTCGATGATGCCGCGCTTCAAGCCTTGCAGCTCGTCCCCGCCCGCGGGCTGCAAAAGGAGGATGAACATGTCGACCATGTCGGCGACCGCGGTCTCCGACTGGCCGACGCCGACCGTCTCGACGATGACGACATCGAAGCGCGCGGCCTCGGCGACAAGGATCGCCTCGCGCGTGCGGCGAGCGACACCGCCGAGAGCACCTCCCGTGGGCGAGGGCCGAATGAAGGCCGCGGGCTCGACCGCGAGCTTCTCCATGCGCGTCTTGTCGCCGAGGATCGAGCCGCCGCCGCGCTTGGAGGAGGGGTCGACCGCGAGCACGGCCAAGCGGCGGCCCTGGCCGATCAGGTGAAGGCCGAAGGCCTCGATGAAAGTCGATTTTCCCACCCCAGGGGAGCCCGAGATGCCGACGCGGATCGCGTTGCCGGTTGCCGGCATGAGCCGTGCTAAGAGCGCTTCCGCCTTGGCGCGATGATCGGCGCGCGTCGATTCGACAAGCGTGATGGAGCGCGCGAGCGCGCGGCGCTCGCCCCGCTCGACGGCGGCGGCCAGCCGCTCGATCTCGCCCGAGCCCTCCGCCTTGGCCGTGCGCTTGCCGCCCGTGGATCGCTCGGCACTCATGGCGTCTTCCTAGCCGAAATCGGCAGAGTCTGCCATGGGAGAGCGCACTTCCGCTGTGGTGGCCGTCCCTCACCCTCCCAGCGCTGCGCGCTGGGCCCCTCCCTCTCCCGTAAACGGGCGAGGGGCTATGTGCGCCGGCCCCTCTCCCGCAGCAGCGGGAGAGGGAGGGACCCGTCCCGAAGGGACGGGAGGGTGAGGAAGTGGCGCGGCTTACGGCTTTGTCAGCTGCCCGCCGCGGCCCTCAGCTCCTCCGGCTCGGCGAGGCCCAGCTCGGCCGCTTCCTGCTGGCGCCGCCACATCGCGGCATAGGTGCCGCCGCGCGCGAGCAGCTCGGCGTGATGGCCGCGCTCGACGATGCGGCCCTCCTCGAGCACGAGGATCTCGTCCGCCTCGATCACGGTCGAGAGGCGGTGCGCGATCACGAGCGTAGTGTGGTCGGTCGAGACCTCGCGCAAGGAGGCCTGGATCTCCCGCTCCGTCTTGGAGTCGAGTGCCGAGGTCGCCTCGTCGAAGAGCAGGATGAGCGGGCGCTTCAAGATCGTGCGCGCGATCGCGACGCGCTGCTTCTCCCCGCCCGAGAGCTTGAGGCCGCGCTCGCCCACCATGCTCTTGTAGCCGTCGGGCAGGCTCAAGATGAAATCGTGGATGCGCGCGAGCCGCGCCGCCTCTTCGACCTCCGCCCGCGTCGCCCCGGGCCGGCCATAGGCGATGTTGTAGTAGATGGTGTCGTTGAAGAGGACGGTGTCCTGCGGCACGATGCCGATCGCGGCTCGCAAGCTCGCCTGCGTCACGCGGCGCACGTCCTGGCCGTCGACGAGGAGCCGGCCGCCGCTCACCTCGTAGAAGCGGAAGAGCAGGCGCGAGATGGTCGATTTGCCCGCCCCGCTCGGCCCCACGATGGCGACCGTCCTGCCGGGCGGTACGGTGAAGGAGACGTCCTTGAGGATGGGCCGGCGCGCGTCGTAGCCGAAGAAGACATGGTCGAAGACGACCTCCCCGCCTCGCGGCTGAAGCGGCTTTGCGTCGGGCGCATCCTCGATCTCGGCCTCGATCTTGAGGAGGCGGAACATCGCCTCCATGTCGATGAGCGACTGGCGCATCTCGCGGTAGACGAAGCCGAGGAAATTGAGCGGGATGTAGAGCTGGATGAGGTAGGTGTTGACCAGCACGAAGTCGCCGATCGTCATCCGCCCGGCGACGACCCCCGCTCCGGCCATCACCATGATGACCGTGAGCCCCACCGCGATGATCGCCGCCTGGCCGACGTTGAGGAGCGAGAGCGTCACCTTGCTTTGGATCGAGGCCCGCTCGTAACGCGCGAGGGCCTGCTCGTAGCGCCCCGCCTCGTGCGCCTCGTTGCCGAAGTACTTGACCGTCTCGTAGTTGAGCAGGCTGTCGATCGCCTTGGTATTCGCCTCCTGGTCGCTCTCGTTCATCCGGCGCCGGTACTTGGTGCGCCACTCGGTGACGGCGAGGGTGAAGGCGATGTAGCCCGCGATGGTGATGAAGGTGACGAAGGCGAACCAGAAATTGAAGAGCGCCCACAGCACGCCGCAGACGAGGCCGATCTCGACGAGGGTCGGCAGGATGTTGAAGAGCATGAAGCTGAGCGCGAACTCGATCCCCGTCGTGCCCCGCTCGATCGAGCGCACCATGCCGCCGGTGCGGCGGTCGAGGTGGAAGCGCAGTGCCAGGCGGTGGAGATGCACGAAGGTGCGGAGCGCCACTTGCCGGATGGCGCGCGCCGCGACCTTGGCGAAGACCGCGTCCCTGAGCTCGCCGAAGACGAGCGCCATCACGCGCGCGAGGCCGTAGGCGAGGATAATGGCGATCGGCACGCCGGCAGCCGCCACTGCCGCCGCCGTGACGTGACCGCCCGCCCCTTGGCTCAAGCTGTCGACCGCGCGCTTGTAGAGCATGGGCACGTAGACGTTGCAGAGCTTGGCGGCAAGGAGGAAGAGAAGCGCCGTCACCACCCGCACCTTGAGCTCGGCCGATCCCTTGGGCCAGAGGTAGGGCAGGAGCGTGCGGATCGTGCGCCAGGCGTCCGTGGCGGACTGGCGCGTCGAGGTCTCTTTTGGGGGCGGCGTCATGGCGGAGAAGGTAATGGGCCGGGCATCGGCGCGCCAGTCCCCTCACCGATCCTCTCCCCGCTTTCGTCCCTCTCCTCCTTCAGGAGGAGAGGGTGGGGTGAGGAGGTGCCTCCGCCGCGCCGGCCCCTCACGCCGCCTTGCGCCGGCGGCGGATGAGCGAGAGGATCTCGCTCGCGGCGAGCGGGATGTTGGTGCCGGGGCCGTAGATGGCGGCGACCCCCTGCGCGCGCAGTAAGTCGTAGTCCTGGGGCGGCACCACGCCGCCCAAGACGACGAGGATGTCGTCCGCCCCCTCGGCGCGCAAGCGCTCGAGCAGCGCCGGCACGAGCGTCTTGTGCCCGGCCGCCTGGCTCGACACGCCGACGACATGCACATCGTTCTCGATCGCCTGGCGCGCCGCCTCCTCGGGGGTCTGGAAGAGCGGGCCGATGTCGACATCGAAGCCGAGATCGGCAAAGGCCGTGGCGATCACCTTGGCACCCAGGTCATGGCCGTCCTGGCCGAGCTTGACCACGAGCAGGCGCGGCCGGCGGCCTTCCTCTTGGGCGAAGGCCTCGACCTCACGCTGCACGCGCTTGAAGCCCTCATCGCCCGCGTAGGCAGCCCCATAGACCCCGGAGATCGAGCGCACCACGGCGCGATGGCGGGTGAAGACGCGCTCGAGCGCATCCGAGATCTCGCCCACGCTCGCGCGCGCGCGCGCCGCCTGGACGGAGAGCTCGAGCAGGTTGCCCTCCCCGCGCGCGGCCGCTTCGGCGAGGGCGTCGAGGGCTGCCTTGCAGTGCTGCTCGTCGCGCGCGGCGCGGATCTGCTTCAAGCGCAGGACCTGCGCCTCGCGCACCTGCGTGTTGTCGATGTCGAGCACCTCGACGTCCGTCTTCTCCTCGGGGCGATAGCGGTTGACGCCGACGATGATCTCCTCGCCGCGGTCGATGCGCGCCTGCCTGCGCGCCGCCGCCTCCTCGATGCGCAGCTTGGGCATGCCCGATTCGACCGCCTTGGTCATCCCACCCATCGCCTCGACTTCCTCGATGAGCTCGCTCGCCGCCTTGGCCAGGCTCGCGGTCAGGCTCTCGAGGTAGAAGCTGCCGCCGAGCGGATCGATCACCTTGGGAATGCCCGTCTCGTCGCGGATGATGAGCTGGGTGTTGCGCGCGATCCGCGCCGAGGCCGGCGTGGGCAATGCCAAGGCCTCGTCGAAGGCGTTGGTGTGGAGCGACTGGGTGCCGCCGAGCACCGCCGCCAGCGCCTCGATCGTGGTGCGCACCACGTTGTTGTAGGGGTCCTGCTCGGTCAGGCTCACGCCCGAGGTCTGGCAATGGGTGCGTAGCGCCAGCGAGACCGCGTTCCTGGGCTTGAACGGCGCCATGCGCCGCGCCCAGATGAGCCGCGCCGCGCGCAGCTTGGCGATCTCCATGAAGAAATTCATGCCGATCGCGAAGAAGAAGGAGAGACGCGGGGCGAACTCGTCGATGTCGAGGCCGCGGCTCAAGGCCGCGCGCACGTACTCGACCCCGTCGGCGAGCGTGAAGGCGAGCTCCTGCACCGCCGTGGCCCCCGCCTCCTGCATGTGATAGCCGGAGATCGAGATCGAGTTGAACCTCGGCATGTGCTTCGCGGTGTACTCGATCACGTCGGCCACGATGCGCATGCTGGGGCCGGGCGGATAGATGTAGGTGTTGCGGACCATGAACTCCTTGAGGATGTCGTTCTGGATGGTGCCGGAGAGCTTCGCCGCCGGCACTCCCTGCTCCTCGCCCGCGACGATGAAGGAGGCCATCACCGGCAGCACGGCGCCGTTCATGGTCATCGACACGCTCACCTTGTCGAGCGGGATGTCGCGGAAGAGGATCTTCATGTCCTCGACGGAATCGATCGCGACCCCCGCCTTGCCGACGTCGCCGACGACGCGAGGGTGGTCCGAATCATAGCCGCGATGGGTGGCGAGATCGAAAGCGACCGAGAGGCCGGTCTGCCCGCCAGCCAAGTTGCGCTTGAAGAACTCGTTGGTCGCCTCGGCCGTGGAGAAGCCGCCGTACTGGCGCACCGTCCACGGCCGGTTCGCGTACATGGTGGCGCGCGGGCCGCGCAGGTAAGGCGGGAAGCCCGGCAGCGTGGCGACCGCCTCGAGGCCCTCGAGGTCCGCTGCCGTGTAAAGCGCCTTGACCGTGAGCCCCTCGGGCGTCTCCCAGGCGAGCTTTTCGGGCGAGGCGCCTGCGAGCTCCTCGCTCGCTGAAGCCCGCCAGTCTTCGAGCGTCCGCTTCGGGAAATCGTCCATGGCCCGTTATTATATCGCGCGGCAAAAGGTTGCCGCAAAGATTCTCCTCTCCTCCTGAAGGAGGAGAGGGGAAGGCTAGGGCAACTCGTCCCGATCTGGGGCCCGCCCCCCTTGCGCGCGGCGTCCGCTTTCCCCAAGCTAGCGTCGCCGCCATGCCCGGGAGCCTCGAGCGATGATCCAGATGGCACCCCTTATCCGCGCCGACCTCGAGAGCCTCGATGCGCGCGACGCGTTGGCACCATTGCGCGAGCGGTTCACCCTCCCCGAAAGAATCCTCTATCTCGACGGCAATTCGCTCGGTGCGCTGCCCAAGGCGACGGCGGCGCGCGTTGCCCAGGTGATCGAGGCCGAGTGGGGCAAGGACCTCATCAAGGGCTGGCGCCAGCACGGCTGGATGGCGCTTCCATCCCGCGTCGGCGAGAAGATCGCCCGCCTCGTGGGTGCCGAGCCCGGCCAGGTCGTCGCGGTCGACACCACCTCGATCAACCTCTTCAAGCTGCTCGCGGCCGCACTCCGGCTCAAGCCCGGGCGCAAGACCATCCTCTCCGAGGCGGGCAATTTCCCGACGGATCTCTACATCGCCCAGGGCTTGGCCGAGCTCCTCGGCAGCGGCTATCGCTTGCGCCTCGTCGAGAAGGACGAGATCTTGGACGCGATCGACGGCGACGTGGCGGTCGTGAGCCTGACCCACGTCGACTTCAAGACGGCCGAGATCCATGACATGGCTGGGATTACCGCGCACGCGCAGGCGAAAGGGGCGCTTATGCTGTGGGACCTCTGCCACAGTGCTGGTGCTGTGCCGGTGGCACTCGACCGCTGCCGAGCCGATCTCGCGGTCGGCTGCGGCTATAAATATCTCAACGGCGGCCCGGGGGCACCCGCCTTCCTCTACGTCGCCAGGCGCCTGCAGGAGGCCCTCGAGCAGCCGCTCACGGGCTGGCTCGGCCATGCCGATCCCTTCGCCTTCGAGCCGCATTATCGTCCGGCAGCGGGCATCGCGCGCACGGTGTGCAGCACGCCCTCCGTGCTCGGCCTGGCAGCGCTCGAGTGCGGCGTCGACGCCATGCTCGCGGCCGACTTCGCCGCGCTCAACGCCAAATCGACGGCCCTCACCGAGCTCTTCATCCGCCTTATCGAGGAGCGCTGCAGCACCTTCGGCTTCACCCTCGCGAGCCCGCGAGAGGCCGTGCGGCGCGGCAGCCAGGTCTCGCTGCGCCACAGAGACGGCTATGCCATCGTGCAGGCGCTCATCGCGCGCGGCGTGATCGGCGACTTCCGCGCGCCCGACTACATGCGCTTCGGCTTCGCGCCTGTCTATCTCCGCTACGTCGACGTCTGGGATGCCGTCGAGCACTTGAGGAGGGTGATGGCGGAAGCTGCGTGGCAACGCGCAGAGTTCCAGAGCCGCGCCGCCGTCACGTGAGAGAGGGGACCGCCATGGCCGCCAAGCGCAACCCGCTCAAGCTCAATCCGCTGCAGCTCAAGACGCTCGCATTGCTGCAGGAGCTCGCGCGCCATCCCGAGCATGCCACGCGGCGCGGCGAGGACGTCATGGTCTCGCAGCTCCCGGCCCCCCACGGCGACCATTTCCACGTCGGCGACTTCGCCGTGGCTGCGCGCGACGCGACGGGGCTGACAAATCCCGCCGTGTACGCGGTGCTCGAGCGCAAGGGGCTCATCCGCTCGCTCTATCCGATGGGTGCGGTGCTCACCGCCCAAGGCCTCGCCTACGATACCGGCGTGCGCGAGCACATCCTCCACGGCGGGCACGGATAGCAGCGCCAATAGAGAGTCCGGGAGGGGGAAAGGAGCGCCTCAGGCCGCCTTGCTCTTGCCCCCGCGGCGCACGAGCTTGTCGTAGTTTTCCATGAGCATGCGCGTGACCGGCCCGACCTTGAACTGGTATTCGCCGATCTCGGCGACGGGGGTCACCTCGGCGGCGGTGCCGCAGATGAAGACCTCCTGCGTGGTCGAGAGCTCGCTCGGCATGATGGCGCGCTCGACGACCTTGATCTGGTGCTCCTCGGCGAGTGCGATCACGGTGCGGCGCGTAATCCCGTTCAGGAAGCAGTCGGGGGTCGGCGTGTGCAGCTCGCCGTTGCGCACGAGGAAGATGTTGGCCCCCGTCGCCTCGGCGATCTGGCCGCGCCAGTCGAGCATGAGCGCGTCCGCATAGCCCGCGCGCTCCGCCGCGTGCTTGCTGATCGTGCAGATCATATAGAGCCCCGCCGCCTTGCTCCCGGTGGGTGCCGTGTGCGGCGACGGACGCGCATACTTCGCCCAGCACATGCGGATCCCCTTGAGCCGCGCCTCGGGCGAGAAGTAGGAGGGCCAGGGCCACGCCGCGATCGCCAGGTGAATCTTGCTCGACTGCGCCGACACGCCCATCATCTCGCTGCCGCGCCAGGCGATCGGCCGCACATAGCCGTCCGAGATGTTGTTGGCGACCACTACCTCGTTGCACGCCTTGTCGACCTCCGCGACCGACCACGGAATCTCGAAATCGAGAATCCGCGCCGAGGCGGCGAGCCGCTCGCTGTGCTCGCTCACCTTGAAGATGGTGCCGGCATAGACCCGCTCGCCCTCGAACACGCAGCTCGCGTAATGCAGCCCGTGGCTCAACACGTGCAGTTTCGCATCGCGCCAAGGGACGAGATGGCCATCGAACCAGATGGTGCCGTCACGGTCGTCGAAGGGAATGAGAGACATGTGTGGCGTCTTCCGTTCGCTGTTCCGGTTCCGTCGTTCGCTGCTTCGGGGCGGACACGCGCGGTCAGCGACCCCTTGCCTCAGGTAGCATTCCACGGCATATACGTCAACATGGCTGACTTAAAGTCCGGCTTCAATCAGTTGTTCCTGCGCGAGGAGGAGCTCCGCCGCGGCATGGAGCTTCTCTTTTTCGCCTATCGGGACTTCTCCGTCGAGCCGGATATGCTGCTTGCCAAATACGACTACGGCCGCGCGCATCATCGCGTCGTCTATTTCGTCGGCCGCTATCCCGGGATCAGTGTCACCGAGCTTCTCAATATTCTCAAGATCACCAAGCAGAGTCTGTCGCGGGTCTTGAGCCAGCTCGTGCGCGACGGGGTCGTGGTGCAGCGGCCCGGGCCGACCGACCGGCGCCAACGCCGCCTCGAGCTCACGGACAAGGGCCGCGAGCTCGAGCAGGCCCTGACGCTGCGCCAGCGCGAGCGCTTCGCCCGCGCCTTCCGGCAAGCCGGCGCCGACGCGGTCGAGGGCTTCCGCCAGGTCTTGCTCCAGCTCATCAACGAGCGCGACCAGGCGCGCTTCCGGGAGCGCTAGCCAGCTATCATAAATCGAGCGTCACCCCCTCCCCGCCCTCCCCCCTCAAGGGGGAGGGGGAAGTTTTTGTGGCATGTGCACATTCCCTCCCCCCTTGAGGGGGAGGGTAGGGTGGGGGGTAGTGCCGATGAGTCCGCGCTCCTGCGGCGTTGCGCCTGCTTTTTCGCATACGCGTCCGATCCCCGACCGGGGTATAATCGCGCATGTCCACAGAGCCGTCGCACATCCTGGTCGTCGACGACGACAAGCGCCTGCGCGAGCTGTTGCGCCGCTACCTGGCCGAGCGCGGCTTCCGCGTCACGGTCGCGGCCGATGCCGCGGAGGCCTGGGCGCGGCTCGAGAGCCTCGCCTTCGATCTCATCGTGCTCGACGTGATGATGCCCGGGCAAAGCGGCTTCGACTTCACCGAGGCACTCCGGCTCAAGAGCCAGGTGCCCATCCTCATGCTCACGGCCATGGGCGAGCCCGAGGAGCGCATCCAAGGCCTCGAGCGCGGCGCCGACGATTACCTCGCCAAGCCCTTCGAGCCGCGCGAGCTCGTGCTCCGCATCCAGCGCATCCTCGCCCGTATCCCCGCCCCGCCTGCCCTCGCGCCGATCACCAATGTCCGCCTCGGCGCCTGCGCCTTCGATCTCAAGCGCGAGGAGCTGAGCCGCGGCGGCGCGCCCATCAAGCTCACCGAAAGCGAGGGGCGGCTCTTGCGCATCCTCGCGAGCCATGCCGGCCAGCCGCTCTCGCGCGAGCGCCTCGCGAGTGAGAGCGAGGTCTCGGGCAATACGCGCGCGATCGACGTGCAGGTGACGCGGCTCAGGCGCAAGATCGAGCCGGATCCGCGCGCGCCGCGCTACCTTCACACGGTGCGCGGCAAGGGCTACATGCTGCGGCCCGACTGAGCGAGGTGGCAATGACGTGGCTCAAGCGATATCTGCCGCGCACGCTCCTCGGGCGCTCCCTCCTCATCATCGTGACGCCGCTCGTGCTGCTGCAGCTCGTCTCGACCATCGTTTTCTACGAGCGCCATTGGGACACGGTGACGCGCAGGCTCGCGGTCACGCTTGCGGGCGAGGTCGGCCTCATCGCCGACCACCTGCAGCGCTTCCCCGACGCGGAGAACCGGCGCTGGATCCTCGAGGCGGCGGATTCCCGCTTGGGAATCCACGCGAGCTTCGAGGCCGGCGCCAAGCTGCCGAGCGAGCCGGCCGGCGGCGCCGCCGCGGACATCGAAGACATCCTCGCCCCGGCCCTCGAGGAGAGCCTCGGCAAGCCGTTCCGCGTCGGCGAAACGGCCATCGAGCACGACATCGAGATTCGCGTGCAGATGCCCGACGGCGTCCTCATCGCCACCACCACCCGCAAGCGCCTCTTCAGTCCGACGACCTACATCTTCACCCTTTGGATGGTCGGCTCCTCGCTCGTGCTGGTGGCCATCGCCACCATCTTCATGCGCAATCAGGTGCGCCCGATCAGGCGCCTCGCCGCCGCCGCCAACAGCTTCGGCAAGGGCCGCGACGTGCCCAATTTCCGCCCGGCGGGTGCGGCCGAGGTGCGCCAAGCGGCACAGGCCTTCATCGAGATGCGCGATCGCATCAAGCGCCAAATCGAGCAGCGCACCGAGATGCTCGCCGGCGTCTCGCACGACCTGCGCACGCCGCTCACGCGCATGAAGCTGCAGCTCGCCATGCTGGGCGACAGTACCGAGATCGAAGAGCTCAAGGCCGACGTGGAGGAAATGGAGAAGATGGTCGACGGCTATCTCGCCTTTGCGCGCGGCGAGGGCACCGGCACGCCCGAGCCCGCCGACATCTCGGCGGTGCTGGAGCAGGTGGTCGCGAGCGCGCGCAAGGAGGGAGCCGAGATCGACCTCCACACCGAGGAGCATCTCGTGCTCCCGGTGCGGCTCGACGCCATCCGGCGCTGCTTCACCAACCTCATCCTCAACGCGGCGCGCTACGGCAAGCACGTCCAGGTGCGCGCGGGCCGGCGCGCGGACGTCGTCGAGGTCCTGGTCGACGACGACGGCCCCGGCATCCCGGCCGATCAGCGCGACGCCGTGTTCGGCGCCTTCTTCCGCCTCGATCCCTCGCGCAACATCGAGACGGGCGGGGTGGGGCTCGGGCTCACCATCGCGCGCGACGTGGTACGCGCCCATGGCGGCGACATCCTGCTCGACAACTCGCCTATGGGGGGCTTGCGCGCGCGCTTGCGGCTGCCGCTTTGAGCGGTCGGGGTGCGCCAGCACCCTCGCGGGCGATTCCCAGGAGAGCCGTATCGTGATAGCGTGCCGCCGCGCGCAGCGACCGTCAGACGAAGAGACATGCCGAGACAAGACCGCACCATGAGCTTCATCGACCTCGAGCGTCTCGCCCACACGCCGCTCGCCAAAGACCCGTGCGAGTTCATTGTCGTGCCCGGCTTCGTGCGGCCGGAGACGCTGGCGGCGATCCGGGAGAGCTATCCCAAGATCGAGAAGCCGGGCAGCTTCCCCTTGCGCGAGCTCAGCTACGGCGACGGCTTCGCCGCCTTCCTCGCCGAGCTCAAGGGCCCGGAGTTCCGCAAGGCGATCGAGGCGAAGTTCGGCGTCGACCTCGCGGGCCGGCCGAGCATGGTCACCGTGCGCGGCCAATGCGGCGAGCGCGACGGCAACGTCCATACGGACTCGAAGAGCAAGATCATCACCGTGCTCATCTATCTCAACGAGCCGTGGGAGCCCCAGGGCGGCCGGCTCCGCCTGCTGCGCTCGGGCCGCGACCTCGAGGATTACGCGGTCGAGGTGCCGCCCGAGGGCGGGCTCATGCTCGCCTTCCGCCGCAGCGAGCGCTCCTTCCACGGCCACAAGCTCTTCATCGGCCCGCGCAAGGTGGTGCAGTTCAACTGGGTGACGGGCGGCGGCCACGTCGTCTGGGACCTTCTGCGCCACCACCTCTCGGCCTGGTTCAAACGCGCGGCGTGACAGGCGCTCTCAAGCTTCACGCAACTTTGCCGCCGGGGCTGGACGATGTGGGAATTCTCCCTGCGATTCTTGGGCGCGCTGTGGAACGTGGCGGCCATCATTGCCATAGCGGTCCTGATCGTCGAATTCGGCGTTACCGCATGCCAGCGATTGAACCGCCGATTGCGCTACGGGCGAGCGGGAAAGCCGGACGAGCGCGCGAATGCCGATGCCTACTCCGGTGCTGACTGGCCGGAACACTATTTCGCGGAGGTCGGCTACGCCCTCAAGTTCGATTGGATGCCTTTCGTGCACTGGAGGCAGCGGTCCTTCCGGGGTGTGTACACCAATGTCGATGAGCGGGGGCGAAGAGCGACCCCGGGTGCGGATACCCGGGAAAAAGGGGCGCTCAGCATCCATTGCTTTGGCGGCTCGACCATGTGGGGGATGGGCGCGCGCGATGAAGGGACCATTCCCGCCGTGCTGCAGCGGCGCCTCAGGGCGGCCGGTCATCGCGTGATTTTGGTCAATCAGGGCCAATCAGGTTATATCGTCACGCAAGAGCTCATCATGCTGCAGCAATTGTTGAAACATGAAGGTCCGCCGGACGTCGCCGTATTCTACGACGGCGTCAACGACGTCTTCTCGGCCGAGGCGACCGGCCGGCCGGACGCGATCGTGGCCGAGGAAGCGCGCTCAGCCGAGTTTGCCTTGTTGAGCGAGGAGCGCCGCCTCGACCTCGTGCGCGCGGCCTTTGCCGGGGTCATGCCGCGCACGCTGCGCCGCTTGCGGGAATGGACCGGGCTTGACTTGCGCGGCCCGCTGCCGCGATCCCGGCACGTCCTGCTGAGCGAGGAGCAGTTAGCACCCTTGGCCCGCGCGGTGATCGAGATCTATGCGGCGAATGTTCGGATGATCCGAGCGCTTGCACGCGCATATGGGTTCCATGCGCTCTTCTTCTGGCAACCCGTATTGTCGTCCAAGAAGCTCAAATCCGAAAACGAGCTGAAATGGGAAAGGACCGCAGCCCGCGACATCGCCAAGAGACGGCAGCTTGTCGCCGCCAGCCACGACGCATTCCGCCGGCATCCCGATCTCAAGGGTGCCCCGGACGTGGTCGACCTGTCGTCGCTCTTCGACGATGAAGCCAAGCCCGTATACCTGGATTTTTCTCACCTGAGCGAGACCGCCAACGTCACCGTGGCAGAAGCCATGTTGCCGACGGTCGAAGCGGCGGTCGCCGCCGTCGAGGCCAGGAAGCAGGTCGATGCTTGAGCGGGGTAGGGCCAACTCCTCGCGTGCGGGCGGCGCTCAGAAGAGCTTGCCGCCGTTCGGCACGCTGCGGCTCGGCTGGATCAGCACCACCTCGCCCGCCTCGTCGGCAAAGCCGAGCACCAGAACCTCGCTCAGGAATTTGCCGATCTGCTTGGGCGGGAAGTTGACCACGGCCGCGACTTGGCGGCCGACGAGCTCGCCGAGCGTGTAGTGCCGGGTGATTTGGGCCGAGGTCCGCTTGATGCCGATCTCGGGCCCGAAATCGACCCTGAGCTTGAAGGCGGGTTTTTTCGCCTCGGGATGGGGCTCGGCCTCCACGACCGTGCCGACGCGGATATCGACCCGCGCGAACTCCGCGTAAGTAATCTCTGCCATCGCGCGCGCCGCCTCGCCGCTTGAATGGGCGCGCACGCTATCATCGCGGCGTGGCCCCGGCAAGGGACGCGCCAAAGGCCGCCCTCCTGCGGGCGGCCTCATCGCGCGGCGTTGCGCCGAGCGCCCTCAGGCGGCCGACTTCACCTTCTTCTTCGTCGCCAGCGCCTTGACCTCGTCGAGCAGCTCCGAGACGCGCTTGTTGATGATCTCGAGCGACTCCTGGTTGGTCTTGGCAATCATCTCGCTGATCTCGCGCATGTGGGCGAGGGTCGCCTCGAACGTGCGCTTGGCGGCCTCGGCATGCTTGGAGGCGGCCTCCTCGGCGGATGCCGGTGTGGAGTATTGCCGCATCAGCTGGGCGTACTCCTCCATCGACTCGCGCAGGAGCTCGGCCTGACGCTTGACGACCGACTGCGCGCCCTCGACCGCGACTTGGCTCGCCGTGGTCATCGCCTCGAGGTTCTTGCGGTAGCTGGACGCGACCTGATCGAAATCGACGCCCGGGATCCTGAGCTCGGCCATGAACTTGCTGAAGTCGAGCTCGGCAAACGGGTTAAAGGGCTTGGACATCGGGGGTTCCTCCTTCGGAACTGGTTATGTTGCACTGCAACATAACTGACAATATGGGCCTTGCGGGGCGCCGCGTCAAGCTTTTTTTGCACTGCAACATAGGAGCGCCAGCCGAGGGCCCTACGTGGCCGCGGCCTCCGCCTCCGAAGCACCCCGCCGCCCGCGCGGGCGGCACAGCCCGGCGAGGCTTTCCGCCCGGCGCAGGTGCTTGTCGAGGGCCGCCATGGTGCGGCTCATGTCGGCCGTGTCGTCGGCGAACCAGCTGCGCATGGTGGCCAGGTAGACGATGGCCAGGCCCTTGGCGCGGGCGAGCCCGAGGAGGCCGTGGCTCGGCACTCCCGCGGCCTCGAGCATCCAGCCCATCGAGCGCTTGAGCCGCGGTCCGCCGCAAAGCAGGGCGAGCGGATCGCTGCCGCAGTCCCTGAGGATGGCCTCGACCCCGGCCTTGTGGGGCCGCAACGCCTCGAAGCGGCGCATCAGGAGATCGAAGAGCCGCTCGCGCGCCGTCGCCCCCTCGGCCTCGCCTTCCGAGAGCACCGCCGCGTCGATCTGGCGCACGAAGGCGGCGAGAATCGCCGCACGCGAGGGATAGAGCCGGTAAAGCTCGGCGAGCGAGAGCCTGGCGGCGGCCGCGATATCGCCGAGGCTCACGCGGCGCCAGCCGCGCTCGGCGGCAAGGGTCAAGGCGCACTCCACCACGCGGCGGGCTGGGTCGACCGGTTGTCTCGCGCGCTTGGGCTTCGCCATCGCAGTCCTCCCTCTCGCGTGCCGAAGCGCTCGGACGCCCCCGAAGGCTACCGGGCACGGCTCCTACTTAAGTAGGGCTTCCCCCCGGCGCGGCCAAGGGAGGGGCTTGCGCTTAGGCGATGCTCACCACCCGACCGCCCGTCATGCGCAGGAGCTCCGCGGGTGTGAGCTTGAAGACGGCATTGGGCGTGCCCGCCGCGGCCCAGATTTCCGGGAAGCGGGTGAGGTCCTGGTCGATGAAGGTCTCGAGCCTGGAGGCGTGGCCGAGGGGCGGCACGCCGCCGATGACGTAGCCGGTGCGGTCGCGCACGTACTCCGCATCCGCCTTGCCGAGCTTCTCGCCGATGAGCGCCTCGATCGCCTGCTCGTTCACGCGGTTGGGGCCGCTTGCCACCACGAGGATCGCACGGCCGGAGCCCTTGGCGCGAAAGACGATCGACTTCGCGATCTGGCCGACGGCGCAACCGAGCGCCGCGGCCGCCTCGGCGGCGCTGCGCGTCGATTGCGCGCGCTCGATCACCTGGTTGGCAAGACCGAGTGCCTGCAAGGCCTGCTGCACCTTGGCCGCACTCGGGCTTAAGGGCTCCGGCATGGCTCTTTCCTCCGCTCGAGCTTGCGCGCGGGCGCTTCAGCTCGCGAGCTCGCGCGAGCGGCGGGTGGCGGCGGCGATCGCGCGATTGAAAAGCGGCTGCAGCCCGTCGGGGGCCATGAGGATCTTGAGGGCCTCAAGGGTGGTGCCGCCGGGGCTCGTCACGTTCTGACGCAGCACATCGGGCGGCTCCGGCGACTGGCGCAGGAGCTCGCCGCTGCCGGCGACCGTGGCGCGCGCGATCCGCTGCGCGAGCTCGGCCGGCAGCCCTGCCGCGATGCCCGCTGCCGTCAGGCACTCGACGAGCAGGAAGACATAGGCCGGCCCGCCGCCCGAGACGGCGGTTACAGCATCGATAAGGGCTTCGTCCTCGACCCAGGCGACCTCGCCCACCGCGCTCAAGAGCGATGAGGAGAGCTCCCGTTGCGCTGGCGTGACGCCGGGCCCGGCACAACAGACGCTCATGCCGCGCCCGACCGCCGCCGGCGTGTTCGGCATGGCGCGCACGACGAGGGCAGCCTCGCCCAGAAGCCTGCGGAAATAGCCGATCGTCTTGCCGGCGGCGATCGAGAGGAAGAACGTCGCGGGACCGGCGTAGCGCCGGTAGGGTGCCGCCGCGCCATCCATCACCTGGGGCTTGACCGCGAGGATGACCACGTCGGGCCGAAAAGCGGGGTCGAGCGCCTCCGCCCCCGGGTGGACCGCGACGCCGTGCTTTTGGCGCAGCGCCTCCGCCACCGGCCCCGGCTCCACCACCGCGACATGGTCCGGCGCCACGCCGCGGGCGAGCCAGCCCGACAGCATGGCACCCCCCATCTTGCCCCCACCCACGAGGAGCAGAGTTGCGTCCCTACTCATGGCGGGAGCTTAACCCGCGGCCGGCGACTTTGGCGAGCCGCCTTTGGGGCGAGCCGCCTTTGGGGCGAGCCGCCTTTGGCTGCCGCCTATGCCTCGCCCGCGGTATCGAGCATGGCGGCGCCGATGCCCTCCTTCGGCGTCTTGCCACCCCACACCACGAACTGGAAGGCGGGATAGAAGCGCTCGCACTCGGTGATCGCGATGTCCACGAGATCCTCGAGCTGCTCCACGCTCGGCCCGTTGGCGCCGCGGAGCAGCGAGGTGTGCCGGAAGATCGGCATGCCGTCCTCCTCCGAGACGTCGAAGTGACCGAGCCAGAGCTTCTCGTTGATGAGCGAGAGCAGCTCGTGGATCGCCCCGCGTTTCGCCCGCGGCACCTTCATGTCAAGGGCGCAGGAGAAATGCATGGCGCTCAGATCCTCGAGCCAGGCGAAGTGAAGATGGTAGTCGCACCATTGCCCGGTGATGTCGACGACCATCTCGTCCGTGCTGCAGCGGTCGAATGGCCAGTCGTGCGCGCTGACGATCTCCTCCACAAGATCGAGCGGGTTCGGTAGGGCGCTTTCGGCTTCG
>DATNIJ010000168.1:0-35027 GCA_035604475.1 Alphaproteobacteria bacterium
CGCTCGCCGACACCTATGCCGCACTCGGGGATACCGGTGCCGAGCGCAAGCGGGCCGAGGAGGCGCGCGCGACCTTCCTCGATCTCATCGCAAAGAACCCGAACGATACGACCTGGCAGCGCGACCTTTCCGTCAGCGAAAACAAGGTCGGAGACGCGCTTCGCGCCCAGGGAGAGCTGGCCGGCGCGCTCGAGAGCTATCGCGCCGGCATGGACACCATGGAGAAGCTCGCGGCGCGCGATGCTTCCAACATCGTCTGGCAGCGCGATCTCGCCATCAGCCAAGAGCGCATCGGCGACACGCTGACCGCGGAAGGGGACCTCGGCGGGGCGCTCGCCAGCTATCGCAAGGGCCTCGAGATCCACCAGGCGCTGGCGAAGCGCGATCCCTCCAAAAGCGAGTGGCAGCGCGACCTTTCGGTCAGCGACAACAAAGTCGGCGATGCGCTCCGCAATGGCGGAGAACCGACGCAGGCGCTCGAGAGCTACCGCGCCGGCTTGGCGATCATGGAAGGGCTCACGGCGAAGGATCCCTCTAACACGCAGTGGCTGCGCGACCTCGCCATCAGCCACGAGCGGATCGGCAATGTGCTCCGCACCCAGGGCAATGAGACGGAGGCGCTTGCAAGCTACCGCAAGAGCCTCGCGATTCACGAGCAACTTGCGGCGCGCGACTTGTCCAACACGGTGTGGCAGCTCGACGTCTCCATCGGTAACGAGAGGATCGGGGACATTCTCACCAGCCAAGGCAATCTCGCGGAGGCGCTCAAGAGCTACCGCACGTCCCTCGAGACGCGGGAGAAGCTGGTGGCTCGCGATCCCTCCAATTCCGAATGGCAGCGCGATCTCTCGGTGGGTGAAAATAAGGTGGGAGATGTGCTCCGGGTCCAGGGCGATCCGAAGGGCGCGCTTGCGAGCTATCGCGCGGGTCTCGACATCATGGAGAAGCTCGTGGCGCGCGATCAGTCAAATGCCGGCTGGCAGCGAGATGTCTCAATCAGCTACGAGCGGATCGGCGATGCGCTGGCCGCTCAGGAAAACCAGGCAGAGGCGCTCGCGAGCTATCGCAAGAGCCTGGAAATCCGCGAGAAGCTTGCTGCGCGCGACCCATCCAACATCGTCTGGACCTACGACCTCTCCATCAGCAATACCAAAATCGGCGACGCGCTCCGTGCACAAGGGGACCAGGACGGAGCGCTTGCGAGCTATCGCACGGAGCTGGCGATCGTCGAGAAGCTGGCGGCGCGCGACCCCTCGAATGCGGAGTGGCAGCGCGACGTCTCCGTCGGCCAAAACCGCATCGGCGACGTGCTCCGCGTCAAGGACGACTTGGCGGGAGCGCTCGCGAGCTATCAAACCGGCCTTGCGGTCATGGAGAAACTCTCGGCGCGCGATCGTGCGAACGCGCTTTGGCAGCACGATCTCTGCGTCAGCTACGAGCGCATCGGCGACGTGCTGGCCCTTCAGGATGATCCCACCGGGGCGCTCGCGCACTACCGACTCGAGCTCGAGTTGATCGGCAAGCTTGCGGCGGATAATCCCTCGAACCTCTCCTGGCAGCGCGAGCTCTACCTCACGCGCAACCGGGTCGGCAACGCGCTTGCCGAAACGGGCGATCAGGCGGCAGCGCTCGCGAGCTTTCGCGCCGGCCTCGAGACCATTTCGCCGCTGGCATCGCGCGACCCGTCCAACACCGGCGAGCAGCACGATCTCGCCGTCAGCCACGAGCGGATCGCGAGCGCGCTAAGCGCCCTGGGGAACCAGGCCGAGGCACTTGCAAGCTACAATAGGAGCCTGGAAATCGTCGAGACGCTCCTCGCGAAGGAGCCGTCGAACACGCTCTGGCAGCATGATCGCTCCTTTTTGCGCGACGAGATCGCGACTCTCGCAAAGAATTCGCCAAGCGGTGCCGCCCAATGAGACCCCTGGGATGCGCCCTCGAGCCCGAGCGATGAGCAACGCCTATCTCTTGATCAGGACCATTCACATCCTGAGCGCCACCGTGCTCCTCGGCACCGGCCTCGCAACGGCTTTCCACATGTGGTTCGCCCATCGCACGGGCGATCTGCACGCGATCGCGGCGGTGTCCGCCAACGTCGTGCTGGCGGATTTTCTCTTCACCACGCCCGCAATCATCGCGCTGCCGCTGAGCGGCGTCGCCCTCATCTGGCTCTCGCGCAGCGATCCCTGGGCGCCCTGGCTCATTGCGTCCTACGGCCTCTATGTCGTCGCAGGCACCTCTTGGCTGCCCGTCGTCGGACTGCAGTTGAGGGTGCGCGATCTCGCCCGCGCGGCACTTGCGGCGGGACGGCCGCTCCCCCCCGAATATCACCACTGCATGCGGCTCTGGTTCAGACTCGGCTGGCCGGCCTTCGCGGCCGTGCTCGCGATCTTCTGGCTGATGACGGCGCAGCCGCGGCTTTGGTAGGTGCTGACGCCACGCGCGGTCGAACCCCGCAATGCCGGCCCGCCCCAGGCCCATATTTGATTCAGATCAATGCGCGTTCTCGGCGCCTATCGCATCCCCTCACGCTAATCCCAGCAGTCGGCGCGCCTCGTAGCGTGGGCGATCCACGAAGGTGTGACCCGCAGGATGGAGGCAGATGATGAACTATCCCCCCGTACCCGAGGCGAGCGAGGTCGCACGCCACTTCGGCGAGGCCGTGCGCCGATCGCGGCCTGCCGACTGGCCCTACCGCCATTGGAAACTCAGCGACGTGTTGCCGGAGAGTATGTGCACCGGCATCCTTACGCTGCCGATCGTCCCCCCGATGCTCGGGAACACCGATGGCACGCGCAACAGCTACAACAGCCGACGCACCTTCATCACTCCATCGCTGCGCGCCAATTTCCCGACGTGCGCGGTGCTCGCCGACGCGCTGCAACGGCCGGACGTGGCACGGCTGATGGCCGAGACCTGCCACATCGAGGTCGCCGGCAGCTTTCTGAGGATGGAATACATTCAGGATACCGACGGCGCTTGGCTCGAGCCGCATCGCGACATTCCTGAAAAGCTGTTCTCGATGGTGATCTATCTATGTACCGGGCCGGAGGCGAAGGACTGGGGCACCGATATCTATGATAGCGAACGCCGCTGGGTCGGACGCTCCTCGGCCGAGTTCGACTCCGGCGTGATTTTCGTTCCCGGCCCCGCGACCTGGCACGGCTTCGATCCGCGCCCCATCATCGGGGTGCGGCGCCTGATGGAGATCAATTATGTCCGGCCGGACTGGCGTGACCGCGATCAGCTGACAATCCCGGATCGGCCGATCGCGCTCGCCTAGCGACTTCCGCTAAGGCTCACCCCCTTCCGATACCCCCCGATACTCCCTTGACTCGTTCCTTTTCCTTGGTTAGAACAAACAAGGAACAAACAATCGCGAACGATTTCTGGGAGAATTCCATGAGCTATCGCCACGATCTCGTCTCGGTCGAGGCGCTCAAGAGCCGCATCCTGGCGCTCGAGGGCGCCTGGCAGGGCGTTGGCCGGCATGAGGAAGCACGGCCCGCAGCCCCCCTTGGGCTCGAGCCGTTGGACCGTGCCTTGCCCTGGGGCGGTCTGCCCACCGCCTGTCTCCACGAAGTCTCGGCAGGAGCCGCGGCCGATGGTGCCGTTGCCGGCTTCGCTGCCTATCTCCTCGCCCGCTTGAGTGCCGCAGCGGGAAGGCGGCAGTCCGCCGTGCTTTGGTGTGCCGCGGGCGACGGGCTTTACGGGCCGGGTCTTGCCGCCTACGGACTTGATACGCACCGGCTCATCCTCGTGCGCGGACGGCGCCAGGCCGACCTTCTGTGGGCGCTCGAGGAAGCCTTGCGCTCGGGTGCCCTCGCCGCCGTGCTGGGCGAGATCGAGGAGGCAGACTTGACCGCCACGCGCCGGCTCCAGCTTGCCGCCGAGGCCGGGCGCACGACGGCCCTCCTGCTCCGCCCTCCGGGCGGCAAGCCCGCCCCCTCGGCCGCTGTCACCGCTTGGCGCACCGCCGCCGCCCCCTCGGGAGCGGCCCCCTGGGGCGCCGGACTCGGCCGCGAGCGCTGGCGCCTCGAGCTCGTGCGCTGCCGCGGCGGGTTGCCGCGTCAATGGCTTGTGGAGTGGAACGATGAGGCGAATCGTCTCGCTGTCGCTGCCGAGTTTCGCGACCGATCGGTTGACGCGCCTACCGACGCTCGCCGCTTGGCGGGCTAAGCCCTTCGCGACCACCGCGAAAGCGGGCGGTCGGCTCGTCATCGTCGCCGCCAACGCGCCGGCCGAGGCCGCCGGCATTGCTCCCGGCCAGGTGCTGGCGGATGCGCGCGCGCTTGAGCCGGGCTTGCGCGTCACCGCCGCCGACCCCTCTGCCGACGGCTCTGCCCTTGCCGCCCTTGCCGACGGGTTGACGCGCTACACCCCATGGGTGGCCGTCGACGAGCAGGGGGGAGGTGGGGCGCGCGGCGCGCTCCTCGACATCACCGGCTGCGCCCATCTCTTCGGCGGCGAGGCGGCCCTCTTGGCCGACCTCGTGGGCCGGCTCGAGCGCTGCGGCTTCGCCGCGCGCGCGGCGGTCGCATCGAGTGCGGGGGCCGCCTGGGCGATCGCCCGCTTCGCCCCCCACGATCGCCTCATCATCGCGCCCGGCGCCGAGGGCCAGGCGCTCGCGGCTCTCCCCGTTGCCGCCTTGAGGCTGCCGGCCGAGACGGCGGGCAAGCTCGAGCGCCTCGGGCTGCGCCGCATCGGCGCCCTCTATACATTGCCGCAGGCACCCCTTGCGCGCCGCTTCGGGAGTCTCGTCGGCCGCCGTCTCGACCAAGCGCTCGGCCGCGTGCAGGAGCCGATCTCGCCGCGCCGGCCGGTCGAGCCCTGGCGCCTCCAGCTCGCCTTTGCCGAGCCGATCGCCCAGCGCCAAGACATCGCGGCCGCCACCGAGCATCTCACGGCCGCTCTCTGCCGCCGCTTGGCCGAGGAGATGAAGGGCGCGCGCCGGCTCGTCTTAGCACTTTACCGGGTCGACGGCACCCTCGCGCGCGCCGAGATCGGCACCAGCCGCCCGGTGCGCGAGACGAAGCATCTCATGCGTCTCTTCGCCGAGAAGCTCGACGGCCTCGACGCCGGGCTCGGCCTCGACCTGCTGGCGCTTTCCGCCCCCGTGGTCGAGCCGCTCGCGGCGTCCCAGAGCGGCCTGCTCGCTTGCGCGAACGAGGCGGCACTGCCCGCGCTCGCTGCCCTTGTCGACCGCCTCGCCAACCGCCTCGGCGCAAGCGAGGTGCGCCGGCTGGTCCCCGTCGCGAGCCACCTTCCCGAGCGCGCCCAGCGCGCAGCCCCGGCACTGGCCTCGGCGGGTGCCGCGGAAGCTCCTTGGCGAAAGCGCCGGCCGCGTCCCTTGCGCCTCTTCACGCGACCCCAGCCGGTCGATGCGATCGCCCCCGTGCCCGATGATCCCCCTCTCCTCTTCCGCTGGCGCGAGCAGCTCCACCGCATCCGCCGCGCCGACGGGCCCGAGCGCATCGCCGGCGAGTGGTGGCAGGGCAGCGCCCCCGCCCAAGCCGAGGTGCGCGACTATTATCGGGTCGAGGACGAGGCGGGACGGCGCTTCTGGCTCTACCGCGAGGGCCTCTACCACCCCGAGCGCCGCCCGCGCTGGTTCCTCCACGGGCTCTTCGCGTGAGGTGGATTTTTACCACGGAGACACGGAGGACACGGAGAGGCGAGTTGGATCGCTTCGCCTTCGGCTCGCGATGACGGCTTGAGTTCGTCATTGCGAGGAGGCGAAGCCGACGAAGCAATCTAGGAGAGAATTCTTCTCCGTGTCCTCCGTGTCTCCGTGGTGCATCTGTCGTGCGCTGGAATTACTCATGACCCCCTACACCGAGCTCCAGGTGACGAGCAACTTCAGCTTCCTCCGCGGCGCCTCGCATCCGGAGGAGCTGGTGGAGCGCGCCGCCGAGCTCGGCTACGGAGCACTTGCCGTGACGGACCGCAATTCGCTCGCGGGTATCGTGCGCGCGCACGCGGCGGCGCGCAAGGCGGGCCTGCGCCTCGTCGTCGGCGCGCGTCTCGATCTCGAGGACGGGCCGAGCCTCCTTGCCTATCCCAGCGACCGCGCCGCCTACGGCCGGCTCTCGACCCTGCTCACGCGCGGCAAGCGCCGGGCCAAGAAGGGCGAATGCCGCCTGACGCTCGCCGACCTCCTCGCCCACGCCGAAGGGCAGCTCGTCGTGGCACTGGCGCCGGAAGAATTTGGCGGGGATTTCGAGCGCGCGCTCGACAAGCTCGAGTCCGCGCTCGGCGACCGCCTCTATCTCGCCGCCCACCATCTCTATCGCGGCGACGACGGCGCGCGCCTCCAGCGCTTGGCCGAGCTCGCCGGGCGCCTCCGCATCTCCCTCGTCGCGACCAACGACGTGCACGCGCATGCCCCGGCGCGGCGTGCGCTCCAGGACGTGCTCACCTGCATCCGCGAGAAATGCACGATCGATGAGGCGGGCTTTCGTCTTTTTGCCAATGCGGAGCGCCATCTCAAATCGCCCGACGAGATGGCGCGCCTCTTCCGCCACCACGCGCACGCGGTTCCGCGCACGCTGGAGATCGTCGAGCGCACGCATTTCTCCCTCGACGAGCTGCGTTACGAATACCCCGTCGATCCCTGCCCCGACGGTCTTACGCCGCAGGACTACCTCGCGCGCGAGAGCTGGGCCGGGGCGGCCGAGCGTTATCCCTCGGGCATTCCCGGCAAGGTGCGGGCGCAGCTCGAGCACGAGTTGGCACTTATCGGCGAGCTCGGCTACGCGCCCTATTTCCTCACCGTCTACGACATCGTGCGCTTCGCGCGCCGAGAGGGCATCCTCTGCCAGGGGCGCGGTTCCGCCGCCAATTCGGCGGTGTGCTATTGCCTCGGCATCACCGCGGTCGACCCCAGCCGGCTCGACCTCCTCTTCGAGCGCTTCGTGAGCGCCGAGCGCAACGAGCCCCCCGACATCGACGTCGACTTCGAGCACGAGCGGCGCGAGGAGGTCATCCAGTACGTCTACGCCAAGTATGGCCGCGAGCGCGCCGGCATCGCGGCGACCGTGATCTGCTACCGTGCCAAGAGTGCTATGCGCGAGGTCGGCAAGGCGATGGGCCTCTCCCTCGACGTGGCGGGTGCTCTTGCCGACACCGTGTGGGGCTGGAGCGAGGACGGCATCGACCCGCAGCGCGTGCGCGAGCTCGGTCTCGACCCCACCGAGGAGCGCCTCAGGACGACGCTCCGGCTCGCAGCCGCGCTCGTCGGCTTCCCGCGCCATCTCTCCCAGCATGTGGGAGGCTTCGTCATCACCCGGAGCCCGCTTTCCGAGGTGGTGCCGATCGAGAACGCCGCCATGCCCGAGCGCACCATGATCGAGTGGGACAAGGACGACCTCGACGCGCTCGGCATGCTCAAGATCGACGTGCTGGCGCTCGGCATGCTCAGCTGCATCAGCAAGAGCTTCGCCCTCCTCTCGCGGCACAAGGGCGAGAGCTTGAGCCTGGCAACCGTGCCGCCCGAGGAGCCGGCCGTCTACGACATGCTGTGCCGGGCGGACTCGATCGGCGTCTTCCAGGTCGAGAGCCGCGCCCAGATGAGCTTCCTTCCCCGCATGAAGCCCCGCGACTTCTACGATCTCGTGGTCGAGGTCGCGATCGTGCGGCCGGGCCCGATCCAGGGCGACATGGTCCATCCCTACTTGCGCCGCCGCAACGGCGAGGAGAAGGTCGATTATCCCTCGGACGAGCTCCGCCAGGTGCTCGCCAAGACGCTCGGCGTGCCGCTCTTCCAGGAGCAGGCGATGAAGATCGCGATCGTGGCCGCGGGCTTCACGCCGTCCGAGGCCGACCAGCTGCGCCGCGCCATGGCGACCTTCCGCAAGACCGGCAAGATCAACAGCTTCCGCGTCAAGATGGTGGAGGGCATGATCGCGCGCGGCTATGCGCGCGACTTCGCCGAACGCTGCTTCCACCAGATCGAGGGCTTCGGCGAGTACGGCTTCCCCGAGAGCCACGCGGCGAGCTTCGCGCTTCTCGTCTATGTCTCCGCCTGGCTCAAGTGCCGCCACCCCGAAATCTTCGCCGCGGCCCTCCTCAACAGCCAGCCCATGGGCTTCTATGCGCCGGCCCAGATCGTGCGCGACGCGCGCGAGCACGGGGTCGAGGTACGCCCCCCGGACGTGAACCACAGCCTGTGGGACTGCACGCTGGAGGCGATCGGCCCTGCCAAGAAGGAACAACTTTCAGAAGCTCGAGCGTCACCCCCACCCCAACCCTCCCCCTTCAAGGGGGAGGGGGAAATTATTGAGCGTGCTAACGTTTCCCCTCCCCCCTTGAGGGGGAGGGAGAGGGAGGGGGGTAGTTCACGCGCCCACGAATCTGGTTACGCGGGTCCTTTTGCCCTCCGCCTCGGCTTCCGCCAGGTCAAAGGTCTCAGGGAGGCCGACATCGCGCGCCTCGTCGCCCGGCGCGAGGGCGGCTATGGCGATGCCGCAGCACTGCAGCGGCGCGCGCGCCTCGGCTCCGCGGCACTCGAGCGCCTCGCAGAGGCCGATACCATGGGCTCGCTCGGGCTCGACCGGCGCGCCGCACTCTGGGCCGTGCAGGCGCTCGACGAGGCGCCGCTTCCCCTCTTCGCCGCGGCCGCGCGGCGCACCCTCGCGCCCGAGCCGGAGGTGACTTTGCCGCCTGCGGCCCTCGGCGAGGAGGTGGCGGCGGATTACGCGACGCTCAGGCTCTCGCTCAAGACCCATCCCTTGGCGCTCCTGCGCGAGCGTCTGGCGCGGGACGGCGTTACCCCCCATGCCGAGCTCGCGACGACGGCAGAGGGCAAGCGGGTCACGGTCGCGGGCTTGGTACTCGTGCGCCAGCGGCCGGGGAGTGCTAGAGGCGTCATCTTCGCAACGCTCGAGGACGAGAGCGGCCCCGCCAACGTCATCATCTGGCCCGACATCTTCGAGCGCTTCCACCGGGTGGTGCTCGCCTCCCGTCTCATGGCGGTGACGGGACGGCTGCAGCGCGAAGGCATCGTCATCCATGTGATCGCCGAGCGCTTGGCCGACCTCTCGCACTACTTGAGGGACCTCATGAACTCGCCCGAGGGCGTGCGCGTCGCACCGCCCGAGCGGCAGCTCTACCCCTCGCGCGACTTCCACTAAACGGAGAAGGACGCCCTACCTCTCAAAAACCCGCGAGCACGACCTTGCCGCGCGCCTTGCCGCTTTCGATGAGCGCATGCGCCTTCCTGAGCGCCGCCGCGTTGATGCTCCCCATCGTCTCGGTCGCCGTCGTGCGGATCAAGCCATCGTCGACAAGGGCGGAAACCTCGTTGAGCAGGCGGTGCTGGGCGATCATGTCGGGCGTCTCGAAGCTCGAGCGCACGAACATCGCCTCCCAGTGAATGGACACGGCCTTGCGCTTGAAGGGCAGCGCATCGAGGGACTTGGGGTCGTCGATCAGGCCGAACTTGCCCTGCGGTGCCACGATCTCGACGATCTCCGCGAGGTGCCGGTCGGTCGCGGTGACGCCGAAGACGTAATCGACGCTGCGAAAGCCGAGGGCCGCGAGCTGCGGGGCGAGCGGCTGGCTATGATCGACGACGTGGTGCGCGCCGAGCCCGAGGCACCAGGCCCTCGTCTCGGGCCGCGAGGCCGTGGCGATGACCGCAAGCCCGCTGAGCCGGCGCGCCAATTGGATGGCGATCGAGCCGACGCCGCCCGCACCGCCGATGATGAGAAGCGCACCCGCCGCGGCGGGCTTGCCGATGCGGATGCCGAAGCGGTCGAACAGCATCTCCCAGGCGGTGATCGCGGTGAGCGGAAGGGCCGCGGCCTCGGCGAAGGAGAGGCGCTTCGGCATGGCGCCCGTGATGCGCTCGTCGACGAGATGGTACTCGGCGTTGGTCCCCTGGCGCAGAATGCTGCCGGCGTACCAGACCTTGTCGCCGGGCTTGAAGAGGCTTGAGCCCGGCCCCGCGGCCTCGACGGTGCCGGCGCCGTCGAAGCCGAGCACCTTGGCCTTGCCCGGCTCGGGCTGGGCACGCAGCCGCACCTTGGTATCGACCGGGTTGACCGACACGGCCTCGATCTTGACGAGAAGGTCGCGCCCGCTCGGCGCCGGCTTCTCGAGCTCGAGGTCGAGGAGCGACTTCGCCTCGCCGATCGGCAAGGAGCGGTAGTAGCCCACGGCTTTCATCCAATCCTCCGTTCGCCCATGAGATGATGGCGCAGCAGCACCAACCGGTCATTGCCCCAAAAGAGCCGGCCGCCCGCGATAAAGGTCGGGACCCCGAAGGCCCCGCGTGCCAGCGCTTGGCGCAAGATGCGCTCTTGCTCGGCCTTGCTCTCCCTGCTGTCAAGCTCCGCCTCGAAGCGGGCGCGGTCGAGGCCCGCTCGCTCGGCCAGCTCCGCGCAAAGTGCGCGGTCGATCCGCGGCCGCTCCTCCACGAAAATCGCCGCGAACAACGTGCGCGCGTAGGGCTCGACCGCAGCTAAGCGCCGCGCGGTGATGGCGGCCCGCGACAGCAAGTCGGGGTCGAGTGCCAGACGCAGGTGCGGCTCGCGGAAGGGAATGCCGTAATAGTTCGCCCATGCCTCGGCATCGCGCCGCCGATAGTCCCAGTCATATTGGCCCGCCGCTTTCCCCACCTTGAAGGGATTGTCGCCCCTCGCCTCGATGAGCTTGGCACTATCGACCGGCAGCCAGTCGAAGGCGGCACCGGTCTCGGTGGCGAGTGCTGTCAACCGGCTCGCCGCGAGATAGGAATAACGGCTGCCCAGCCCGAAATAGAACTCGACAACAGGGCCCGGCGCTAAGCTCGTGACGCCGGCCGCCGTCACGCAGCACCGCCGCCGCCCGCGAGCGTCGTCACGATGCTGATCTCGGAGGTGAGCGTGCGGTGCACGGGGCACTTGTCGGCGATCTCCAAGAGGCGCTGGCGCCCGGCGTCGTCGAGCGGGCCCTCGAGCTCGATCAGGCGCTCGATGCGGTCGAGCATGCCCTCCTTGGTTTCGCACTCGGCGCAGTCCTCGGCGTGGATCTTCCGGTGGCTGAGCCGCACGATCGTGCGCGCGAGCGGCAGGCCCTTGCGCTCGGCATAGAGGCGGAGCGTCATCGCGGTGCAGGCGCCGAGGGCGGCCAGAAGATAATCGTAAGGCCCGGGGCCGCTGTCGTTGCCGCCTGAGGCCTCGGGCTCGTCGGCGGCGAGACGATGGCGCCCGACCGCGATCGCTTCGGTGAAGCGGCCCTCGCGCGTCTCGGCCACCACGACCTCGCCCGCGCGCGACGGCTCTACCGCCGGCAATGAAGTTCCTTGCGCGGCGCCCACATAGCGCTGGGCCCAGGCGGCGAGCACCTCGGCGACGAATTCGGCATCCTCGCGCCGGCGCAAGAGATGGTCCGCCTGGTCGAGGGAGACGAAGCTCTTGGGGTGACGCGCCGCCTCGAAGATGCGCGCGGCGTTCTCGATGCCGACGATCTCGTCGCGCGGCGCGTGAAAGATGATGAGCGCCTTGCGCAAGTCCCGGATGGCCTCCTCGAGGCGGTGCCGTGCGATGTCCTCGAGGAACTGCCGCTTGATGCGGAAGGGCCGCCCGCCGATCGAGACCTCCGCCTCCCCCGCGGCCTCGATCTCGGCGGCGCGTTCGCCCAAGAGCTGCCTCACATGGTCCGGTTCGGCGGGTGCCGCGATCGTCGCGACTGCGGTCGCCTCCGGCACGCGGGCGGCCGCGGCAAGGACGGCGGCACCGCCCAGGCTGTGCCCGATGAGGAGCTTCGGTGCCGTGTGGTACTCGCGCAGGAAATCGGCCGCGGCGACGAGATCGCCGAGGTTCGAGGAGAAATTGGTGTTGGCGAACTCGCCCTCGCTCGCGCCGAGACCGGTGAAATCGAAACGCAGCACGGCAAAGCCGCGCTCGGCGAGGCCGCCTGCGATGCGCGCCGCGGCGAAGATGTCCTTCGAGCAGGTGAAACAATGGGCGAAGAGCGCATAAGCGCGCGGCGTCGCCGCCGGCAGCTCGAGAAGGGCCGCGAGACGCTGGCCGCCGCTGCCCTGGAAATCGACGCGCTCGGCTCGTCTTGCCATGCTCCCCTCCACCTGCGCGCCACCGGAGGACGCAGCTGAGCCTTGCCGGGCGATCACGGCAAGCTGTGCTTTCCGGAGCGCACGGTTAATATGGCGCGCCCCAGCCGACGAGGACAAGGATGACCAGGGACGATGTCGAGATTCTTTCGCACGAGCGGCTCTATCAGGGTTTCTTCAGCCTCGAGCGCTTCACGCTCCGGCACCGGCTCCATGCCGGCGGCTGGAGCGGCGTCATCGAGCGCGAGCTCTTCGTGCGCGGCCCTGCCGCCGGCGTGCTGCTTTACGATCCGCGCCTCGATGCCGTGGTCCTGATCCGGCAGTTCCGCATGGGCGCCTTCGGCGCCGGGCGCGGCCCGTGGATCACCGAGATCGTGGCGGGCATCATCGATGCCGACGAAAGTGCCGAGGCGACCGTGCGCCGGGAGGCGGCCGAGGAGGCGGGGGTCGCCATCACCGACCTCGTCCCCATCACGACCTACTTGACCTCGCCGGGCGCGTGCTCCGAGACGGTCGCGCTCTTTTGCGGCCGCGTCGACGCCTCGAGGGCCGGCGGCATCCACGGCATCGGCCGCGAGCACGAGGACATCCGCGTCCTCGTCCTCCCGGTGGCCGACGCCTTCGCCATGCGGCGCATGAACGACGAGATCCAGGACTCGATCACCGTCAACGCGCTGCTGTGGCTCGAGCTCGAGCATCAAGCGCTGCGCCAACGCTGGAGCTGAGACACCGACGCGCGCGTCAGAAGATGCCGAGAAAGCCGCCGCTGCTCTCGGGCGGCGCCGTGATACCGCACCATTGCAGCGCTTCCGCGCGGCTGAGCTGCCCGTCATGGTTCGCATCGAGCGAGTCAAAGACCTTGCCGGCGTGCTGCAGGAATACCGGCTCGGTGACCTGCAAGCGCAGGCTCGTATCCGCGGACATCACCGGATCGGGGACGTCGCGCGCGATGTCGGCGCCGCCGCTGCCCGTACGCGCCGAGCCCGGCTTCTTCATGTGGCCGGGATGTCCCGTCTTGTCGCTGTCGCTCTCGTTGTCGCGCGCGGCCTGTTGCGCTGCCACGCCGGCCGAATAGGGCTCGCGGTAGCGCAGCAGCACCTCCGGTGTTAAGGCGCCGTCGCCGTTGAGATCCATCGCCTTGAACTGGCGGCGCGCATCGGCAAGGAAGGTTGCGCGGTCGATCGCACCCTTGTGCGCGTTGTCGAGGCGGTCGAGCCAACCGCCCATCGCCACCTCGCATTTGGGAAAGCCGAGCGGCCCGCCGGACAGCGGCTCGCCGTTCGGGCTGAAGATGGCGCGGTGGGGCGGATTATCCGAATGGGAACGTGAGCAGCCGCCCGCCGAGAGAAGCGCCAGCAGCGCCAGGCAAAGCCCAGCTTGCCGCAACACGCGGGTCACTCCTCACGCCGCATGGTCGGTCGGACAGGTATTGACCTCGACGGTCAAGTGCGCGAGCTCGCGCCTGTGCGCGAGCCTGCTCTTGAACTCGGACGCCGGCCGCGGACGATCGCTCACGATCGAGACGATGGCGCCGAAATGGCCGGGGCCCAGACGCCAGAGATGGAGGTCGGCGACGCGGTCCTCGCTCCCGGCTTCGACCGCGCGGCGTATCTCTGCGGCGAGCTCCGGGCTCGCCTGGGCGTCGAGCAAGACCTTCGCGGAGTCGCGGATGAGCGCGTAGGACCAGCGCGCAATCACGATGGAGCCGACGATGCCCATCATCGGATCCATCCACACCCAGCCGTAATTGCGCCCGGTCACCAGGGCCACGACCGCAAGGAAGGAGGTGAGCCCGTCGGCGAGTACGTGGAGGTGGGCCGAGCGCAGATTGTAGTCGCGATGCTGGGTGTCGCGATGATCATGGCGATGGCCATGGCCATGGGAGTGTCCATGCGGGTGAGCGGCATGCGCCTCATACCCGTGGCGGTCGGCGCCGTCCCCGCCTTCCAGGCGCTCGTGCAGCAGATAGGCGCTCAGGAGATTGACGCAGAGGCCGACCGAGGCCACCAGGATCGCCTGGTCGAAGGAGATGGCGACGGGCGCGAAGAGGCGTGTTAGCGACTGATAGGCGATGATCAAGCAGATGACGGCGAGGATCATGGCACTCGAGAAGCCGGCGAGATCGCCGAATTTGCCGGTGCCGAAGGAGAAGGCGGGATCGCTCGCGTGCCGCCGCGCGTAATAGTAGGCGAGTGCGGTGATGCCGAGCGCCCCCACGTGCGTCGCCATGTGCCAGCCATCGGCGATGAGCGCCATCGAGCCGTAAAGCGAGCCCGCCACGAGCTCGACCACCATCATGGTGGCGGTGAGGCCTATCACCGCCCAGGCCTTGCGCTCGTTCTTGCGGTGCGAGCGGCCGAGGAAAACATGCTCGTGCCGCCACCGGCTGAGATCGATCGTGTGCATATGGCGCTTCCTTTCGCCCGCAGGCCGGCAGTATAGCGCGCCGCGGCCCGGGCTGGAACCCGTCAAGGCAAGGGCGGCGCCCGTCGAGGCGTAGGGGGTCACGTTGCCCAAGTCCGCATCCTTCGAGACGCGTCGCAAGCGCGACGTTCCTCAGGATGAGGACTTGGAGCTTGGGTTTCACCCCCGGGACGAAGTGCCCGGGGGAGGCCGCGAAGCGGCCGTCTCGAAGGATGAGGTGAAACCTACCCACCACCTAGCGAGGCTGTGCCTTGATCGGCCCTGACGCTCTGGCTACTGTGCTGGGAGAGGAAACGACCCGGTAAAGGTCCCCCATGCAAATCCGAGACGGCTTCGTCGGGAGCATCGGCAATACCCCTCTCATCAAGCTGCGCCGCGCCTCCGAGTTGACCGGCTGCACCATCCTCGGCAAGGCGGAGTTCTTGAATCCGGGCGGCTCCGTCAAGGACCGGGCGGCCCTGGCCATCATCAAGGACGCCGAGGCGCGCGGCACCTTGCGCCCGGGGGGCGTCATCGTCGAGGGTACCGCGGGCAACACCGGCATCGGCCTGGCACTCGTCGGCAACGCGCGCGGCTACCGCACCGTGATCGTGATGCCCGAGACGCAGAGCCAGGAGAAGAAGGACATGCTGCGGCTCTGCGGTGCGGAGCTTCACTTGGTACCCGCCGTCCCCTACAAGGATCCCGGCAATTACGTGCATGTTTCCGAGCGCATGGCGAACGAGCTCGCCAAGCGCGAGCCGCACGGCGCCATTTGGGCCAATCAGTTCGACAATATCGCCAACCGGCGCGGCCATTACGAGACGACAGCACCCGAGATCTGGGAGCAGACCGAGGGCAAGCTCGACGGCTTCATCTGCTCGGCCGGCACCGGCGGCACGCTCGCAGGTGTTGCGAATTTCCTCAAGGAGCGCAAGGCGAAGGTCATGACCGGGCTGGCGGACCCGTTGGGCTCGACCAACTACAGTTGGTTCAAGTTCGGTACCATCAAGGTGGAGGGCAGCTCGATCACGGAGGGCATCGGTCAGGGCCGCATCACCAAGAACATCGAGGGCGCGCCGATCGACTTTCCCTGCCAGGTTCCCGACGAGGAGGCCCTTCCCCTCATCTTCGCGCTGCTCAAGGACGAGGGGCTTTGCGTGGGCGGCTCCACCGGCATCAATGTCGCGGGTGCCATCAGGCTCGCCCGCGAGCTCGGGCCGGGCCATACCGTGGTGACCATCCTTTGCGACTACGGCACGCGCTACCAAAGCAAGCTGTTCAATCCCGAGTTCCTGCGCTCGAAGAACCTGCCGGCGCCGAGCTGGCTTGCCTGAGTCGGTGCGGGGAAATAGGACGATCGCGAGGAAACGCCATGGAGTACGTCAACAAGGAGGCGCTCGTCACGACCGAGTGGCTCGCCCGCCATCTCTCCGCACCCGACGTGCGGGTGGTCGACGCCTCGTGGTATTTGCCGACGCTCAAGCGCGATGCCAAGGCCGAGTATGCGAAGCAGCACATCCCGGGTGCCGTCTTCTTCGACATCGACGACATCGCCGATACCTCGAATTCGCTTCCCCACATGCTGCCGAGTGCCGAGAAATTCGCCGCGCGCGTGCGCAAGATGGGGCTCGGCGACGGCAACCGCATCATCGTCTACGACGGCGGCGTGATGGCGAGTGCCGCGCGCGTGTGGTGGACGTTCCGCGTCTTCGGGCACGACGATGTGGCGGTCCTCGACGGCGGCTTCAGGAAATGGCTCAAGGAGGGCCGTGCGATCGAGAGCGACAAGCCGATGCCGCGCGAGCGGCATTTCACCCCGCGTTTCAACCACGCCCTCGTGCGCGACCTCGAGGAGGTGAAGCGCAACATCGCGAGTGCCAGCGAGCAGGTGCTCGATGCCCGCTCGCGCGGCCGCTTTGCCGGCACGGAGCCGGAGCCGCGCGCGGGCCTGCGCGGCGGCCATATCCCCCGCAGCCTCAACCTGCCCTATGAGCTTCTCATCGATGCCGCGTCCGGCACCATGCGGCCTGCCGACGCGCTCGCGCGACTCTTCAAGGAGAGCGGCGTCGACATGCGTCGCCCAGTCGTCACCAGCTGCGGCTCCGGCGTCACGGCCTCGCTCTTAGCACTCGGCCTCTTCCTCGTCGGCCACGAGGACGTGGCGGTCTATGACGGCTCGTGGAGCGAATGGGGTGCGCGCAGCGACACGCCGATCGAGGCGGGTGCCGCGGCGGGTGCGGCGAGCTGAGCCGCAACGTGCGCATCCGCCCCTACCGCGCGGGCGACCTCGAGGCCGTCACCGCGCTCTGGCACACGTGTGGTCTCGTCGTCCCCTATAACGACCCGAAGCAAGACATCGCCTTCTGCCGCGAGAGTGCGCACGGCGAGGTCTTCGTCGGCGAGGACAAGCAAGGCCGCGTTATCGCAACCGCGATGGCCGGCCACGACGGCCACCGCGGCTGGCTTTATTACGTGGCCGTGGCACCCCGGCTGCGCAAGGACGGGCTCGGCCGCCTGATCGTGCATCACGCCGAGGCGTGGCTTAAGGGGCTCGGCGTGCGCAAGGTGCAGCTCCTCGTGCGCCCGACCAACCTGGCCGCCGCCACCTTCTACGAGCGGCTCGGCTACGAGCGCTCGCCCGTCGCCGTCTTGCAGCGCTGGCTCACCCCGCCCAAGGCCTGAGCGAGTGTCTATGCCCGCCATCCCGCCACCCCGGTCCGACGGCAAGCTCGAGCTCACCGTCACCTATCTCGAGATGCGCGCCGCCCCCACGCGTCCGCCGCACCCCGCACCGAAGCGCAAGCTCGCCCTTTTGCGCGCCGAGGCGATGCCGGTGCATTTCTACCGTTATCTGTACAACACGGTCGGCGAGCCGTGGCTCTGGTACGAGCGGCGCCTCATGGACGACGCGGCCCTCGCGGCCGTGATCCACGATGCGCGCGTCGAGCTCTACGTGCTCTATGCGGGCGGCGTCCCCGCCGGCTTCGCCGAGCTCGACCGGCGCAAGGACGACGAGATCGAGCTCGCCTATCTCGGGCTGGTGCCCGACTTCATCGGCACGGGCCTCGGCGGCTATCTCCTCGACTGGACGATCGACACCGCCTGGCGCTACCGCCCGCGCCGGCTCTGGGTCCACACCTGCAACCTCGACCATCCGCGCGCGCTGCAGACCTACCAGAAGGCGGGCCTCGTCGCCTACCGGCAGGAGACGACGACGATCGACGACCCGCGGGCGACGGGCGTGATCCCCTACAAGGGCTGAGTATCGCTCGGCAGGCGGCGGCGCGCGACTCAGCTGTGGGCGTGTGGTGCAGCTTGAGCTAACGGCGTCTCATAATGGGGAAAGTCGCTTTTCGAGAAAGATACTGGTTACGATGGTGTGGGGCGGCATGGACGAATAGGGTTCGAACACTTTGCATGTTTGGAATCCGCAGCGCCGATAAAAGCGAATGGCCGCGAACTGGCGCGTTCCGGTCTCCAGTCGCAATATCGTCAGGCCGGCATCCGATGCCTCCGCGGCCAGTCTCGCGATGATGGCATCGGCCACACCTTGCCCGCGCGCTTCGCTGCGCACGTACATGCGCTTTATCTCGGCAAAATCGGAAAACAACGCCACTCCGCCGCAGCCCACCGGCGATCCTCTCATACGGGCCACGAAAAATCTGACATGCGGCTGAAAGATCGCATTCAACGCAAGCCCGTGCCGCTGCTCGGCAGCGTAATTCGCCGAAAGCTCCTGATCGAGCTCGCCGATCAATGCACGAACCTCGTCGGTCGCGTCGAGAGCACGCTCGATCTCGACGGGAGTCCGCGCCGGGACCGTCTCATCCATCATCCCCCTCCCGATCCTCCAACACCTTCACCATATCAGACATTTCCCAAAGCTCGGTAGCGGCACCCGCGGTCATCGCTGACGTGATCTTCAAGGTTTGATGGGTACGCAAGAGCAATGCCTTGCCAGAGACCCGCAACTCTGGTCAAAGTTGCTCACGGAGAGGCGACCAAACAGGACGTCTCGGTCAACGACAGCCGGTTCAGGCGAGCAAGAGGACACATGCAGGATTTGGAAGCCCGGACTATCCGGAAGGCATCGGCACGACTGATCCCCTTCCTGATCGTTTGCTATTTCATTGCCTATCTCGACCGCGTGAACGTCGGCTTCGCCGCGCTCACGATGAACAAGGCGCTCGGTCTGACCGCGACCATGTTCGGCTTCGGGTCCGGCATCTTCTTCCTCGCCTACTTCCTCTTCGAGGTGCCCTCGAATCTGTGCCTCGACCGCTTCGGGGCCCGCAAGTGGATCGCGCGCATCATGATCAGCTGGGGCATCCTCTCCGGCTTGACGGCGTTCATTCCGGGCATCGCCCGTGCGACCGGGCTCAGCGACGGGACCACCTTCTACGTCCTCCGCGCGCTGCTCGGCTTCGCCGAGGCCGGCTTCTTCCCCGGCATCATCTTTTACCTGACGCTGTGGTTCCCCTCGATCTATCGCGGCCGCATCATCGGCGCCTTCATGGCCGCGGTTCCGGTCTCCTCGGCCATCGGCGCGCCGATTTCCGGCATGATCCTGGGCATGGACGGCGTCGGCGGCTTCGCGGGCTGGCAGTGGCTCTTTCTCATCGAGGCCGCACCGGCGGTGCTGCTCGCCATCGTCACCTACTTCTATCTCACCGACCGGCCGGCCGACGCGCACTGGCTGGCGGCGGACGAGCGCGCCTGGCTGAGCGCCCGCCTCGCGGCCGAACGCCGGCAGCGCGAGGCGGTGCACGACCTCTCGGTTTGGCAGGCCATGCTCAATCCGCGCGTGTGGGCACTCTCGCTCGTCTATTTCGGCGCGGTGGCCTGCCTCTACGGCGTCGGCTTCTGGCTGCCGCAGATCATCAAGGCCTTCGGGCTCTCGAATGCCATGACCGGCTGGGTCACGGCCATCCCCTACGCCGTCGGGGCCGTGTGCATGGTCTGGTACGGCCGTCGTTCGGACGCCAAGGCCGAGCGCAAGGGCCATGCCGCCTTGGCCCTCCTGGTCGCTGCCGCCGGCATCGCCGGCTCCACGCTGACCCGCGACCCGACGCTGACCGTCGTTGCCTTCACCATCGGCGCCTGCGGCGTGTTCGCGATTCTTCCGGTGTTCTGGACCCTGCCGACCGCCGTGCTCTCCGGCACCGCCGCCGCCGCCGGCATCGCCGTGATCAACTCGCTCGGCAATCTCTCGGGCTTCTTCGGGCCCTATGCCATGGGCTGGATCAAGGACGCGACGGGAAGCTTCGCCGGCGGGCTGCTGCTGATTGCAGCCCTTGCGGTCATGGGTGCTGTCATCGTGCTCGTGCTTGGCCACGACCCCGCCCTCGAAAGGGCACCGGCTGCGCGGAAATGACGGCCGGTCCCGCGGTATCGGGTGCTCTAACTGCTCCGTCTACACCGGATGCTTGGCGAGGTGCGCGAGCAGCAGCTCGTTGACCCCCTCCGGAGCCTGGTCGGCGGCGAAATGACCGATGCCCGACAGGACTTCGAACTCGTAGGGGCCGGATACGAACTCGCCCGTACCCTCCGCCGCCGCGCGCCCGACGGTGTCGTCGGCGTCCCCCCAGATGTAGAGGACCGGAACGCCGATCACGCCGAGCGGCGCACGGATGGCGCCGCGCGCGCGGTACCACGCGAGGGCCGCTTCCATCGCCGGAGCGTTGCCGAGCACGGAGAGGTATTGCTCGATCGCGGCAGCCGGAACGCCGGACTTGGCCAGCCGCTCACGCAAACGCCGCGCACCGTCCGCCAACAGAAGCGGGCCCGCATCGGGCTCGAGAAAAGCCTTATGATGCCGCGAGCGCCGCGCCTGTTCGCCGTCCGGCATGTGCAGCGCGCGATTGAATGCGTTGGGATGCGGGCGCGACAAAACGGTGAGCGAGGCGAGGCGGTCCGGATAATGGTCGGCTATTCCCCACGCAATGCTGGCACCCCAGTCATGGCCGATGAGGTGAAAGCGGGACTTGGCGCGACCGCAGGCGGCCACCACGTCGATCGCGTCGGCGACCAGCCGGTCGAAGTGGTAGTTCGCGGCTTGAGCCGCATCCGGCCGCGCGCCGGGAGAATAGCCGCGCTGGCTCGGCGCCACCGCCCGATATCCCGCCGCCGCCAAGGCGGGGAGTTGCGCGCGCCACATGTGGAATGATTCGGCAAAGCCGTGCAGCAGCAACACGAGAGGCCCATCTGCTGCCCCATCGACCAATGCATCGAAGACGAGACCCGACCCGGTCTCGATCTGCCGCAGCTCGGCCATGAGCGTGCCTCCCATTCTGCCGGTTGTCCGCGGATCGTCGGAATGTGACGCTGTCGGCAGGCACCCGCCGTCACGCCAACTCTAGCAGCGTTTCTCGCGCTGTCTTATCTCCCCCCTGTCGTTTCTCCCCTGTCCTTTCTCCCTCTGGCGCACGGCGCCGCGCAATGCCACACTGCGCCCCATCTGGGGAGCCCCCTGACAGCAGCCGGTCCATGAAAAAGGAAACCATCGTCACCACCGCGGGCCGCCGGCCGAAGGAGAACTTCGGCATCGTCAATCCGCCCGTCTATCACGCCTCGACCGTGCTCTTTCCCTCGATGGCCGCGCACGACGAGGCGCGCAAACACCCGCTCGAGGGAGTCATTTACGGGCGCATGGGCACGCCGACGACGCGGGCGTTCGAGGAGGCGGTCGCCGCACTTGAGGGCGGCTTCCGCACGGTCTCCCTCGCCTCCGGCCTAAACGCGCTGACCACCGCCGTGCTGGCACTCGTCAAGAGCGGCGACCACATCCTGGTGAGCGACAGCGTCTACGGCCCCTTGCGCAAGTTCTGCGACGAATTTCTCACGCGCTTCGGCGTCGAGACCACCTATTTCGATCCGCTGATCGGCGGCGCGATCGCAGATCTCATGCGCAAGAGCACGCGCCTCGTGTGCACCGAATCGCCGGGCTCGCTCACCTTCGAGGTGCAGGACATCCCGGCGATCTCGGCGGCGGCGCACGCAAACGGCGCCCTCGTCATGACCGACAACACCTGGAGTGCGGGGCTATATTTCCAGCCCTTCGCCCACGGCGTCGACATCTCGGTGCAGGCGGCGACCAAATATATCGTGGGACACTCGGATGCCATGCTGGGCGCGATCACGGTCGCGAGCGAGGAGCATTGGCAGATGGTCAAGACGACCGCGGTCAAGCTTGGCCTTTGCGCCGGGCCCGATGACTGCTACCTGGGCCAGCGCGGCATCCGCACGCTCGCGGTGCGCTTAGCACGCCACCAGCAGAACGCGCTTGCGCTCGCGCGCTGGCTCCAGGGGAGGCCCGAGGTCGCGCGCGTCGTGCATCCGGCATTGCCGCAGGATCCCGGCCACCAGCTGTGGAAACGGGACTTCACCGGCGCCTCGGGGCTCTTCGGCGTGATGCTGCGGCCGTTCCCCAAAGCGGCCGTCGACGCCTTGATCGACGCGCTCGAGCTCTTCGGCCTCGGCTACAGCTGGGGCGGCTACGAGAGCTTGATCGTGCCGGCCCACCCGGAGGGTGCCCGCAGCGCCGTGCCCTGGCAGGTAGGGGGCCCCTACTTGCGGCTGCACGCCGGCCTCGAGGATTCCGCCGACCAGATCGCCGATCTCGAGCACGGCTTCGCAGCACTGCACAAGGCGGCATAGGAGTATGGGCGGCGTGATGGCCGAAGAGCGCAAGATTGCGGGCGAAAAGGCGATCGAGGAGGTGCTGGCAGCACTTGCCTTCGATCAAGACGGCCTGATCGGCGCCGTCGCCCAGCAGTTCGACACGGGCGAAGTCCTCATGTTCGCCTGGATGGACCGCGCCGCGGTGGCCGAGACCCTCAGCACCGGCCGGGTGTGCTACTGGTCGCGCTCGCGCCGCCAGCTTTGGCGCAAGGGCGAGCGCTCGGGCCAGGAGCAGCGCCTCGTCGAGCTGCGCTTCGATTGCGATCAGGACGCGCTTCTCTTGCAGGTCGACCAAAAGGGGGTCGCCTGCCATACGGGGCGGCGGAGCTGCTTCTTCACCGCCTTCCGCGGCGGCAGGCTCGAGACCATCGCCGAGGTCGCGATCGACCCCGAGATGCTCTACGGCGAGTAAGCCTGCTCGCGCTTGTGCCCCCGGGACGGCACCGGCACGTTCACCCGCCCTTGTCGCAGCTCGGCGGAATCGCTAGCCTTGCCGGACCATGCCCTGTCCAAGAGCGCCCTCGAGCGAGGGCAGGAGGCCGTAGCGATGCCAGCCGACGCTTGCCATCCCACAGCGCCGCACAAGAAGCTCCGCATCCCGGATTGGTACATCTCCGGCCTCATGCTCGACCGCGCGCTCGACGCCATCCTGCGGCGGGTGAAGAAGCTCGACCGCAGTCACGACGTTCCCTATCTCGCGGGCTACAGCATCGACGGCAAGACGATCTTCATCGACCGCCATCTGCCGAGGACGTTCAAGTTCCGCGGCCGGGAGATCGCCGTCGACCGCTACCTCATTCTGCACGAGGAGGTCGAGAAGACGCTCATCGACCAGCTCGGCCTGCATTATCTGCACGCGCATCAGATCGCCACGCGCGCCGAGCAGGCCGCCGTGCGCGCGGATCGCATCGAGTGGCGCGACTACGATCGCTTCATGCAGAAATACGTGAAGCGGATCGGCGACGAGCGGCTCACCAAGGTGCCCGACGACCTCGATCTCAAGCCCTACCGGGACGAGCACGACTTCGATCTCATCAAGCGCATGATCACCGCACTCGACGGCAAGCGGCTGCCGCAGGCGCTCGCCGCTCGCAAGCTGCGGCCGCTCCTCGAAGATGCGGCGAAGACGCTCGCGGGCAAGCGGCGCAAGCGCGCCCAGCGCAAGAGGAGCGGCCCCAAAGTGCCGCGTAAGCACCGCCCGCGTGCAACGGGCGCCTAATCGAGCACTTCCTGGTTGATCACGTTCTCGCGGATCGGCTGACCGTCGAACACGCTCAGGATGTTGCGTACGGCGGCGAGCGCCATGCGGGCGACTGCCTCGACGGTGACGCCCGCCATGTGCGGTGCGGTGACGACGTTTGGGAGCTTGAGCAGCGGGTTGCTCGTGGGCGTCGGCTCGACCGCGAAGACGTCGAGCCCCGCACCTGCGAGCCGGCCCTCGCTGAGGGCGGCATGGAGTGCCGTCTCCTCGATGATGCCGCCGCGCGCGGTATTGACGAGGTAGGCCGTCGGCTTCATGCGCCGCAGCCTTGCGGCATCGAACATGGCGAGCGTCTCCGGCGTCTTCGGGCAATGGAGGGTGACGAAGTCGGCCTCCGCTACGGCGGCGTCGAGGTCGCCTACCGGCTCGCATCCCACTGCGCGCACGCTCTCCGCCGCAACGTAGGGGTCGTAGACGAGGACTCGCATTTCCATGGCGAGGCAGCGTCTGGCCGTGCGCGTGCCGATGCGGCCGAAGCCCACGATGAGCGCGGTCTTGCCGAGAAGATCGACCGGCTTCGCCTTCAGCCGCTCGGGCCAGCGCCCCTCCTTGACCAGCGCGTCGAAGTAAGCACCACGCCGCGCCAGCGTCATCATGAAGAAAATCGCCTGCTCCGCGACCGAGGGCGAATTGGCGATGCCGACGACCATCAGCGGAATCCCCCTTTTGGTGAGCGCCGGCACGTCCACCGAGTCGTAGCCGACGCCGATGCGCGCCACGACCTGGAGCCGCGGCGCCTCGGCAAGCTCCGCCTCGCCGAAGCGCATCGGCCCGATGACGACGCCGTCGATCCCGCCCTCCGCCCGGATGCGCAGGACGAAGTCCGCGGGCGTGATGAGATGGGGAAAGGAATTGGCCTCGATGTCGTCGCGCGCCGCGAGCAGGTCCCAGCCGGCCTTGCCCATGCTATCGGCGATCAAGAGCTTCTTCTTGTTGGTCGTCATGCCTCTACCCCTCATAGCTCTCGGTAAGGCGATTGACCGGACCGCCGCCGCCGAGCAGAATCCCGGCAACACCGGGAACGGGATTGTGGCACAGAGGGAGGACCGACGCGATGCTGCTCATACATGACGGACGCCGTCTTTATTACGACCTCATGGGGCCGGAGAAGGGCCCGCTCGTCGCTTTCACCCACTCGCTCTCCTCGGACGGCGGCATGTGGGCGGAGCAGGTGCCCCTCCTGCTCAGCGCCGGATACCGCGTGCTGCGCCTCGACATGCGCGGACACGGCGGCAGCGACCCGGTCGCGGGAGATTACACCATGGCGGCCCTTGCCGCCGACGTGGCGGCAGCCCTCGACGCGCTTGCGATCAAGCAGGTGCATTTCATCGGCCTCTCGATCGGCGGCATGATCGGCCAGGCCTTCGCGACCGCCTACGGCGCCAAGCTCAAGTCGCTCATGCTGTGCGACACGCTTCCCGCGACGCTGCCGGACGCCAAGGCGGCGTGGGCGCCGCGCATCGCCGCGGTCAAGGGGGCGGACTCGCTCGCCCCGACTGCCGCGGCCACCATGGAACGCTGGTTCACGGATGCCTTCAAGGGGCGCAATCCCGCGCGCTGGAAGGAGATCCGCGACACCGTCGCGGCCAGCACGCCCGTGGGCTACCTCGGCTGTGCCGCCGCCATCCTCAACTTCGATTTCACCTCCAAGCTGCCCTCGCTCAAGGTGCCGACGCTCGTGGTGTGCGGCGCCGGCGATCCGGGCACGCCGCCGGCCGAGAACAAGCGTATTGCCTCGCTCATTCCCGGAGCGCGCTACGAGGAGATCGCAGACGCGCGTCACTTCTGCAACGTCGAGCAGCCGGAGGCCTTCAACCGCATCATGATGGGCTGGCTCAAGGCGCAACGGTGAGCGGCCCACCTCCCAATGCTTCCTCGTGCGGCTTGATCGACGAGCCACCCTACGGCCGATCGGCGGATCGTGGGGCATAAGCGCATGCCAAGCGATGTCGCAGCGCGGGCCTTGGCGGTCTTTCCCGCAGGGGTCTCGAACGGAGAGTTTGGCCTGCCCGAGGAGGCCATCGTTGCCATCGCGCGCGGGAACGGTGCTCGGCTGTGGGACCATGAGGGCCGAGAATATCTCGACTTCTCGATGGGCTGGGGCTCGGCACTCGTCGGCCACGCCTGCCCGGAGGTCGTCGCAGCCGTCATTCGCCAGGTGCCGCTCGGCTCGAACTTCGCCTATCTGAATGGCGAGGTCCTGGCACTCGCGGAAGAGATACAGCGCGTGAGCCCGGCCGCCGAGCGCCTGCGCTTCTGTGCGTCGGGCACCGAGGCAAACATGTATTGCCAGCGCCTGGCCCGGGCTTTCACGGGGAAGCCGAAGATCCTCAAGTTCGAGGGCGCCTATCACGGCGCCAACGAGGCCGGCGTCACCAGCCTCTTCCCCAAAGAGATGCTCGAGTTTCCGCGGCCCGAGCACACCAGCGCCGGAACGCCGTCCGTCGATCGCGAGCTCCTGGTTGCCCCCTACAACGATCTCGAGCGCACCTCGGCCATCGTCCAAGCCCACCGGGACGAGCTCGCCGCCGTGATCATGGAGCCCTTGCAGCGTTGCACGCCGCCGGAGCCCGGCTTTCTCGAAGGCATGAGAAGGCTCTCGACGGAGAACGGCGTGCTCCTGATCTTCGATGAGGTCGTCACCGGGTTCCGCCTCGCCTATGGCGGCGCCCAGGAGTACTACGGCGTCGTTCCCGACCTCGTCGCCTACGGCAAGGCGCTCGGTGGCGGCTACCCGATCGGCGCCTTCGGGGGCCGACGGGACATCATGGAGCTGGTGAACGAGCATCGCATCGGCACGGATAAGTATGTCTGGATGGCTTCCACGCTTGGCGGCAATCCGATCTCCGCCGCGGCGGCGAATGCGGCTCTCGCGGTGCTGCGGCGACCCGGCACCTATGAGCGCCTGCACGCGCTTGGGCGATCTTTCCGCGCTGCGCTGCGCACCATCCTCCGCGAGCGCCAAGTCATTGCCCAGGTCATCGGCGACGGCCCGCTTGCTCAGGTCGTTTTCACGGGCGCGCCGGTCAAGGACTACCGCTCGCTCAACCGCGGCGACAAGGCTCGCGCGCGCCGGCTGATGCTCGGATTGTTCTCCCGCGGCGTCTTTATCAACCCGATGGGGACCAAGCTCTACCTCTCGATCGCGCATGATGATGGCATATGCAAGGCCTTCTGCGAGCGCTTCGACGACGCGCTCGGCGAGATGCGATAACTGGACCGTCTTTGCGCGAGATCGCGCGCTATCGGCTCGAAATTCTCCTCTACCCGGCGTTGGCGAGAAAAACAGCTGGAAGTTGAATAGATAAGACAAAGATTGGCATCGACAGAATCGATTTGAACGACGGCAATCGCTCCACCGATAATCGGCTGAATGAGAGCAAATCGGGAAATCGAGCCGCCTCGACACATGACGCACCGCAGACCCCAGCTTTTATCGCCCCACGCTTGGACGAGCGGGAACGGTGCAAGAGCACCCTTGCCTGGCCGCAGCCTTCCATTGACCCATCATTCCCGTTTCCGCCGATTCCGGGGCCTTGCGTGACCGCGGCCTTGAGAGCAGCCCTGCGGCTCGCGGGCGAAAGCCGCGAGCGGAGCATCGAGGCCCTGCGTGCTTTGGTGAGAATCCCCAGTCCGACGGGCGAGGAAGGCGAGGCGCAAGCCCACATCCGGCACCTCCTCGCTGAGGCCGGTGCAGAGACGATCGCGGCCGAGCCCGACATCGAGGCCCTCTTCGCGCGATTTCCCCTGGTTGCCCAATATCCGACGCACTGGCAGCACGATCTCATCCTGCCCTACGAGAGACTGCCGAGCTATGCGGCTCTCCGCGATAGCGGATTGGAGCCCGTGCTCAACTATCGGGGGCGGCCGAACGTGGTCGGCTGCTTCCGCGGCAGCGGCGGCGGGCGCTCGCTCATCTTGAACGGCCATATCGACACGGTCACCGTCGAGCCCCTCGGCGAATGGACGCGCGAGCCCTACGGGGCCCAGCTCGAGCACGGGCGCATCTATGGCCGCGGCACTTCCGACATGAAAGGCGGCCTCATGGCCGGCCTCATGGCGCTTGCCTATCTCAAGGCCGCGGGTGCCGAGCTCCGCGGCGACGTGATGCTGCAGAGCGTCGTCAACGAGGAGCATGCCGGCAATGGCACGCTCGACCTTGTGCGCCGGGGCTTCAGAGCGGACGCGGCGGTCGTGCTCGAGCCCACCAATAACAAGGTCGCGGTCAGCCACTTTGGCGGGCTATATTGGCAAGTCACGGTGCCGGGCCGACCGCGTGCGCCCGGCGCGCGTTGGGACGCCGGTACGCAGCAGGGGGTGAGTGCCATCGAGAAGCTGCCCCCCGTCATCGAGGCTCTGATCGCGCTCGAGCGACAGCATAACGCGCGGCCCGAAGCGGCACTCGAGCCGGGCCAGGCGCCCTTCTCGCTCGTGATCGGCAAGGTCGCGGGCGGCCATTACGAGACGGTGACGGCGAGCGAGGTGGTGCTGCGCGGCGGCGCCTATTTCTCGCCGCAGGTCGGCGACGTGCACGAGGTCATGGCCGGTTTTCGCAAGTGCGTCGCCGCCGCGGGTGCCAGCGACCCGTTCCTCAAGGACCATCCCGCCCGGCTCGAGTTCCTGCACCACGACGACAGCACGCGGCAGAGCCCGCAAATACCGATCGCGGCGGCGATGGCCGGGCTTCTCGCCGAGCGCGGCGGCGAGCGCGCGATCCGCCCCGGGCCTTTCGCCTGCGACATGCGCCATCTCGTCAACCAAGGCGGCATTCCCTCGATCGTGTTCGGCCCGGGAAGCGTCGCGGAGATCCACAAGCCGAACGAGTCGATCGCGGTCGAGGAATATCTCGACTGCATCGGCCATCTCATCGAGTTCATTTGGACTTGGTGCAACGGAGAGCCGGAGGGATTTCCCGCCGGGACCTCAGGGAACTAGACCGGAAATCGTCGGGGGCGTTGAGCCGTTCCACAAGAGAGCCCCGCATCCGGTCGCGCGAACAGGGAGATGAACCAATGCTGCGCATCACGCCGAAAGCTTTGCTCGCCCTCGCCCTGGCTTGGGCGACCCTTTCTCCGGGACTGGGCCACGCCGCCGAAGTGGCGAAGGGCGGCACGCTCACCTATTCCTTCACGCCCGAGCCGACGGCACTCTCCACCATTGCGACGACCGCCGTGCCGACGGCGATCGCGTCGACCAAAATCTTCGAAAGCCTGCTGACCTATGCCGGACCGGCGCTCGACCCCAAGCCGGGCCTCGCCGAGTCCTGGAGCATCTCGCCCGATCAACTGAGCTACACCTTCAAGCTCCGGCCCGGCGTGAAATGGCAAGACGGCCAGCCCTTCACGAGCGCCGACGTGAAGTTCAGCATAGAGAAGATCGTCAAGCCCATGCATGCGCGCGGAAACATCTATTTCAAGCACCTCGTCGCGGTCGAGGCGCCCGATGCGCTCACGGCCGTCTTCAAGCTCGACAAGACGGTGCCGTTCTTCCTGAAGGCTTTCCAGCCGACCGAGGCGCCGATGTTCCCCGAGCACATACTGGGGAAGACGGATCTCGCCACCTTCCGCCAGTCGGACTTCATGCGCCAGCCGATCGGCACCGGTCCGTTCATGCTCAAGGAATGGAAGAAGGGCAGCTACATCATCCTCGAGCGCAACCCTAACTATTGGAAGCCCGGCCATCCTTATCTCGACCGCATCGTCATGCGCGTCATCCCGGACGACAACGCCAAGGTCGCGGCCCTCGAGAACGGCGAGATCGACTTGGCCCCGATGAACACCATCGCGGGCGCCACGCTGCAACTGCTCGCCAAGCGCAAGGACCTCGTTATCTCGCACGAGGGCAGCGAGGGCCTCGGGCCCGTAATGGGTCTCCTCGTGAACCTGCGCGAGAAGCCCTTGAGCGAGCTCAAGGTGCGCGAAGCGATCAGCCTCGGCCTCGATCGCAAGAAGATCGCGTCGATCATCTTCTACGGTCAGGGCGAGCCGGCGAACAATCCCATCGTGCACGCCAATCCCGTCTATTACGACAAGAGCCTCGCGCCCTACGAGTTCGATCCGGCGAAAGCGAACAAGCTTCTGGACGAGGCGGGCTATCCGCGCGGCGCCGACAAGACGCGCTTCAAGATCAGATTGGCCGGTCTGCCTTACGGGTCGGCCTACGACCGGCTCGCCGAATACGTCAAGCTCGCCCTCGGGAACGTCGGCATCGAGGTAACGCTGGTCAATCAGGACATGGCGGGCTGGCTCAAGCAGGTATACACCGATTGGGACTACGACCTCGCCAACGCCTTCCTGCACGATTACTCCGATCCCTCGATCGTGTTCGAGCAGGAGTTTACCACCGCGGCGATCAAGAAAGGCGGCACCTTCAACAACAACATGGGTTATCGCAATCCGAAGCTCGACGAGATCCTCGAGCAGGCTTCCGGCGAGAGCGACGTGACCAAGCGCCAGAAGCTCTACTTCGAGGCCGAGCGGATCCTGCACCACGACATGCCGGAGATCTTTCTCCTCGACCAGTACTACACGAACGTTTGGAACAAGCGGGTGCATGGGCTGATCACCAACGGCATCTCCATGTATTCCAGTTGGGACTCGGTGTGGGTCGAGAAGTAGCCTCGCAATCGCGCCGCGCGGTGCGCCGCCCGAGGGCCGACCGGCGCGCCCTCGAACCATGACGAGCGCCGCGCTCCTGTCGTTCCTCGTGCGGCGGCTGATCCAGCTCCTGCCCGTGGTGCTGGCGATCGCGGTGCTCAACTTCGTGCTGGTCCATCTGGCGCCCGGCGACGTGGCGCAGCTGCTCGCCGGCCAGTCGGGACAGGCGAGCGCCGAATTCGTCCAGCAACTGCGGCACGACTTCGGCCTCGACCGGCCGCTCTACGTGCAGTTCCTGCTCTACATCGGGCGGCTTCTCACCTTCGACCTCGGCTATTCGTACGTCCAGCAGGCCCCCGTGCTCGGCCTCATCCTCGACCGGCTGCCGGCGACCCTTCTGCTCATGGTCAGCTCGATCGCCCTCGCCATCGCGTTCGGCATATTGCTCGGCGTCACCGCCGCGCGGCGCTACGGCACGCTGGTGGACAATGTCATCTCCGTGGCCGCACTCGTGGCCTACGCGACGCCGGTGTTCTGGCTCGGCCTCGTCCTCATCGTGCTCTTCTCGGTCGACCTCGGATGGCTCCCGCCCGACGGCATGACGGATACCAGCCGAAGCGCCAGCGGTTTCGCCTACGCGCTCGACGTGCTGCGCCACCTTATTCTGCCGGCGGTCAGCCTCGCGCTCTTCTATGTTGCCGTCTACACGCGGCTCATGCGCAGCTCGATGCTCGAGATCCTGGGGCGGGAGTTCATCACGGCCGCGCGCGCAAAGGGGCTTGCCGAGCGGACCATCGCCTGGCTGCACGCGGCCCCCAACGCCATCCTTCCCGTCATCACCATTGCAGGCGTCATGTTCGGCAACATGCTTGGAGGCTCGATCCTGGTGGAAACCGTGTTCGGCTGGCCCGGGCTCGGGCGGCTGATCTTCGATGCGCTCCTGCAGCGCGACCTCAACCTTCTTCTCGGCATCCTCTTCGTCTCGTCCTTTGTCGTCGTCGTCGCCAACCTTCTGGTCGATCTTGCCTACGGCCTGCTCGACCCGCGGATCGTGCACAAATGAAAGGCATGCGCGCGTTCCTTCGCCGCTACGGGAAGAACCGCGCGGCCCTCGGCGCCGCAGCCGTGCTGGCACTCGTCGTCCTCTTAGCGATCGTGGGCCCGCTCCTCTATGCGATCGATCCCTTCGACATGGTAGGGCTGCCCTACGCGACACCGTTCGGCGAATTTCCGCTCGGCACCGACGTGTCGGGGCGCGACATCCTTGCCGGTATCCTGAACGGCGCCCGCATCTCGCTCCTGATCGGCGTCACGGCGGCATTGACCGCGACCACGATCGGCGTGGCGCTTGGCGCGCTCGCCGGCTATTACGGCGGACTCATCGACGATCTCCTGATGCGGACGACCGAATTCTTTCTCACCATTCCCTCTTTCGTGTTCGCGCTTGTGTTGGTCGCGATCTTCTCGCCCACCGTGGCGAGCGTCACCGCCGCGATCGCGGTGGTGTCCTGGCCCTCGATGGCGCGTCTGGTGCGCGGCGAGTTCATCGCGCAGCGCGGGCGGACCTATGTCCAGGCCTGCCGGGCGCTCGGCATGCCGGATTGGGAGATCATCCTGCGCCAGATCCTTCCGAACGCGCTGCCGCCCGTCATCGTCGTCGGATCGCTCACCGTGGCGACCGCGATCCTCACCGAATCGGGCCTCTCCTTCCTCGGCCTGAGCGACCCGAACGTGGTGACGTGGGGCTACATGGTCGGCGTCGCGCGCACGGCGCTCTTCGCGGCCCCTTGGATGATCTCGATCCCCGGCCTTGCCATCCTCATCACCGTGCTCGCGATCAACCTCGTGGGTGAAGGGCTGAACGACGCCTTCAACCCCTCGCTCAGGGGCCGATGAGCGCGCTCCTCGACATCCGCGGCCTCAGCGTCGAATTTCGCACCTCGGCGGGAGTGTTGCGCGCGACCGAGGAGCTCTCCTTCACCGTCGGGCGCGGCGAGACGGTGGCACTCGTCGGCGAATCCGGCTCGGGCAAGACCACGGCGGCGCTCTCGATCCTGCGCCTCATACCCGACCCGCCCGGCCGGATCACCGGCGGCGAGATCCGCTTCGGCGGACGCGACCTGGCGGCGCTGCCGGAGCGCGAGCTCAGCGACGTGCGCGGCCGCGACATCGCCATGGTGTTCCAGGATCCGCTCGCTGCCCTCAATCCGATCCAAACGATCGGCGACCAGATGACGGAGATGCTGCGTCGGCATCGGAAGGTTGCGCGGGAGGAGGCGAAAGAGCGCGCGATCGAGATGCTGCGCCTCGTCGGCATGCCGAGCCCCGAGCGCCTCTTTGGCCGATACCCGCACAGCCTCTCGGGCGGCATGCGCCAACGCGCGATCATCGGCATCGCGCTGATGTGCCACCCCCAGCTCCTCGTCGCCGACGAGCCCACCAGCGCGCTCGACGTCACGGTCCAGGCGCAGGTGCTGGCCCTCCTGCTCGAGCTCAAGCGCCGCCTCGGCATGGCGGTGCTACTCATCACGCACGACCTCGGCGTGGTGGCCGAGGTGGCCGACCAGGTCGTGGTCATGTATGCCGGGCGCAAGGTCGAGGAAGGCGAGGTCAACGACATCTTCGCCCGGCCGCGCCATCCCTACACCGCAGCCCTCCTCGACGCAGCACGGCTCGAGCTTTCGCGCGACGGCTATCTCCCCGAAATTCCGGAGTCCGCACCTGCACATCCGGGCCAGGCGGCCGGCTGCAGCTTCGCGCCGCGCTGCGCCCATGCGCTCGCGCGCTGCCGCAGCGAGACGCCGCGGCTCGAGGACGTGGCTCCCGGCCGCCCCGTGGCATGCTTCCGCGCGGCCGAGATGCCCATATGAGCGCGCCCCTCCTCGAAGTGCGCGAGCTCGTCAAGCGCTACCCCCTTGGCGGCGGGCTTTTCGGCAGTCCGCAGGTGGTGCATGCGCTCGAGGGCGTCTCCTTGGCGCTCCGCGCGGGCGAGACGCTCGCGGTGGTCGGCGAATCGGGTTGCGGCAAATCGACCCTTGCGCGCTGCGTGCTCCGTCTCGAGGCCCCGACGAGCGGGTCCGTCCTGGTTGCGGGGCGCGATATCGTGCGCGCCAAGGGCCGCGAGCTGCGCCGGCTGCGCAAGCGCGTGCAGATCGTCTTTCAGGATCCGTATTCGAGCCTCAATCCGCGGCGAACGGTGTTCCAAGCGGTCGCGGATGCCCTGCGTCTGCACGACATCTGCAAACGGAAAGAGCGCCGCGCACGCGTCGAGCGGCTGCTCAACCGGGTCGGCCTCGGCGCCGATCACATGGATCGGCTGCCGCACGAGCTCTCCGGCGGGCAGCGCCAGCGCGTGGCCGTCGCGCGCGCGCTTGCGGTCGAGCCCGAGGTGCTCGTCTGCGACGAGCCCGTCTCGGCACTCGACGTCTCGGTCCAGGCACAGGTGATCAACCTGCTCAAGCGCCTGCAGCGCGAGCTCGGCATCTCCTATCTCTTCATCTCGCATAACCTCGGCCTGGTGCTGCAGATCGCCGATCGGGTGGCGGTGATGTATCTGGGCCGCGTCGTCGAGCTTGCGGAGACGCGCGCATTGCGCGCTCGCGCCCTTCACCCCTATAGCGAGGCCCTGCTCTCCGCGGTGCCGGTGGCGGACCCTCAAGCGACGCGCCGCAAGCGCCACCTCGTTCTCGCGGGCGAGATCCCGAGTGCGACGGAAATGCCTCCCGGCTGCGCCTTCGCCTCGCGCTGTCCGTACCGGCAGGAGATCTGTACGGCCGAGGCCCCCGCACTCCGCCTGGTCGAAGAGCGCCTCGTTCGCTGCCACTTCGCCGGCGAATGGCCGGCGCCGGCCGCGGCCGTTGCTCCGGGCTTGTGAGCGCCCGCCGGGCCGGCGAGCCGCCGATCTGTCGAAAGTTCACCGCGTGATCGTCACCCGTAGTTGACGGCCGGTCTGCTTTTGCAGGTAGCTGATCACGTTGAAGAGGTTCTTCGCCTGCGGATTGCCGCGGGGGCCGAACATGCGGATCAGGCTCTTGGCTTGCGTTCCTGTGGCTTCACCGAGCCTTTCGAAACCGACAGTTGCCTTGATGTAGTCGCGAAGGATTGCTTTGCCGGTGTCAACATCTCCGGAAAGAAGTGTTTCCACACCATCGCGCAGCAGCGCCTCGGCAAACGCCGGGTCGTCTGCCACATGCTTTTGCACCAGCTCCTTGAAACTCTTCGTTGCCATCACACACCTCCGCTCAACGCTTGCTGCGTTTGCCTTGCCTGTAAGCCTTCCAGAATTCCGCAGCGGCACGGATGTCCCGCTGTTGCCGCTTCTTGGTTCCGCCGGTGAGCAAAATCACTAGCACGTCACCGTTGCGGCCCAAATACACCCGGTAGCCTGGTCCGAAGTCGATCCTGTATTCGAGCACGCCCTGACCGACGGACTTCACGTTGGACAGATTGCCTTGCCCGATGCGGGCAATCGCGGTCGCTACCTTGGCCCGGGCTACGGGATCGAGGGAGGCAAACCAGTTGGAAAACGGGCTGTCTCCAGCCTCAGTCACGTAGTAACGCACTTCGAGCATGCGCTCGAGTAACACATGTGTTACTCGACTGTCAAAGGCTAAATGGCATCGCCGCCGTGGGTTTTCAGCCTCGGTGGCACAGGGATTCCTCCTTGGGGGCCGCTTGACGCGATACCCGCGGCGTCACCGTCCTCGGGCGAATGCCATCTGCCGGCTGACCTCTGGGACCATGTCGTTGAGTCCATGTCTTAGGTACGTTCCGTTACCCATGTCTCCGGGCCGGACACAGGAAAAAATTGGCGCGCCCTGCGGGATTCGAACCCACGACCCACAGCTTAGAAGGCTGTTGCTCTATCCTCTGAGCTAAGGGCGCGTTCGCTGGCGAGACATCTCGGGCCGCGCTGGGTGCGGTCCTCACGCCGGGCGATTATATCTGAAATTGTCCGCGTAGCTCTTGGGGCGGATCTAGCGCGCGTGCGGCTCGGAGAGCGAGTAGGTGTAGCCCTAGCGCTCGGCGTAGG
>DATNIJ010000169.1:0-3956 GCA_035604475.1 Alphaproteobacteria bacterium
GCGCGCTGCCGCCCAGTCGAGCACCGCGGTCACCATCGCACCCGATTGGGTCACGAAGGCGAGATCGCCCTTTGCCGGCGCCAGGTGCGAGAAGCTCGCGTTGAGCTTGATGCCGGGGACGAGGATGCCGAGACAATTGGGACCGACGATACGCATGAGGTGCGGCCGCGCTGCTTCGAGCATGCGCTGGCGCAGCTCAGCGCCATAGCGGTCCTCGCCCTCGCCGAAGCCCGCGGTGATGATGACCGCTGCCTTCGTACCCCGCCGGCCGAGCTCGGCGATGATCCCGGGCACGGCATCGGGCGGGGTCGAGACTACGGCGAGCTCGGGGGTGAGCGGCAGGCCCGCCACGTCGGGATAGGTCAGGACCCCCTCGATCGACTTGTGCTTGGGATTGACCGGCATGATCGGGCCCTGGAAGCCCGCGCGCAGGAGGTTCTCCGCCAAGACCGCGCCGACCGATCCCGGCCGCGTGCCGGCGCCGATCAGGGCCACGGATTCGGGCTGAAACATGAAGTTGAGGTTGCGGACGCTCATGGGGTGCGACCCGTGCCGATTTCGCTGCGGCGCATTATGGCGCGAAGCTCGTCATCTTGCATGACATAGCTCAATGCCCTTCGCATCTGCGCCATTGCTTTGCAGCGGCTCGAGCTGCGAACAGGATCGAGCCGCGAGCGAAGCGTGCTGGCGCCTTTGCGAACGTTCAGCGATTCTGCCCGAGGAGATCGCGATAGATCCTCGTCGCCTCGGCGCCGAAGCAGCAGAAGACGACGCGCGCAATTGCGGGTGAGCGCTCGAGCTCGTCGCGGACGGCCGCAACCGCGATCTTGGCCGCGCGCTCGAGCGGAAAGCCGTAGGCCCCCGTGCTGATCGAGGGGAAGGCGATGCTCTTGGCCTCGAGCTCGCGCGCGCGCGCGAGCGAGGTGCGATAGCACGATTCGAGCAGGCGCTCCTCGCCGTGGCCGCCGCCGTACCAGACCGGGCCGACCGTGTGGATCACCCATTTGGCGGGAAGGCGATAACCCTTGGTCGCCTTGGCCTTGCCGGTGGCACAGCCGCCCAAGGTGCGGCACTCGGCGATGAGCTCGGGCCCGGCGGCACGGTGGATGGCGCCATCCACCCCGCCGCCACCGAGCAAGCTCTCGTTCGCGGCATTGACGATGGCATCGACCGCGAGCCTGGTGATGTCGCCTTCGACGACTTCGAGAGACTGGGCCATGCCGCCTCCGGAGCTTGCGCGAGGGCCTGCTCAGGGCTGGATCGCGTCCGCCGCCGGCTGATAGGGGAGTCCGAGGTCGCGCGCGACGGCCTGATAGGTCACCTTGCCGCGATGCACGTTGAGCCCGGCGAGAAGGTGCCGGTTCTCGCCGAGTGCCCGGCGATAGCCTTTGTTGGCGAGGGCCAAGGTGAAAGGCAGCGTCGCGTTGTTGAGGGCAAAGGTCGAGGTGCGCGCGACGGCGCCCGGCATGTTGGTGACGCAGTAATGGACGACCCCTTCCTCGACATAGGTCGGGGCTGCGTGCGTCGTCGGGCGGCTCGTCTCGAAGCACCCACCCTGGTCGATCGAGATATCGACGACGACCGAGCCGCGGCGCATGCGGCGCACCATGTCGCGCGACACGAGCCTAGGTGCCGCGGCGCCGGGCACGAGCACGGCGCCGACCACGAGATCGGCCGTAAGCACGTGCTGCTCGATCGCGTCCATGGTGGCGAACACGGTGTGCAGCTTGGCGCCGAATTGCAGGTCGAGCTCGTAGAGGCGCCGCAAGGACTTGTCGATGACGATGACGTGCGCCTCGAGGCCCATGGCCATGCGCGCTGCGTTGGTGCCGGCAACCCCGCCGCCGACGATGACGACCTTGCCGGCCGGCACCCCCGGCACGCCGCCCAAGAGCACGCCCGCCCCGCCTTGCTCCTTCTCGAGGCAATGGGCGCCGACCTGGATCGACATGCGGCCGGCGACCTCGCTCATGGGGGCGAGAAGCGGCAGCCCGCCGCCCGAGTCGGTCACCGTCTCGTAGGCGATCGCGACGACGCCCGAGTCCATGAGGCCCTTGGTCTGCCCGGGATCGGCGGCGAGATGGAGGTAGGTGAAGAGCACCTGACCCTCGCGCAGCATCCTCACTTCCTGCGGCTGGGGCTCCTTCACCTTGACGATGAGCTCCGCCGTGCGAAAGACCTCCGCGGCCCCGTCCGCCACCTCCGCACCGGCAGCCCGGTAGGCGTCGTCCTCGAAGCCGATGCCGGCCCCGGCCCCCGTCTCCACCAGCACCGTGTGGCCATGATGGACAAGCTCGCGCACGCTCGCCGGCACCAGGCCGACGCGATATTCGTGGCTCTTGATCTCCTTGGGAACGCCGAGGCGCATGATTTGTCTCCCCCTCGTTTTGCCGGAGTATCGCGCTTCGCACGGCGAGGGGTAAAGCGGCGAAAGTGCCGCACCCGGGCAGTGCTCAGCGCGCCGTGGCGGCGGCCTCGCGGCGCTCGCGCTGCATGAGCCAGAGGAGGGCGAGAAGGCCGGGAACGCCGAGGAAGGTCGCGGCCGTGAAGAAGCCGATCCAGCCGAGCTCCTCGGCAAGAAAGCCGCTCGCCGACGAGATGAGCGTGCGCCCCACCGTGGCGAGCGAGGAGAGCAGGGCATATTGCGTCGCCGTATAGCCGCGCGAGCAGAGCCCCGAGAGATAGGCCACGAGGGCCGCCGAGCCCATGCCGCCGGTGACGTTCTCGGTCGCGATGGTGAGCGCCAGCATGGCGACATTGTGCCCGGCCATCGCCTGGAGCGCGTACATGAGGTTGGAGGCGGACTGTACCACGCCGCAGATCAAGAGGCTCGGAAAGAGGCCGAGACGCGTCACCATGAGCCCACCCAGGAAGGCGCCCGCGAGCGTTGCGAAGAAGCCGAAGACTTTGGACACGCTCGCGATCTCGGAAAGCGAGAAGCCGAGACCGATATAAAGCGGGTTGGCCATGACGCCGGCGACCGCGTCGCCGAGCTTATAGAGCACGATGAAGAGGAGGATGGCGAGCCAGGTGCGCCGACGCATGAAATCGGCGAAGGGCTCGAGCACATGGGCGCGCGCCCAGAGTGCCAACGGGGGTGCCGTCCTCCTTGCCGCGCGCGCGGCTGGAGGAGCGGCCGCGGGCTCCGGGTTCGCGAGGATGGTCGCCATGCCGATGCCGAGGAGGAGTGCCATCACCGCGTAGGCGACATGCCAGCCGAAGGCGTCGGCGAGGTAAAGCGCGCCTGCACCTGCGATCAGGAGGCCGATGCGGTAGCCCATCTGGATCATGGTGGCGCCGGCCCCTTGCTGCTCGGGCTCGAGAATCTCGACGCGGTAGGCATCGATCACGATGTCCTGGCTCGCCGAGAGAAAGGCGACGAGAAGGGCCAAGGCCGCGGTCGCGACCGGCTCTTGCGCGGGCGTCAGGCTGCCAAGCGCCAGGATCGCGGCCATGAGGAGAAGCTGGACGAGGATCGCCCAGCCGCGCCGCTGCCCCAGCCGGCCGAAAAGGGGGAGCGGCAGGCCGTCGATGAGCGGCGACCACAGAAACTTGAGCGAGTAGGGGATGCCGACCGCGGCGAAGAGGCCGATCGAGGCCTTGCTCACCCCCTCGGTTGCGAGCCAGGCGCTCAAGGTCGAGAAGGTGAGAAGGAGCGGCAGCCCGCTCGAGACGCCGAGTGCGAGGATGGCCAGCACCCGGCGGTCGCGATAGACATCCAAAGCGGCGAGCCAGCTGCGGGGCACGGGCGAAACCTTCCCGGATAATCCGGGAGCGATTTTAGGGGACGGCATGCTCGATGACCACTCAAGCCGCCATTATGGATCGCGAGCTATGGCGGATTCGTCTGCCTAAGGCCATTGCATCGCGCCGTGGAGCACACGGAGCACCACAACCGCGTCGGCTGCGACATGATAGACGATGAGATAGGGCAGGCGGGGAATCACGAGCTCCCG
>DATNIJ010000170.1:0-17907 GCA_035604475.1 Alphaproteobacteria bacterium
TCCCGCTCGACTACAAGAGCTTCAAATACACCAACCCCGACGACATCGATTCCGCGGTGCGCCTGCCCTATCAAGTGGGCGCCTTCACCTACGCCTTCGTGCTCGGCTTCAACACGACCGTCTATGCGGTCGGGAAGGAGCCCAAGAATTGGGCCGAGTTCTGGGACATCAAGGCGTTCCCTGGACCGCGCACGCTTGCCGGCATGGAGTCGGGCGCCCCCAATCTCGAAATCGCCCTGATCGCCGACGGCGTGCCGATGGACAAAGTCTATCCGATCGACATCGACCGCGCCCTCAAGTCGATGTCGCGCATCAAGCCGGCGGTGGCGAAATTCTGGGACACGGGCGCGCTCTCCGCCCAGATGCTCGCCGACAAGGAAGCCGTGCTCGGCGTCATCTGGAACACGCGGCTGCAAGTGGCGGCGGCCGGCGGCGCACCGCTCGCGGCTCAGTGGAACCAGAACCAGATCCTGGTGCAGTCCTACGGCATCCCCAAGGTCTCCAAGAACGCCGAAGCCGCCCTCAAATACATCGACTATGCGAGCAGCCCCGAGGTTCAGGCGCGCTGGCTCAGCGCCTACAACGCGATCCCGGTCAACGTGAAGGCCTATGCCGCCACACCCAAGCAGCTCATCGACCCCGCGACGAATTTGCCGTGGACGAAGTCGAAGGGCTTCATGAACGACATCAAGTGGTGGGCGGAGAACCGCACGAAGGTGAGCCAGGCCTGGGCCAACTGGGTCCTCTAGCTTCGGTTTGGCCGCGCGAGTGCGGTAACGAGGGGGAGACGGTGCGGGGGACGGTCGAACTGCGCGGCGCCGTCAAGCGCTTTGGCGAGGAGCGCGCGGTCGACGGCATCGACATCGCGGTCGGCGCCGGCGAGTTCTTCTCGCTCCTCGGCCCTTCCGGCTCGGGCAAGACGACGACCCTGATGATGCTCGCGGGCTTCGCCGCCCTCGATGAGGGCCGCCTGCTCGTCGATGGCGTGGACATTACCGAGGCCCCGCCTCAGCGGCGCGGCTTCGGCGTCGTGTTCCAGAACTACGCGATATTCCCCCACTTGAACGTTTTCGAGAACGTGGCGTTCCCTCTGCGCGCGCGCGGCAAGACCGATCGCGAGGTGCGCGAGCGGGTCGGCTGGGCCCTCGATCTCGTGCAGCTCGGCGGCTTTGCCGAGCGCTTCTCGCGGCAGCTTTCAGGCGGCCAGCAACAACGCGTGGCGATCGCGCGCGCCATCGTCTTCGAGCCGAGCATCGTGCTCATGGACGAGCCGCTCGGGGCCCTCGACAAGAACCTCCGCTACGACATGCAGATGGAGATCAAGGATATCCAGCGGCGGCTCGGCATGACCGTGATCTACGTGACCCACGATCAGGAGGAGGCGATGAACATGTCCGATCGCCTCGCCATCCTCAATCATGGGCGGATCGAGCAGATCGGCCTGCCGCGCGAGGTCTACGAGCGGCCGGCCAACAGGTTCGTCGGCCGCTTTCTGGGCGAGGCCAATCTCATCCCCGGGAGCCTCGTGCGCGTGGCAGGGGGCGAAGCCGTCGTTCGGACGGCCGACGGGCGCGAGTATCGCGCCCGCGCGCGGCCCGGGGTCGCGGTGGGGACGGAGGTCGCCCTCTTCGCGCGGCCCGAGCGGATCGCACTGACCGCGGCAGGGGCCGATGCCGCGGCAAATGGCTCGAACCGCGCGAAAGGCCGTGTCTATCGCCGCTCGTTCCTCGGCGGCATGATGCGCTGCGTTATAGAAGTGGCACCCGAGCTGCGGCTGACCGTCGATATCCCCAACGTCGGACACGCGCGCATCCCCGAGATCGACGAACGCGTCGGCCTCGCCTGGGCGGTCGCCGACAGTCTGATCCTGCCGGGTTGACCATGACGCGCATCGATCGCCAGGCGACATTCTTGATGCTGCCCAGCTACGTCATGTTGGCGGTCACCTTCATCGTGCCGCTCATGTGGTTTTTCGTGCGCGTGCTGTTGATAGACGCGAGCCCGGCGGCCTTGCCCGACACCATCTTGAGCGTGGCGACCTCGCGTCCCATGTTGATAGCGACGGTGGCGACGATCTGGATCTCACTCCTGGTGACGGGGATCACGCTGCTGCTCGGCTATCCGCTCGCTTATTATCTCGCCAATCGCGGCGGCCCGCGTTTCACTCTGGTCATCTTCTGCGTGATCGTGCCGTATTTCACCAGCGTCATCGTGCGTACCTACTCGTGGATGGTACTGCTCGGGCGCAACGGCATCGTCAATCAGGCTCTCGCCCACCTCGGCGTCATCGACGAGCCGCTGCCGCTTCTCTACAACAAATTCGCCATTGTCGTCGGCATGGCCTACGTGCTGTTGCCCTACATGGTGCTGACCCTCTACGCGGCGATGAGGGCGATAGACCCGATGTTGCTGCGCGCCGCCCGGGCGCTAGGTGCCGGTGGCGCTTATGTGTTCCGCCGCGTCTATCTGCCGCTCAGCCTGCACGGCGTGATCTCGGGCGCGTTGATCGTGTTCATTCTTTCGATCGGGTTTTTCATAACGCCCTCGCTGATGGGCGGCCCGTCCGACGTCATGGTCGCGATGCTGATCGAGCGCTCGGTCGAGATCACGCTCGATTGGCAGACCGCCACCGTCATGTCCCTTTTCCTTCTCGCCGTGACCTTGCTGCTCTACGCGGTCTATTACCGGGTCACCGATATCCGGCGCCTGGTGGGGGGTTAGCCATGGAGCGGGCGACCGAACGGCTGTTGCCGATCTTCGTGACGCTCGTCTGCCTGACGCTGATCGTGCCGATCGCGATCGTCATCGTGCTGGCGTTCAGCGGTCAAGGCTTCCTCAAATTCCCGCCGGACTCCCTGTCGCTGCGATGGTTTGCAACGTTCTTCGGTGACGCCCGCTGGCAGGCGTCCTTGCGCTCGAGCGTAATCATCGCCGCGATTGCTTGCGCGATCGCCACCTGCCTGGGCTTCTTCGCCGCCTACGCCTTCGTGCGCCGCGACTTTCGGGGCAAGAGGTTCGTCCTCTCGCTCATGCTCCTGCCGATCATCGTGCCGACGGTGATCACGGCGATCGCGATGTATTTCCTCTCGGCACGCCTCGGTCTCGTCGGCAACATGCTGTGGATCGGCTGCTGCCACGCGGCACTCGCATTGCCCGTCGTGCTGTTGATCCTGCTTTCGACCCTGCAAGGCGTGGATGTGAACATGGAGCGGGCGGCCTTGAGCCTCGGCAGCAGTTGGTCGCGCATGATGTGGCGGGTGGTCGTGCCGATGGCCGCACCGGGGATCATCTCATCGGCGTTGTTCGCCTTTCTCGCCTCGTTCGACGAGCTGATCGTCTCGCTTTTCCTGACCAATGCCGCGACGCAAACCCTGCCCGTGCGCATCTGGAACAGTCTGCACTTGGAAATCGAGCCTACCATCGCGGCGGTGAGCGCGTTCCTGATCGGGGTCACCGCCGTCATTCTGCTTTTGGATAGCGTCTTGCGGGGGCGGCGCCGGCCGGCCCGTGCCTAGCGGGGGACAAGCGCCATGGGGACTCATCCGCATTTCGCGCCCGACGAATTCGCCGGCCGGATCGCGCGTCTGCGCGCGCGCATGCGCGCGGCCGAGGCCGATGTCGCCCTCTTCGACGAGCTCGAAGCGATGGCGTGGCTCAGCGGCTACGGCAATTCGGAGAACCGCTGGCGTTGCTTAGCTATCCCGCTCGAGGGCGAGCCGTTCTTCTTCATCCGCGCGCTCGACGCAGGCCCGTGCCGCGCTCGCATTTGGTTCGAGGACGTGGTCACCTTCAAGGATTGGGAAGACCCCATGCAGGGGCTGGCTCAGGCCCTCGGCGCGCGGCGCCTGGCGAGCGCGCGGATCGGCGTCAATCTCGGCTCCTATTGCTTGTCGGTCGCGCGCTTCGAGGCGATGAAGGCGGCCTTGCCCGGGGCGCGCTTCGTCGATCTCGGTGCTGTCGCTGACGAATTGCGGCTGATCAAATCGCCGGCGGAGATCGGCCTCCTCCGCAAGGCTGCCCGGATCGCCGATGAGGCGTTGCGGAGTGCTGCCGCGGCGTGCGTGCGCGGCGGCTCGGAGCGTGCTGCGGCCAAGGCCGCGATGGCCGCCTTCGTCGATCTCGGCGCCGATCCGGGCGGGCCGGGCCCGATCTCGCGCGCGCGGGGCTGGGATTTTCTTCACGGCCACCTCGACGACGAGGCCTTGGCTGAGGGCGAGGTCGTGCATTTGGAAATCGTCCCCCGTGTCGGCGGCTACAGCGCGCGGGTCATGCGCTGCGTCACGGTGGGCGCACCGCCGGCGGAGTTCGTCCGCGCGGCCGAGCGGCTTGCCGCCCTGCAGGACGCGCAGATCGCGGCAATCAAGCCCGGCGCTGTCGCCGAGGACGTCGATGCGATCCTGCGCGAGGGCATCCTGTCGGTGGGCCTGCGGCAGAGTGTGGACAACATCACCGGCTACACGCTCGGCTATTATTCCCACGCGACGCCGCGGACGAGCGATTTCACCCGCATCTTCTGCCCGGGCGCGCGCTGGCGCATCGAGCCGGGCATGGTCTTCCACATGTATGTCTCGGCCGCCGGTGCCTCGTTCAGCGAGACCGTGCTGGTGACCGAGGCGGGCGCCGAGCGCGTCACGCGGCTGCCGCGCACCCTCATCGTCAATCCGTAGCGAACGGGGAACAGCATGAGCGCGATCGAGCAAAAGATCATCGTTGTCGGTGCCGGCGTCGTCGGCCTGTCGGCCGCCCTCTATCTGCAGCGCGCCGGTCTCAAGGTCGCGGTGGTGGACCCGTTGCCGCCGGCCGGCGGCACCTCCTTCGGCAACGCCGGGCTGATCAGCCCCGATACCGCCGTGCCGATCGCGCTCCCGGGCATGCTGCAGAGGGTGCCGCGATGGTTGACCGACCCCATGGGCCCGCTCGCCGTGCGGCCGGCGTATTTCCCGAAGGCGCTGCCGTGGCTCCTGCGCTGGATCGAGGCGAGCCGGCTGCCGCGCGTGATCGCGATCTCCGACGCGATGCGCGCGCTGCACAAGGACAGCTTTGCGTGCTGGCAGGAGCTCCTCGGGCCCAAGCTCTTCGGCGAATTGATCCGGACATCCGGTCAGGTGCAGCTTTGGGATGGCGCTAGCGAAAGCCGGGGTGCCAAGATCGAGCGCGACCTGCGCGAGCGTCACGGCATTCGCGCCGAGGTGCTTGGCCCCGACGATCTGCGTCAGCTGTACCCCGGCATCGCGCGCGACGTGACCCGCGGCGTGCTGGTGCCGGGCAATGGCTATACCATCAGCCCCGCGCGTCTCGTGCGGAGCTTGGGCGAGCTCTTTCGCGAGGCGGGCGGGGATATCGTCGCCGAGCGCGTGCTGAAGATCATCCCGCGCGAGGGAAATGCCGGCTATCTCTTGATGACCAATATCGCCAACCGCACCGCGCAAAAGCTGGTGGTCGCGGCGGGTGCCTGGTCGGGCGAGCTATTGGCCCCGCTCGGCATCAAGCTACCGCTCGAGAGCGAGCGCGGCTACCACGCGATGCTGCCCGACCACAACCTCCGTCTGCCGATTCCGATAGGTTACAAGAGCCGCGGCTTCGGCATGGCGCCGATGGAGGAGGGCTTGCGCGTCGCGGGCACGGTCGAGATCGCCGGCCTGCAGGCCCCGCCCAACGAGGGGCGCGCCAAGATTCTGATCGAGCACGCGCGCCGCCTCTTCCCCGAGCTCAAGCACCGCGAAGCGCGCCTGTGGATGGGGCATCGCCCGTCAACGCCCGACAGCCTGCCGATCCTGGGCGAGACGCGCAGTCGTGCGGGCCTCTTCCTCGCCTTCGGACACGGGCATTTCGGCATGACCGGGGGACCGCCGAGCGGGCGGCTGCTCACGCGGCTGATCCTGGGCCAGCCTGAGAAGATCGACCCGACCCCCTATAGCCCGAGCCGCTTCGGTGCGTGAGCGGCTTAGTGCCAGCTCTCCCAAATCCGAGCGTCACCCCCACCCCACCCTCCCCCTTCAAGGGGGAGGGGGAAATTATTGGAATCCCTCGGTAATCCCCTCCCCCCTTGAGGGGAGGGCAGGGAGGGGGTGGATCACGCGCTCATGATTTTGAGTACTAGGCGCGCTACACTTCCGCCGGAAGCGGCAGCGGCGGCACGGCGGCAAGGAGGGCCTGCGTGTAAGGATGAGCGGGTGCTTCGTAGATGCGCGCGGCCGGTCCCGCCTCCTGCACGGCACCGCCGCGCATAACGATCACCTCGTCCGCGACCTGACGCACGACTGCGAGGTTGTGCGAGATGAAAAGATAGGCGCAGCGGAGGTGCTGCTTCTGCGCGAGCAGAAGCTCGATGATGGTCGCCTGCACCGACACGTCGAGTGAGGTCGTCGGCTCGTCGAGGATGACGAGTTGCGGCTCGGTCACGAAGGCGCGGGCGAGCGCTATGCGCTGCTTCTCGCCCCCACTCAGCTGCTGCGGATAGCGCTCGAGGAAGCCGTCGCCGAGGCCGACCGAGTCGAGCACGGCGCGGACGCGCTCGCGCCGCTCCTGAGCCGAGGTGCCGTCGAGGCGAAGCGGCCGGCCGACCAGCTCGAGGACCGTCTTCTTGGGGTTGAGCGAGCTCGTCGGATTCTGGAAGACGATCTGCGCGTTGCGCCGGAAACGCCGGAGCCGCGCCGCATCGAGCGCGAAGACATCCTCGCCGCGGAAGAGCACGCGGCCCCCTACCTTGGCTTCGAGACGGAGGATCGTGCGCGCGATGGTGGATTTGCCGCTGCCGCTCTCGCCGACGATCGCGAGCACGCGCTCTTGCGGCAGCTGGAAAGAGACCTCTCGCACGGCACGGACGACGCCACGCTTGCCAAAGCTCAGGAAGCCGCCGGAGCGCCGATAGTCGACCGAGAGCGCGGCGACCTCGAGAAGCACGGGCGGGCGGTGCGAGTCCGCGGCATCTGCGGACTTTGCGATCGCATGGAGGGGCCTCGCTGCGAATAGGGCCGGGTCGGTCGCGAAATGGCAGCGCGAGCGGTGAGGGGCCGCCGACACGGCGGCGAAGGGCGGCCGCGCGGTGCGGCAGAGCTCGGCAGCGAATTCGCAGCGCTCGGCGAATACGCAGCGCGAGAAGCGCGTTGGTTCGCGCGAGGCCGTCCCCGGGATGCCGTGAAGCTCGGCTCGTCCGGCGATGCGGGGCACGGCGGCAATGAGCCCGCGCGTGTAAGGATTTCGCGAATGCCGCAGGATGCGCTCGGCGGGGCCGAGCTCCATGAGCTCGCCGGCATAAAGCACGCCGATGCGGTCCGCGATCTCCGCAACCGCACCAAGATCGTGCGAGACGAAGAGGATCGCCGCGCGGACCTTGCGGCGAAGTGCGCGCACGAGCTCGAGCACCTTCGCCTGGACGATCACGTCGAGGGCCGTCGTCGGCTCGTCCATCAGAAGCACGTCGGGCTCGCAGCTGAGTGCCATCGCGATCACGGCGCGCTGCCGCATGCCGCCCGAAAGCTGGTGCGGGTAGGCAGCGTATGTCCGCTCCGGCTCGTCGAGCTCGACCGTGCGCAGGAGCTCGAGCGTGCGCTCGCGCGCCCGGCGCTCATCGAGGCCGAGATGCCTCTCCAGCACCTCCGCGATCTGCCGGCCCACCGTCAGCGCCGGATTGAGCGCCGTGCCGGGGTCCTGATAGACCATGGCAAGACGCCGGCCGCGAATGCCGTCGAGCGTTCGCCGGTCGGCGTTGAGCAGGTTTCGGCCGCGATAGCGGATCGCACCCGACTCGACGACCGCGTTCGCCGGCAGATAGTTCATGATCGCGAAGAGTGCGGTCGACTTGCCGGAGCCCGATTCGCCGACAAGACCGACCGTCTCGCTCTCGTGGAGCGTGACTGCGAGGTCCTTGAGCGCAGGGTAGCGCTGCCCGCCCGCGAAGAAGCTCACCGTGAGGTCTTCGATCTCGATGATCGGCTCAGACATCGCGGAGCGAAGCCTTGAGGTGCAGGCGGTCGCGCAAGCCCTCGCCAAACAGATTGAAGCCGACGATGGAGAGGCAAATCGCGAGCGCCGGCCCGAGGAGCGGCCAGAACGACACGCTTATGTATTGCTGCGCCTCGTTGATCATGACGCCCCAGTCGGCGAAGGGCGGCTGGGTCCCGAGGCCGAGATAGCTGAGCGCAGCACCGCCCATGAGCGCGAAGCCGACGTTGATGCTCGCCTCGACGATGATGGGCGGCCAGACGTTCGGCAGGAGCTCGCCGTACTGGATGTAGAGTGCGTGCTCGCCGCGCGCCTTGGCGGCCGTGACATAATCCTCGTCCGCCGCCGCGAGCACGGCGCTGCGCACGATGCGCACGAACTTGGGGGAGGAGGCAACACCTAGGGCGAGGATCGCCTGCAGCTGGCCCGGGCCGAGCCCGACGATGATCAGAAGTGCGAAGACGAGGGTGGGGATCGACAAGAGCGCGTCGACGAAGCGCATGACGATCTGGTCGACAGCGCCGCGAAAGTAGCCGGTCGCGAGTGCCACCGGCAGCCCGATTGCAAGGCCGAGCCCCGTCGCCCCGAAGCCGAGCGTGAGGGAGCGCCAGCCGCCGGCCAGCACGCGGCTCAGCACGTCGCGCCCGAAGCGGTCGGTGCCGAAGAGATGATCGAGCGTGGGGCGGGCGAGGCGATGGACGAGGTCGACCTGCGTGGGCGAATAGGGGGTGTAGAGGAAGCCGAGCGCCGAGGTTGCGAGTGCCGCGGCGGTGAGCGCCAGCCCGGCCTTGAGGTAACGATTCGAGCGGCCTTGCGGGGCCGCGGCCGAGGTCTCGACCGTCACGACTGCACCATCCGTGGATTGAGCGCTGCGTGCGCCACGTCGGCCAGCAGATTGGCCGCCACGTAGACGGCGCCGATCACGAGGGCCGTGTCCTCTACGAGCGGGATGTCCCTATTGGCCACCGCGTAGACGATGAGGCGGCCGAGCCCGGGGTAGGCGAAAATCTCCTCGACGATGACGATGCTGCCCATGAGATAGCCGAGGTCGAGGGCGAGCACCGCGATCGTGGTGCCGAGTCCGTTGCGCAGGCCGTGGCGCCACAGCACGGTGCGCTCCGGGAGGCCCTTGAGGCGCGCGGTGCGGATGTAGTCGCTGAGCAGCACGTCGAGCATGCCCGAGCGCGTCTGGCGCAGGAGGTGTGCGGCGAGCACGAGCGTCAGCGTCGCGACAGGGAGGATTATGTGGGCGATCCAGCCGCCCAAGGAAGCGGTCATGGACACGAAGCCGCTCGAGGGGAAGAGGTCGAGGGGTGGGGATGCTACGAGGATGATGAGTGCCGGTGCCACGACGAAGTCGGGAATCGAGATGCCGACGTAGCTTGCGGTGAGGATCGCGCCGTCGACCCGGCTGCCGCGCTTGACGGCCGCGACGACGCCCAAGGGAACGGCAAGCGACGCTGCAACGACGATCGTGCCGAGTGCCAACGCGAGCGAGTTGAAGAAGCGCTCGGCGATGATCGGTCCGGCCGCCTGGTTGAGCGTGGTCGATACGCCGAAGTCGCCCGTCAGCATGCCGCCGAGCCAGCCCGCGAACTGCATGAGGAGCGGCTGGTCGAGCCCCAGCCGGGCGCGCAAGGCCGCCAGCGCCTCGGGCGTGGCGTTCTCGCCGATGATGGCCGTCGCCGCATCGCCGGGCAGGAGATGCGTCAAGGCGAAGACGATCGCCGAGAGGATCAGAAGCGAGATCAGGCCGTAGAGGAGCCGCCGGGCAAGATAGGCGACGCCCACGGGTGCTCAAGCCTTGCGGCCGGGGGCGTCAGGCGAGAGCCAGCAGTCTTCCAATCGCATCTCGGTGTTGATCGCGCGGGCCGGCCAGTCGTTGACGTAGCTCCAGGCCGCGAAGAGCGAATTGAAGAAGTTGGGGATGATAAAGGGGCCCTCGTCGCGCGTGACGCGCTGAAGCTCGGCGTAGATCTTGCGGCGCCCGGCATTGTCGGTGACCAGACGGCCCTGCTCGATGAGCTGCTCGGCCTTCTTGCCGGTCTCGGTGCCGGCCCAACGGCCCTCGTCGATGCCGAACTTGGCGGAATAGAGCTTGCTCAGGATCGCGTCCTCGGTCGGGCGCGTGCCGTAGTTCCCGACGTAGGATTCGATCCCCTTGTTCCAGATGGTGGCGCCATAGCGCGCGTTGTCCATCAGCTCGATGTTGAGGCGGATGCCGATCTCTTCCGCCATCGCCTGGACCACGACCGCCGTCTTCTCGCGCGAGGCCGGGCTGTTCGAAACGACGAGCTTGTGCTCGAAGCCGTCGCCGTGGCCCGCCTCCTTGAGGAGCTGCCGGGCCTTGGCCAGATCCGGCTTGCGAAGGACGAGGCTATTGTCGAAGAACTCGTAGGACGGCGAGATCGGCTCGTCGTCGGCGGGCGTGCCGACGCCACCCGTGATCGCGTCCGTCATCTGCGGCCGGTCCATCGCCAGGCGCAACGCCATGCGCACGCGCGGGTCGTCGAACGGCGGCTTGTCGGCGTAGAGCACGATATTGTTGAACGTGCCGCCCGGCACCTGGATCGCGCCCACACCCTTGATCGCCGCGACGCGCTTGAAGGTGTCGGCCTCGACGTCCGCGATAATGTCGACCTCGCGGTTCTCGAGCGCTGCGGTCTGCGCCGTGGTGTCCGGCAGCACGCGTAGGGTCAGGCGATCGAGGAAGGGGCGTCCGGCGCGGAAGTAAGCGGGGTTGCGCTCCATCGTGACGTGATCGTTGGGTGCGAATTCCTTGAGCACGAAGGGCCCGGTGCCGTGCACGGCGGCGTCGAGCTTGGCGAAATCGGCGATGCCGCGCTCGGAGACGATGCGCGCCATGGAGCCGGCGAGCGCCTTGGGCAGGTCCGCGTAGGGCGAGGAGAGCTCGATGCGCACGCTCAGCCGGTCGATCGCCTTGACGGCGGCGATCGGGCCGAGCTCGGCCTTATAGGGTGCTGCCGTCTTGGGATCGAGGATCTTCTCGATGGTCGCGACCACGTCCGCGGCACCGAGGGGGGTGCCGTCGTGGAACTTGACGCCGTCGCGCAGCACGAAGGTCCACTCTGCGCCGTCTTGAGAGGGGGTGAAGGACGCGGCAAGATCGCCCTCGACCCCGCCAGAGGCGGTCAGCCGCGTCAGATTGTTGTAGAGATTGCTCGTCGTGCGCCACTCGTTGCCGAAGATGCCCATGATGGGGTTGAGCGTGCGCAGGTCCTTGTAGAGCGCCACCGCGAGCCGGCCGCCCGGCTTGGCCTCGCCATAGGCGCGGGCCGAGAGGATCGCCGGCATCGCTAGCGCCAACGAGCCGGCCGCCGCCAGCCCGCCCGCAAACGCGCGGCGCGTGAGATGAAGCGATCCTATGCGTGACTTGGCCATGTCTCGTCTCCCTCTCTTGCGCACCGTCCGGAGCCGGCTCAGCTCGCCTCGCAGATATCCAGGATCGACAGCATGTAGATTTTGATCATGTCGAGGTAGTCCGGGATATCCACGCGCTCGTCCGGCATCGTATTGTAGCGCCCGCCCGGCCCGCAAACGATTCCCTCCATCTTCGCGCGATGGAGGAGATGGGCCGCATCGGTCCCGTAATAGCAGTAGGGCTTGAGCGCGCCGAGGGGCTGCGGCTCGCCGCGCACCGCCTGGTAGGCGCCGCTCACGGCCTTGACGATGCGCGCGTCGCGCTTGACCTCGAAGGGCAGCATGTCCGGGCGCGTGCCGCCGTGCTCGCGCATGACGCGAGCCTTGAGCCCCGGCATCTCGCGCTCGAGCTCGTCGAGGAGCTTGCGCAGATCGCGCATGACGCTCTCCTCCGACTGGCTGGGCGCGTAGCGGGCGGAGCCCACGAGGCGGCAATAGTCCGCGACCTGGGGCGGCCGCCAGTCGTGGAACTCGGGCGAGAGCGAGGCGCGCATGACGCCGATGTGGGCGCGGTTGACCGCGCGGTGCTCCTCGTTCGCAGCCCCGCTGAAGGCGATGGCATCGATGCGCGGGACGAGCGCGCAGCCGGCCAGGATGGCATCGACGGCCTCCTCGCGCTTCGAGAGGTGGCGCGTATTGCCGATGAGCTCGACCGCGAAGCCGAAGGCCCCGGCGTGGAGCGTGAGGCCCTTGAGGTCGGTCGGCTCGGAATTGATGAAATAGTCGGCGCGAATGCCCTTCTCGATCGCCTTGACGGTGCCGATGCCGCCTTGCAGCTCGCCCACGACATAGCTCAGGATCACGTCGCCCTTGAGCCGCACGCCGTTCTCCATGAGGGTGCTGAGCGCGCAGAAATAAGCGGCGTCGCCCGCCTTCATGTTGGAGACGCCGATCCCATAGATGAATTTGTCGTCGTAAATCCCGCCCCAGGGATCGACCGTCCAACCCTCGCTCGCCGGATTGGTGTCCATGTGGCCGTTGAAGAGGAGCGAGGCGCCGCCGCCCGAGCCTTTGAGACGTCCGATTGCGTTGTAGCGGCCGCTCTCGACCTCCTGCAACTCGGCGGCGAGCCCGTGCTGCGTCATGCTCTCGACCATGAAGCGGGCGAGCTCGCTTTCGCCCGGCGTGCCGCTGTAGCTCTTGAAGCGGACCATCGAGGCGAGGAAGTCGAGCGCGCGCTTCGCGTCCACGGATTTAAGCAACCGTCCCTTGTCCATCGTTCTTCCATATCTTGCTAAAGATGCAAAGCCGCAGGGTTGGGCGGCAAAGCAGTATCGGCGCGAGGGGTCGCGCTATGCAAGCGACATGAGGATGCATGAAGTCGCGGCGATGGATCGCGGGTCGTGCGGTCGGCGCGGGTCACGGCCGCGGCAGCGGCTCCCTTGCGCTCAGAGTGGCGGCCGGCGCCGATGCCGCGGCACTCAACCGCGCAAGCCTGGCCTCCCGGTGCGCCACATAGACCGAAGACCCGGCAATGACGAGGGCGCCGACCCAGGTCCAGAGATCGGTGATCTCCGAGAAGATCGCGTAGCCCAGGAACGCCGCGAAAGGCAGGCGCAGGAACTCGAAGGGAGCGCATGCGCTTGCATCGACCGCACCGTAGCCGCGCACCACCGAGAGGTGCGACACGGTGCCAAGGCCGCCGAGGACGATGAGCCAGGCGAGGGCGGCGAGCGAGGGCCATTGCCACACGAACAGTGCTGGAACGAGCGAGAGCGGCGTCAGATAGAGCATCAGATACGTCACGATGGCGTTGGGCGACTCGGTGCGCGCCAGGAACTTCACGGTCACGACGCCCAAGCCGCCGGTCAAGGCCGACAAGATGATCAGGAAGGCGTTGGGATCGAGCGTCTCGGTGCCGGGGCGCAGCACGATGAGGACGCCCACGAAGCCGACGGCGAGCGCCGCCCAGCGCCGGAACCGCACGCTCTCGCGCAGGACGAGCGCGGCACCGAGCGTGGAGAAGAGCGGCGCTGTGAAATTGAGAGCTGTCGCCGTGGCGAGCGGCACGAGCGTGATGCCATAGAACCAAGTGAGCATGGAGACCAGCGCCACAGCACCCCGCAGCGTATAGAAACCGATCTTGCGCGTCCTGAGCGCGCTGGGGCCGACCTTCACGACCCACGGGACGAGCACCGCGAAGCCGAAAACACAGCGGAAGAAGGTGATCTCGAAAGGATGGAGCTCATGTGCGGCCTCGCGCGCCACCACGTTCATGAGTGTCGCGCAGAACCCGGCGAGGATGACCCAGAACGCCGCCCGGGTGATCGGCGGGAGTGCTGCAAAACGGCGGTTTATCGGAGCAATCGAGACCATCGGGGCGGGGTGGTAGTTTAGAGCCTTTTTGAAGAACCGGGGATTCCCAAGACCGCGCCATCATGGGGTTTCGCAACCGAGATACCCTTTTCGACTTGTCACGGCGAGAAGGAAACCATCTTCTACCATATCCGCGAGACCAGATCGCCGAGATCCTGCGCGCAGCCATCATCGTGGCAATGCGGCAGCGCCGGGCCGATTCGAATTGACCTAAGTCCCACCCGGTGCAACGATCCCGTCGCGAAGGCGGGATCGACGGGATCTGCACAGGGAGGGACGGATGCGGCTTACCCCTATCATGCTGGCGGCGGTGGCCGCGGTGGCTCTCTTCGCCGGCACGGCGCGAGCGGAGGACAAGACCCTTTACGTCGCGGCCTACGGCGGCTCCTTCGAGCAGGTCTTGCGCAAGGACGTCTTCCCGCCGTTCGAGAAGAAGTACGGCGTCAAGGTCGAGTACGTCGCCGGCAATTCGACCGACAACCTCGCCAAGCTCCAGGCCCAGAAGGGCAACCAGCAGATCGACGTGGCGATTCTCGACGACGGCCCGATGTATCAGGCGGTCGCCCTCGGTTTCTGCGCGCCGCTCGCCACCGCACCGGTCTATGGCGAGCTCTATGACGTGGCCAAGTTTCCCTCCGGCAACGCCGTCAGCATCGGCGTGGTCGGCACCGGCATCATGTACAACAAGAAGTACTTCGACGAGCAGCATTGGCCGGCACCCACCTCGTGGCACGATCTCGAGGACGCGAAGTACCGCAAGAAGCTGGTCATCCCGCCGCTCAACAACTCCTACGGCCTCCATGCGCTCGTCATGATGGCGCGGCTCAACGGCGGCGGCGAGAAGAACATCGACCCGGGCTTCGCGGCGTTCAAGAAGTCGATCGACCCGAACGTGCTGGTCTACGAGCCCTCGCCCGGCAAGATGACGGAGCTCTTCCAGAGCGGACAGGCCGTCATCGCGATATGGGGCTCCGGGCGCGCCAAGGCGCTCGCGGACACGGGCTTTCCCGCCGCCTTCGTCTACCCGAAGGAAGGCGGTATTGCGCTCGGCGTCGCTGCCTGCCCGGTCGCGGGCGGCCAGGGCAAGCCGGAGGCGCAAAGCTTCGTGCAGTTCCTGCTCACGCGCGAGATACAGCCGGTGCTCGCCTTGGGCGCCGGCCTCGGCCCGGTCAACAAGACCGTCACGCTGCCGCCCGACCAGCAGGCCGGCATTCCCTATGGGCCGGCTCAGGTCGATCAGCTGATCAAGATCGACTGGGATACGGTCAACCAGCACCGGGAGGAGTGGAACAGGCGCTGGACGCGCGAGATCGAAGGCTGAGCCGGCAGGGCGCTCGTCCCCGGATGCATGAGCGCTGGCGGCGCCTAAGCCGGGCTAGTGCCAGCTCTCGCAAATCCGAGCGTCACCCCCTCCCCACCCTCCCCCTTCAAGGGGGAGGGGGAAGTTATTGGAGCCCCTCAGTGATCCCCTCCCCCCTTGAGGGGGAGGGTAGGGAGGGGGGTGGATCACGCGCCCATGATTCCGGGTACTAGCCATGGCGTTTCTCATTCTCGACAAGCTCACCAAGCTGTACGGCGAGACCGCGGCCGTCGACGCGCTCTCGCTCGCGGTCGAGAAGGGGGAGTTCGTCTCGATCCTCGGCCCCTCCGGCTGCGGCAAGACGACGACGCTTCAGATGATCGCGGGCTTCGTCGAGCCGAGTGCCGGCCGCATCATGCTCGACGGCGCGGATTTGCTTGCCGTCAGGCCGAGCCGGCGCGGGCTCGGCATCGTGTTCCAGAGCTACGCGCTTTTCCCGCACATGACGGTCGCCGAGAACGTCGCCTTCGGCCTCGAGATGCAGGGGGTCCCGCGCGCCGAGCGGCGGCAGCGCGTGAGCGAAGCGCTGGCACTCGTCGGGCTCGAGGCGTTCGCCGGGCGTTTTCCGCGCAAGATGTCCGGCGGTCAGCAGCAGCGCATAGCGCTCGCCCGCGCGCTCGTCATCCGCCCGCGCGTCCTGCTGCTCGACGAGCCGCTCTCCAACCTCGACGCCAAGCTGCGCGAGGAGATGCAGGTCGAGCTGCGCCAGATTCAGCGAAGCGTCGGGATCACGACCCTGCTTGTGACCCACGACCAGGCCGAGGCGATGGCGCTCTCGGACCGTGTCGTGGTGATGAACAAGGGTCGCGCCGAGCAGATCGCGCAAGCCGATGAGGCCTATGACCGGCCGGCGAGCGGCTTCGTCGCGAGCTTCCTCGGCAAGACCAACGTGCTGACCGGCATTGCCCGCATCGAAGGCGGGCGGGTCACCCTTGCGATCGGCGCCGCCGTCTGGAACCTCGAGGCACCCGCCGAGGCCGGTCCGACGACCGTCTCGGTGCGGCCCGAACGGATCTCGTTCGCCGCTGTCGGCGGGCTCGAGGGCGTCGTGCGGGCGCGCATTTTTCACGGCAGCCAGTGGCTGCTTCAGATCGAGACGCCGGCGGGGTACCTTAGCGTGATACGCCAGAACAACGGCGAGAGGCTGCCGGGCGAAGGCGAGCGCGTCGGGCTCACCTGGCGCGTCGAGGACATGCGCTTGGCACCGGGCGAGGGGGCCGCGATATGAGCGGGCTCGCAGCACCGCGCGCCCGCCTCGTACCCTATCTCCTGAGCGCGCCCGCCATGCTGCTCTTCGCGGCACTTCTGCTGGCGCCGCTCCTGGCCACGGCACTCCTCTCGCTGCACAGCTTCAACCTCTACAAGGGCATCGAGAACGTCTATCGCCTCGACAATTACAAGGACATCTTCACCGACGTGTATTTCTACGAGATTTTCGCGCGGACCTTCCGCACCGCATTCCTCGTCTCCCTGATCTCGATCGTCGTCGGCGCCCCCGAGGCCTATATCCTGAACCGCATGCGCACGCCCTGGCGCGGCGTCTTTCTTCTGGTGGCCCTCGGACCATTGCTGATCTCAGTCGTCTCGCGCACGCTCGGCTGGGCGCTTCTCTTCGGCTCGACCGGCCTCGTGAACCAGGCTCTCCTGGCCTTGGACTTGGTCAGCACGCCGCTCCAGTTCATGTACACCGAGACGGGCGTGGTGATAGCCCTCACCCACGTGCTGGTGCCCTTCATGGTGATCTCGGTGTGGGCGACGCTGCAGCGCCTCGATCCCCAGGTCGAGCACGCCGCCGTCTCCCTCGGTGCCGGCACATGGGCGGTGATGCGGCGCATCGTGCTGCCGCAGGTGATGCCGGGCATCCTTGCGGGCTCGATCATCGTCTTTGCGCTCGCGGCGAGCGCCTTCGCGACGCCGGCGATCATCGGCGGAAGGCGCCTCAAGGTCGTCTCCACGCTCGCCTACGACGAATTCCTCAACACGCTCAATTGGCCGCTCGGTGCCGCGATCGCCGTGCTGCTGGTCGCAGCCAACCTCGCCATCATCGTCGGCTGCAACCGTCTCATCGAGCGGCGCTACCAGGAGGCCTTCGGTTGAACCGCAACGGTCCGCTGGCACTTCTCTTCCACGCGCTCTTCGTCGGCTTCATCGCCGCACCCATCCTGATCGTCTGCGCCGTCGCCTTCACGCCCGAGGGCTACCTCTCGCTGCCCACGCACGGGCCGTCGCTGCGCTGGTTCCGCGCACTTGCCGCCAACCGCGACTTTGTCGAGGCCTTCTGGACCAGCCTGTGGCTCGGCGTGCTGTCCTCCACGATCGCGATCGGCTTCTCGGTCCCGAGTGCCTTAGCACTCGCGCGCCATCGCTTTCCAGGCCGCGAGGCGCTCGCGGCACTCTTCCAGTCCCCGCTGATGATTCCCCAGGTCGTGCTCGGCATCGCCTTCCTGCGCTACTTCACCGAGATCGGCCTCGGCGGCACCTTCGCCGGGCTGGTGCTCGGCCATATCGTCATCGTGATGCCCTTTGCGCTCCGCCTCGTGCTCGCGGCCTCCGCCGGCCTCGACCCGCAGATCGAGCATGCGGCGATCTCGCTCGGCGCCTCCTCGTGGCGCACTTTCCGCCGCGTGACCTTGCCGATGATCCTTCCCGGCGTGGCGAGCGGCTGGGTGCTCGCCTTCATCACGAGCTTCGACGAGGTGACGATGACCGTGTTCATCGCCTCCCCGCGCACGACGACCTTGCCGGTTCGCCTCTTTCTCTACATTCAGGATAACATCGATCCCCTGGTGGCGGCGGTGTCGGCTGCACTCATCGGCCTTACCGTCGTTGCCATGATAATCTTGGAC
>DATNIJ010000171.1:0-23540 GCA_035604475.1 Alphaproteobacteria bacterium
CTCGCCAATTACACCGCGTGGAAGGGGCGCATGCTGAAGCGGCCGGCGGTCATGCGCATCCTCGAGCGCGAGCAGAGCCCGCTGCTGCAGGCGGCCTGAGCGCCGCTCTCCCTCACCCTCCCGTCCCTTCGGGACGGGCCCTTCCCTCTCCCGCTTGCGGGAGAGGGTTGGGGTGAGGGTCGGCCCGCATCTCCCTCACGAGCTCGGCCAGGTGAATTGCTCCGAGACGGCGCGGTCCGGTACGATATCGACGGATTTGCGGATGGCGCGGCCTTCGTCCTCGGCGACGATGGTGTAGCGCCCGGGAGCGACGTTGGCGAGGAAATAGGGCCCGTCCGAGACCGCGCTCAGAAGCGTCTTGCCGGCGCCGTCCAAGAGCCGGACCTTCACACCCCAGAGATATTCGCCGCTGTCGCGGGCGACGAAGAGGAGGCGCAGGTTGTAGTTGCCCTCCATTGCCTTCATCGCCTCCCTTTCCTCGGCGCCGATGCCGCCGCTGACGAAGGTGACGCCGCCCATCGTCCGCGGCTGCATCGACTGTTGCGAGAGGGCCGGTAGGCCCAGCAGAAGCATAGCGAGGAATGCGGCTGCGGCGCTGTTCTTGCCCATGAGGAATGCCCTCCATCCTTGGGTTGCGCTTCGCGACGAGGCCAAGTATCGCAATTAACGGGATCGCTCGCTGAATTTTCCATGGTCTCCTGCCGCGCCCCCGCGAATTACAGCACTACTCCGCGGCACGGCCAAGGCCGAGCTGGCGCTCGACGAGTGCTGAATAGAGCCCGCCGCGCGCGAGCAGGCTCGCATGCGTGCCGGTCTCGACCAGGCGGCCGCCGTCGAGCACCGCGATGAGGTCGGCGGCGCGGACCGTCGAGAGCCGGTGGGCGATCACGATCGTGGTGCGATCGCGCATCAGCTCGACGAGGGCCGCCCGCACCTGCGCCTCGCTGATCGCGTCGAGGTGCGAGGTCGCCTCATCGAGGATCAGCACGGGCGCGTTCTTGAGAAAAGCGCGGGCGATCGCCACGCGCTGGCGCTGTCCGCCGGAGAGCTGGACGCCGCGCTCGCCGACGCGCGTGTCGAGGTGCTCGGGCAGGCTCTCGACGAACTCGGCGAGGGCCGCCCGCTCGACCGCCAGCGCGATCTCCGCCTCCGCGGCCTCGGGACGCGCGAGCCGCACGTTGGCGCGGAGCGTATCGTTGAAGAGATAGGTGTCCTGCGCGACGAGGGCTATGCGGCGACGCAGATGGTCGAGGGCGTAGTCGCGCAAGTCGAGCCGATCGAGCGCGATAGCACCTTCGCTCGGATCCCAGAAGCGCAGCAGCAGGTTGGCGGCGGTGGTCTTGCCCGCCCCCGAGGGGCCGACGAGAGCCACCGTGGCACCCGGTGCGATCGCCAGGCTCACTTGCGCGAGCGCTCGGTGGGAGGTCCCGGGATAGGCGAAGCTGACGCCCTCGAAACGGATGGCCGAGCCGCCGCGCTGCGGAGGTGCCGGCATGGCCGCTCCGTCCTTGACCGTCACGGGCTCGCTCTCGACCGCCTGCAAGCGGCGGGCCGAGGCGAAGGTGTCGGCGAGCTGCCGGCCGACATTGGCGATCTCCGACACCGGCAGGAAGGCCGCGACCGCAAGCAAGGTCAGGAGCGGGGGGAGCGTGGGCGCGAGGCCCCCCTCGGTGGCGAGGAGGGCCCCTGCTAGGGCGACCGCCAGACCGCCCAATCCGGTCGAGACCTCGAGGAGGGCCGCCTGACGGGAGAGGTCGCGGAAGAAGTCGAGGCGCACACCATGGTAGGCCCGCACGAGCTCCATGAAGGAGGCGCGGCGGCGCGCGACGGCCTGAAAGGCGACGAGCTCGGAAAGCCCCTGAATGGTGTCGGCGATGTGCGCGGTCATGCGGCCGAGGCCTTCACGAGAAAGCGCGCCCAGGCGATCGATGCGCCGGCGCAGGAAGAGCGGCGCCAGGCCGACGTAGAGTAGGAAGGGCAGGAGTGCGAGCGCGGTCGGCCAGGCCAGGGCCGCGAGGGTTGCCAGCACCGTGGCGGGCACGAGGAGCGCCACCAGCGCCGGGGCGACCGTGTGCGCGTAGAAATATTCGACCGTCTCCACGTCCTGGGTGGCAAGCCCGACGAGGTCGCCCGAGCGGCGGCGCAGCAGGTAGGCCGGCGCCAAGGCATCGAGCTTGGCGAAAAGTGCTGTGCGCATGTGCGCGAGCAGCCGGTACGCCATGTCGTGGGCGAGCCAGGATTCGAGCCAATGCAGCACGCCCGCGAGCGGCGCCAGCAGTGCTAGGAGGATGAGGAGCGTGACGTAGGGGCTCCCTTGCTTGACCGCCGCGACGATGAGGGCGCCGATGACACCGACGCCGATGAAGGCGGCGACGCGCCCCACGCCCGAAAGCACGGTAGCGGCGAGCTGGCCGCGCCATGGCAGGATGAAGTGCAAAAGGGTTGCGAGCGTCTTGGCCAGGCCCGTGCCCTCGGCGCTGAGGATGGCATCCGCCGGCTCGTCATCGGCTTCGACATGGCCGAGGAGGTCGGGGACGGGTGCTGCTGCGGTCGCGCGCTCGGCAGGTGCAGCTGCCGCCGGGCCGGTCTCCTCGGCCTGGGCACCCATGAGCTGCCGGTAGGGACCGTCGCGCTGGATCAGCTCGTCGTGCGTGCCGCTCTCCGCGATGCGGCCTTCCTCGAGCACGAGGATGCGGTCGGCACCTATCACGCTCGAGAGACGATGGGCGAGGACGAGCGTGGTGCGGCCGGCCATGAGGCGATCGAGTGCTTCTTGGATGATGGCCTCGTTCTCGGCGTCGACCGAGGAGAGCGCCTCATCCAGGATCAGGATCGGCGCGTCGCGCAAGAGCGCCCGCGCGATCGCCAGGCGCTGGCGCTGGCCGCCCGAGAGCTTGGCGCCGCGCTCGCCGATGAGCGTGGCGTAGCCCGACGGCAGCGCCTCGATGAAATCCTGCGCGTTCGCTGCGCGCGCGGCGGCCTCGATCTCGGCCTTGCTGGCATCGGGCTTGCCGAGCCTCAGGTTCTCCTCGACCGTGCCGTGGAAGAGCATGGTGTCCTGCTGCACCAACGCGATCTCCCGGCGCACCCGCTCCGGGTCGAGCGTCCGCAGATCGTGGCCGCCGATTGCGATCTTGCCTTCCTGCGGGTCGTAGAGCCGCAGGAGGAGGCGCGTGATGGTGGATTTGCCGCCCCCGCTCGGACCCACGATGCCGAGGCATTCCCCCGCGGCAACGGCGAAGGAGAGGCCGTCGAGGGCGGCTCGGCGTCCGCCCGGATAGGAGAAACGGACATCCTCGAAGGCGATGGTAGGCGGAAGGGCTGCCGGCGTAAGCGTGAAGGAGGGCTGCATCGGCGCTCTCGTCGCCAGCAGCTCGTTGATGCCGCTCGCCGCCGCTTGGCCCACCATGCCCTGGTGCAGCACCGCGCGCAAATCGCGGAGCGGCCGGAAGATCTCGGTGCCCGCCATGAGCACGATGAGGAGGGTGGTGAGGCTCATGAGCCCGTGCGACACGCGGTAGGCGCCGAGGCCGAGTGCTGCGGCGGCGCCGACCGCGACGGTCACGTCGGTGACGCCGCGCGTCATGGTGCTCGTCGCCAGCACCCACATCGTGCTATCCGCGAGCTCGCGCGATTTCTTGGCGAGCATGCGCCCGTAGGCGGCACTCTGGCCGAAGGCCTTGAGCGTGGCCAGGCCCTGGATGGCGTCGAGCAATTCCGCGCCGAAGGCCTTGAAGCTCCTCTGGCGCGCGAGGCTCGCGCGGCGGTCGAGGCGGTGGAAGAGCATCGGCAGCATGAGGCCGAGGAGTGCCGCTGCGACCATCACGCCGGCGACCGGCACGTCCCACCAGGCGATGAAGGCGAAGATCGCGAGCGGCGTCAGGGCGGCCACGCAAAGCTGCGGCAGATATTGCCCGAAGAAAGTCTGCAGCTGCTCGACCCCGTCGGTCAGCGAGAGCATGACGCCGCCGGTACGCTCGCCCGCGAACCAGGCGGGCCCGAGCTCGGCCACCTTGTCGTAAAGCTCGCCGCGCAGAATTTCCTGGATGCGCGCGGCGGTCACGTGCGCGATCATGGTGCGGACATGCTCGAGCCCACCCCGCAGCAGGACCGCGGCGGCGACCCCTGCTGCGGGCAGCGCGAGCGCCTCCGCCCCCGCACCCTCGAATACGCGCGCGAGCAGCCAGCCGAGGAAGACGAAGCGGGCGATGCCGACGCCGGCCGCGACGAGCCCGGCCGCGACTTGTGCCGCGAGCTGCCAACGCGCACCGCGCATCATCCGCCAGAGACGCTTGTCGAAGTACATCGGCGCCGTCCGCTCGCCCGCGATCTCAGTGCGTACTCTCAGAAATTCGAGTGTCACCCCCTCCCCACCCTCCCCCTTCAAGGGGGAGGGGGAATTTTGTTGCCAGGCGACACACTTCGCCTCTCCCCTTGAGGAGGAGGGTAGGGAGGGGGGTGATCACGTCTCCATAATTCTGAGGACTAATATCAGCCTGAAAGCAGCGATAGGAAAGGCTAACCATTGAGGCCAGTGCGCGCCAGGCGCTACAGCATGGGCAGGCTGCGCTTGCGGCCGAGGGGGAAGGCCTCTTCGATCTTCGCGATCGCCGCCGCATCGAGCTTCGCGCGGAAGGCGCCCGCGTTCTCGGCAACGTGCGCGAGGTGCCGAGACTTCGGGATGGCGAAGTGCGAGGGCCGGCGGATGAGGAAGGCGAGTGCGATTTGCCGCGGGGTCGCGGTATAGCTTTCCGCGAGTGCCGCGAGCACGCGGCCGCCTGCCGAGCGTGGCGCGGGGAAGTCGCCCTGGCCGAGCGGGCTGTAGGCGACCACGGCAACACCGTGCGCCTCGCACCAGGGCACGATGCGGTGCTCGATCGCGCGCTCCTCGAGATGGTAGAGCACCTGATTGCAGGCGATCTTGCCGGGACCGGCGATGCGGAGCGCACGCTCGAGCTCGTTCACGTCGAAGTTGGAGACCCCCCACGCGCGGATCTTGCCGTCGCGGCGAAGCCGCTCGAAGGCCTCGATCGTGCCCTCGAGCGGATGGCGTCCGGGCCAGTGCAGGAGATAGAGATCGAGCCGGTCGGTGCCAAGCCGACGCAGCGAGGCCTCGCAGGCCGCGACGGTGCCCGTGCGCGAGGCGTTCTGCGGCAGCACTTTCGAGACCAGGTAGAGCGCGTCGCGCCGGCCTGAAATCGCCTTGGCGACGATCTCCTCGACCCTGCCGGAGCCGTACATCTCCGCCGTGTCGATGTGCGTCATGCCGAGCTCGATGCCGCGGCGGAGTGCGGCCGCGGCGGCGCGCGGCTGGCTCTCCATCTGCCAGGTGCCCTGACCGATCACGGCGACCCGCCGGCCGGTTGGGCCGAAGTTGCGGAGCTCCACGGCGATGCCTCCCTCCTCTTCGCGCTATCGATTGCGCGGTCGGTCCTCCTCCCGATATTCTCTCGCATTCTCGGGAGAAGAGCGCCCTTGCGTCAACCCAGGGATTTGCAGTCAGGGATTTGCACTCGGGGATATGCTTGGGCGGAAAGGGGACGGACATGCGGGAATACATGGAGCGTCTCAGGGCGCGCGGCGAATTGCTCGAGGTCCGCCGCGAGGTCAATGCCAAGCACGAGCTCGCCGCCGTGACCCAGGCGGCGCAGCGGCGCTGGAACAAGCCGGTGCTCTTCCACAAGGTGACGGGGACGCCCCTTCCGGTGCTCACCAACATCTACGGCTCGCGCCAAAGACTCGCCGAGATCCTCGGTATCGGGCCGCTCGACTTCTGCCGGCAGTGGAGCCGTCTCACCAACCTGGGTGCGGCCCCCGACTATCCGCTCAAGCGGAGCGTGCCCGTGCCGGGCGATCTCGTCGATTGCTCCTTGAGCGAGCTTCCGCTCCTCACCTATTCGGAGCGCGACGGAGCACCCTATTTCACCTCGGCCATGTTCATCGCCAAGGAGCCGGAGACGGGCGTTCCCAACCTCTCCTTCCACCGCTCGATGTACGTGAGCGACCGCGAGCTGCGCTGCCGGCTCGCCCCGCGCCATCATCTGACGCTCTACCACGAGAAGGCCGAGAAGATGGGGAAGCCCCTTGAGGCGGCGATGCTGATCGGCCCGCCGCCGACCACTTTCCTTGCCGCCGCCGCACCCGTGCCTTACGATGTGGATGAGCTCGAGGTCGCGGCCAAGCTTGCCAAAAGGCCGCTCGACATGCGCCCCTCTAAGCACATCGACCTCATGGTCCCGGCTGCGACGGAGATCGTCATCGAGGGCCGCTTTCTGCCGAACGAGCGCCGGCCCGAGGGGCCGTTCGGGGAATTCATGGGCTATTACGTGCCGGTCGGCCCCAATGCCGTGTTCGAGGTGCTCGGCGTGACTAGGCGGCGGGACGCGATCTTCCACAGCATTCTCTGCGGCTCGTCGGAGGAGGTGCTGACGCTCGAGCTTTCGGTCGCGGCCAACATCTACCAGCGCGTGAGCGAGGTGCTGCCGGGCATCATCGACGTGACCTGCCAGCCCTTCGTGCTCCACGCGGTGGTGAAGATCCGGCAGCAATACGAGGGGCATGCGCGCCAGGTCATGCTCGCGGTCATGGGAGTCGAGCCGACCTGGGCGAAGATGTGCACGGTGGTGGACGAGGACGTCGACATCTACGACATGAACGACGTGATGTGGGCGATCATGACCCGCTCGCGGCCCGATCGCGACGCGATCATCATTCCGGCGACGCCGACCTTCTACCGCGATCCGCACCAGGACCATTGGGGCCGCATGGCGATCGACGCGACGGCCCCCTTCGCGCGGCGCGACGAGTTCGTGCGCAAGCGCATTCCGGGTGCTGACAAGGTCGAGCTCGCGCGTTATTTCGACGGAGCAAGCTGATTAGGGAGGCGACAATGGCCCGAGTCATAGGCATCGACCATCTTGTCATCCGCGTCGGCGACTTCGAGCGGTCGAAGCGCTTCTACAAGAAGGTGCTCGGCTTCCTCGGCTTCAAGCTCAAGTACGAATACGGCGGTGCCGCCGGCTGGAGCAACGGCAAGACGCTGTTCTGGATCGGGGAGGCCGACGCGGAAGGCAAGAAGCATCCGCACCGCATCGGCAACATCGGCTTTCACCACTACGCCTTCGAGCTCGGCAAGCGCAAGGACGTGGACGATCTCTACACGCTCTTGCAGACGATCAAGGCACGGGTCGTCGATCCGCCGGCGGACTATCCGTCCTACGGCGAGGGCTATTACGCCGTGTTCTTCCTCGACCCCGACGGGCTAAAGCTCGAGGGCATGGTCTGCCGGCCGGAGAAGAAAAAGCGGAAGCGATAGCTGGCGGAAGCACCTCGCGCTCGTCTGGGATCGGCCGCGCAGTCGCGGCGTGATCCCTCCATAGGGAAACTGGACCGGCACGGACATTCCCATTAGACTTCTTGCAAGAGGGGCGCGTCTGGGCTTGCGGCTGAGAGGCCTGGGGGCCGGCTTTGCCGGCAGCATGGCAGCGCCCCGCTCACAAAGAGGGGTCGGTTTGTCATGAACAGGAAATTGCTTTCGGCGGGGCTCATGGTGCTTGCGCTGGCGCTTGCGGCCGGCGGCCATCAGGCTTGGGCGCAAACGGAGAAGCCGCTCAAGAAGGTCACCTTCCTCACCAACTACGTCTTCCACGGGCGTCATTCGCCTTTCTTCGTGGGCCTGGACAAGGGCTTCTACAAGGAGGCGGGCTTCGACATCGAGATCTTGCCCGCGACGGGCAGCGGCTTCGTGGTGACCGCGGTCGACGGCGGCAAGGCCGATTTCGGCATGGCGGAGTCCGCATCGGTGGTCCAGGCCGTCGCCAAGGGAGCGAAGGTCAAGGGCTTCATGGTGTTCATGGACATCACCACGAGCGGGCTCGCCTCGCTCAAGCCCTATCCGACGCCCGAATCGCTCAAGGGCGCCACCATCGCCGCCTCGCTCACCGATTCGGCGCGCGTCATCGTGCCGATCATCTTCAAGCAGAAAGGCATCCCGTTGGATTCCGTCAAATGGGAAGCGGCGGATCCGGGCGTCTATTTCTCGCTGCTCATGAGCGGCAAGGTCGATCTCTTCACCGCCTCCATCGACGGCGACGTGCCCGCGCTCATGAAGGTGGCGCAGCCGCAGGGCAAGACCGTTGACTTCAGCTCGTTCGCCGAGTGGGGCTACGACGTCTACGGCTACTTCCTCGTCGCCAAGGCGGACCGCATCGCCCAGGATCCCGCCGAGGTCAAGGCCTTCGCGGCCGCCACGGCAACGGCGGTCGCGTACTCGATAGCGCACCCGGACGAGACCGCAGAGATCATGGTGAAGCACAACCCGACGCTCAACTACGACACCACCGTCGCGCAGTGGAAGCAGTCGATCAAGGCGATCCAAACGGCCTACGAGAAGGCGCACGGCTACGGCGTTGCGACGGACGACCGCCTCCAGCGCACGATCGATCTCGTGAAGCAGGCGCTCAATCTCGACGTCAAGCTCGCACCCGCGGACGTCTATGCGACCGGAATGGTCGCCAAGTGAGGCAGGGCGGCGGCTTCAGCGCCTGCGGCGCGACGGCCGCCAATTGAGGAACGCCGCCTCGACGAGCGCCACGGCGCCGATGCCGAGCGTGGTGAACAGCGTGATCGAGACGAGGGTGGCGAAGACGAGCGGCGTGTCGAGGTTGAACTGCGCCGAGAGGATGAGATAGCCCACACCGCGGTTCCCCCCGATGAACTCGCCCACGATGGAGCCGACGAGTGCCAGCGGGAAGGCCACCTTCAGCGCATCGGTGATGTAGGGAAGCGCGTTCATCAGGCGCACCTTGGCGAAGATGCGGAGCTGCGTCCCCCCGGCGAGCCGCGAGAGATCGAGCACGTCGGCCTCGATCTCGCCGAGACCGGTCACGGAATTCACGAAGATCGGGAAGAGGCCCAAGAGGAACGCCAGCACGATCTTCGATTCGATCCCGAGCCCGAACCAGATGATGAAAAGCGGGGCGATGGCGATCTTGGGGATGCTGTTGAAGGCGGCCAGCGCGGGCATCACGATCGTCTTGAGGGCCGGCACGTAGATTACGGCGAGCGCCAGCAGCACGCCCGTGGCAAGCGCCGCCGCGAGGCCGATCACGGTGGTCAGCGCGGTGATGCTCAGATGGTGGAGCTGCACCGCGCGCGTCTGCCAGAAGCGCGCGGCGATCTCCGAGGGAAGCGGCAGGATATAGCCCGGCACATGGGCCGCCGCTCCGCCATATTGCCAGACGAGCAGGACGGCGATGAGGACGAGCAAGGGCCGTAGCGCGGGCGTCGAGCGGGCCATCAATGTTGCGCCCATCCTGGCCCCCTTAATCGACCGACTGCGCTTCGATGTTGTCGCGCACCCGTGCCGCGAGCTCGACGAATCTCGGGTGGCTCAGCGTCTTCACGTCGCGCGGGCGCGGCAGATCGACCGCGATGACGGCCTTGAGCCGCCCCGGCCGCGCGCTCATCACCACGACGGTGTCGGAGAGCAGGACGGCCTCGGTGATGCTGTGGGTCACGAACAGCACCGTATTGCGCGTGGCACTCCAGATCTTCTGCAGCTCGAAGCCCATGCGCTCGCGCGTGATGATGTCGAGCGCGCCGAAGGGCTCGTCCATCAGCAGGAGGGAGGGGTCGAGGAGAAGCGCCCGGCAGATCGCCACCCGCTGCTGCATGCCGCCCGAGAGCTCGTGGGGGTAGCGCTTCTCGAAGCCCTCGAGGCCGGTAAGCCTGATGAGCTCGCGCGCGCGCGCGCGATAGCGATTGGCCGGCTCGCCGCGCATCTCCGCGGTGAAGAGCACGTTCGCGAGTGCGGTGCGCCAGGGCAGGAGCACCGGGGCCTGGAAGACCATGCCGACGCCCACGAGCGGCCCGCGCACCTCCTGGCCGCGCACCTCTACGCTTCCCTTCGTGGGTGCGATCAGGCCCGAAACCATGCGCAGCAAGGTCGACTTGCCGCAGCCGCTTGGGCCGACGAGGGAGACGAACTCCTTGTCGCCGACCTCGAAGGAGAGCTCCTCGACCGCGGCACCGGTCCCGAAGGTCTTAGAGAGCCGATCGACCCTGACGGCGGCCTCTTTGTCTGAAGTGACGGTGGTCATAGCCCTCGCCAGAGGAATGGCGGTAAAGGATAATCGATGGCGGCCCGCGGTCGGCTGGCCCTCGCCCGGCGCGGCGGGAGCAGCGGCATGATATCCGATCGGGACATGAAGCTCGATGATTCTTGCCGCAAACGCCCGCCGGCACTTGGGCAAGCGCCTCTTGGACGGTAGCCGGCACCCCCGCGGCACGGCGATTGCAGGTGATATTGCAGGTGATTGAGTGGCGGGCGATTTGGTGTAAGATCGGCAGGCAATGCCGCGTATCGAGGCTCGCAAGCTCGCGGGGTGCGGCCTGCGGTTCGCGAGCCGCGAAATCGATACCTTGACCAATAACTTACGCCCGTGCGCCCGACCGCGATGGAAGCGCGGATGAGCGGCGCCGAGCCATAGGATGGAGAGGATACTCATGGAACGGAGACATGCGATCGGCCTGATCGGCCTTGCCGGCCTCGTCCTTTGGTCGGTCCCGGCGGCGGCGGCGAACGACCCCGTGGCGATGGTGGAGGATGTGAAGAGCAAGTCGGCGGGGGTCCAATTCATGGAATATCTCACGCGGGGAAAAGTCATCGCTCTCGGTCCGAAAGACGTATTGGTGGTGGACTATTTCCACTCGTGCGTGCGCGAGACGATTACCGGCGGCACCGTAACCGTGGGTGCGGAGCGCAGCGACGTGATCGGTGGCGACGTGAGCTTCGAGACCGTTCAGTGCGACGGCGGCCAGCTCCGTCTCACCACGCAACAAGCCTCCCAAAGCGGAGTGGTCGTATACCGCGCCTTGCCCAAGCCGGGGGAGAAGCCGACGGAGGCCAATGCGGTCGAGCGGACGCTCTACGGGCTCAGCCCGCTGATCGATCTCCACGCGAAGAGCGGCAAGCTTGTCGTCGAGCGTCTGGACAAGACGGGCGAGCGGATCGAGCTCAATCTCGCCGCCTCGGATCTTCTGCGCGGGAGCTTCTACGACTTCGCGCGCCATGGCCGAAAGCTGGCCGCGGGCGGCGTCTATCGCGCGAGCGCCAATGGCCGTAGCGTCGTGTTCAAGATCGATCCCTCGGCGCAGCCCGGAGAGGCGGACCTTGCCGGTCGCCTGCTCCAGCTCTAGGCGGGACGGGCATTGTCGCGGGCAGGCTCTGACGCGTCGCGAAGGGGGACTGAGATGAGGCCATGGCTCTCGCTCTTAGGTGCAGCCCTGATGCTCCTGGTGGCGGCGGAAGCGACGCCGGTTGCGGCCCAAGGAATCATGAGGTCGCAGACGAACCGCACGATCGACGCCATTCAGAACCAGATTCGGCAGGCGGTAAAGCCGCACCTTGCGGTGCGCAATCCTGCGGGTGCCGTCCAGTCGCTGGCGCTGAGCCCGGACGGCAAGCTGCTGGCGATCGTTTATGCGGACAACGCCATCAGGCTCTTCGATTTGCAAGCGGGCATGCAACGCGTCCGGGTTCCCGCCGGCACGGGACGCTATCAGGCCATCGCGGTCACGGGCGATAATCGTTTCATCGTCAGCGGCAGCGACAACGGCGCGGTCTCGGTCTGGGACGCGACGACGGGGGCCAAGGTGCACGACCTCCAGGGCCACTCGGGTGCGGTCAACGCCATCGTATCAACAGCCGACGGCACCGTGGTGGCGACCGCCGGCGCCGACGGGACGGTGCGCCTGTGGGTGCCGGCCACGGGCCAGGCCCTCCAGGTGCTGCGCGGCCACAGCGGCCCCGTTCTCTCGCTCGCGTTCAGCGCGGACGGGAAGTCCGTGTTGAGCGGCGGTGCCGACGGCAAGGCCATGCTGTGGAGCCGGGCGGACGGCAAGGCGATCGCGACGCTCGACGCGCATAGCGGCAAGGTGGTCGCCGTCGGTTTCGACAGCACGGGCCGCAGCGTCACCACCGACGAGGCGGGAGCCGTTCACGTCTGGGCGCCGAACGGCACTGCCGTCGCGCGCACCTTCCGCAGCGTGCAGCAGGCAACCGGCGCCCAGGTGACGACCGACGGCCACTACGTCGCCATGAGCGATCCCGAGGGCAAGGCGACCTTGCACGATATCGATAGCGGGCGCGAGGTGAAGCAATTCACCGCACCTTCGGGTTCCGCGCGCTACATCATCGTCGACGTGCAGCGGAAGCGGCTGATCATGGGGGGCGCGGACGGCATGGTCCGCGTGTGGAACATCGGGGACGGCGCCAATGTTGCCCAGATCATAGCCACTGTCAGCGGCTGGGCGGTGCTCGATCAGCAGGGACGCTTCGACGGCTCGCAGCAGGGTGTCAACGACGTGGCATGGGTCGCCAACCAGGCCCAGCTGCCGATCGACAACTTCTCGCAAAAATATTACGAGCCGGGCCTGCTGGCGAAGGACTTCTCGGACCGCCCGGCATTCGTATCGGACGCGGCAACGGCCGTGTCGGACGGCATTTACCTGCCCCCCCAAAGCGCCATCAAGGTCTCGCCCGGCCCCTACCAGCCCGGCCAGAGCGTGGAGGTGACGATCACCTCGCTAGACGCGGGCGGCGGCGTCGGCAACGTGCGGCTCTTCCTCAACGGCAAGCTCGTGCCGCGCGAGCGCCTCGTATCCGAGCACGACGACAAGGCCAACAATGCGAAGGTCCACGAGGCGGTCTATCGGGTTCCGCTTGTCACCGGCAACAACGGTTTCGAGGCGGTGGCGGCGAACGAGCAGGGCATCGACGGCATGGAGGCGACGGCACTTGTCCCGACACCTGGCTCCAAGCCGTTGCCGAACCTCCATATCGTGACGATCGGCATCAACAAGTACAAGGATTCCGGACTCGATCTCAACTATGGCGCGCCCGACGCCTTGGCGGTGCTTGCGGCCTTCAAGCGCTCGAGCGCGACCGTCTTCGCCAGGATCATCGAATATCGGCTGACCGACGACGCGGCCACGCGCCAGAACATCCTTCAGATGCTGAGCGGCCTGGCCTCCGTAAGCGCCGACGACGAGGTCGTCATTTTCTACGCCGGCCACGGCGAGATCTTCGACAAGGAATGGTACCTCATCCCCTATGATGTGAGTGTGGCGAGCGATCAGGCCGCCAAGCGCAGCAGCATCTCGGCAGACGAGCTGCGCGACGCGATCGTCCGCATCGGGGCCGAGCGTATTCTCCTGATCGTCGACGCCTGCAAGTCGGGCGGCAGCGTCGACGTGTTCGCCGGCTCGATGGACCGCAAGGTGCTGCGCGACGTGGCACGCGATGCGGGCGTCGCCGTGCTTGCCGCGGCCCGCCCCGACCAGCTCGCCGCCGAGCTGCCGAAGCTCGGCCACGGGGCCTTCACCTACGTCGTGCTGCAGGGGCTTGCGGGACGGGCCGACCGCGACCCCGCCGACGGCCAGATCACCGTGGCCAAGATCCTGCGCTACTCGCTCGAGACCCTACCGGCCATCACCGAGCAGCTCGGCACGCTGCCCCAGGTGCCGATGGCCTATCGGCGTGGCTCGGACTTCATCGTGAAGACCTCAGTTGGGGGCTGATCCGGCGGCGGCAGGTGCGGTGCCGCGCGCGCTTCTCCGAGCATGGACGCGGTTTTCGGCGTCCGCACTCTGCGCGAGCGCGCTTGCGGCTGCCGTCGGCGGCTGCGCGGAGATTCGGCACGATCAGGCGCGCGCCGAGGCCGAGCGCATCGCGGCTTCGGGCGGGCTCGCGCCAGAGGTGGTCGCGGCGGGTCGATTTGATCTCTTGGCGTATCGTCGCCTGGCGCCTGGCGACGGCGACAGGCTCGTCGTCTATATCGAAGGCGACGGACTTGCCTGGATAAACCGGGGACAGATATCCGAAGACCCGACGCCGACCGACCCGGTCGCCTTGCGCCTGGCCGCTCGGGATGACGCGGCGAGCGTTCTCTATCTGGCGCGGCCCTGCCAGTTCGTGACGGGGTCCGAAGCGCGCAATTGCGCGCCGCGCTATTGGTCGACGGCGCGCTATGCCCCCGAGGTCGTCGAGGCCGCGGGCGACGCTATCGATCTCGTCAAGACACAAGCGGGCAAGCGCGAAATCGAGCTCGTCGGCTATTCGGGCGGAGGCGTGATTGCGACCCTGCTCGCGGCCCGCCGCACCGATGTCATGCGGGTCATGACGGTGGCGGCCAATCTCGACCTCCCGTCCTGGACCGCTTACCATCACGTGACACCGCTCTCCCAATCGCTCAATCCGACCGACTTCGCCGCATCTCTCGCCAAGGTGCCGCAGGTCATCTTCGTGGGCGAGCGCGACGATGTCGTGCCGCCCTCGCTCATCGAGCGCTATCGCGAGGCACTTCCCGCCGCAGCGCCGGTTGCCGTGGTTCCCGTCGCGGGCTTCTCGCATTATTGCTGCTGGAGCGAACGCTGGCCCGAGCTTCTGCGGAAGGCGCGCTCACTTCCATAGCGGCGGCCGAGGAAGCCGCAATCCATCTCAGGCGGGCAGGGGCGCGCTATTTGGTCTCGAGCGTGGTCACGGCGTCCCACGGCTCGGGCGGCGGGTTCGCGTGCCAGCGGCGCGCGCGCTCGGCGAACACCCGGGACGCCGGGTCGCGGGAGGCGAGCGCCTCGAACAAACGCGCGGCGGTCTCGAACCGCCGGGCGCGATACTCGGCAAGTGCCGTGGCGAAGACGGCGTTGAGCTCGCCCTCAAGCTCCGTCAAGGCACCCTTGAGCGCCACCGGCTCGAAGACGGACTCGGGTTGCTGGCGCCCGACCACGCGTACCCGATCGACCTCGCGCCACTCGATCTCGTCGCCCGCGGCGTCTCGTGTGGCGGCCGTGGCCAGGATCGCGGTGCCATAGGTCTTGTTGGCGCCCTCGAGGCGCGCCGTCAAATTCACCATGTCGCCCATTACCGTGTAATTGAAACGGCGGCGGGAGCCGATGTTGCCGACGATCGTTTCCCCCGTGCCCAATCCGATGCGCGCCTTGAGTTGCTTGCCCCGGAACGCGGCCGGATCGCGGTTGAGCTCCTCGAGCCGGTCGCGACAGCCGAGTGCGGCGCGAACCGCGTGCAGCTCGTGCTGGGCATCGTCGAGCGGCGCGCCGAAGATCGCCAGGATCGCATCCCCGATGTACTTGTCGACGAAGCCGCCTTCGGCCTCGATGATATCGGTCATCGAGGTGAGATATTCGTTCATCAATGCCACGAGCTCTTGCGGCGAAACATCCTCGGAGAGCGACGAGAAGCCGGCGAGGTCAGAGAAGAAGACGGTCACCGTGCGCATCTCGCCGCCGAGCTCGGGCAGGCGGTCGGAATCGAGCATGCGGTCGACCACGGCCGGTGCCAGGTAGAGCTTGAAGCTGTTGCGCACCAGGCGCTTGTCGCGATCCGTGACCGCGAACCGGTAGCCGAGCAGGAGCGCGCAGCTGAGTGCCGCGGCAAGCGGCGGAGCGATCAAGGGGAGGGCGAGACCGCCGCGAAAGACCGCGAGTGCTACGACCGTCCATACCGCCGATCCGAGGACGAGCGCCAAGCCGCCGGCGTACGGCCGCAATAGCATCATCGCCGCGGCGGAACCGAATGCGAGCAGCAGGATGAAGCCGAAGCTCTCGAGCTGCCCGACCTCGCGCAGCACGTTGCCATTGAGCAGGTTGTTGACGGCGGTCGCGAGCACAATGACCCCTGGAATCGTGTCGCGCACGAGGTCTTCCCGGAAGAGTTCCGTCATGGGCGGATGCACGCAACGCTCGCCGGTGCTCGCGCGTTCGGGCTCCGTGACGAAGCGCAGCGAGGTGAGCTTGCGGTCCTCGATGTCGAGCACGCCGCCCACAAGAACGACCTTGCCGGCGAAGTGTTTGCGGAAAAACTCCGCGTCGCCCTTGGCCGCACAAGCCTGGAGGTCGGCGAACGAGTAGATCGGGATGGCGTCCCTGTTGGCGAAATTCAGCATCATCGTGTTCTGCCGCGAGCCCGGAATGCGGTAGCGCCCGAGCGACCAGCCGCCGTCCGGCTGGGCCGTGGGCTGGACGCCCTCGGCGCGCGAAGCCAGCTCGAGCGGCAGCGAGGGCTCGCTGTGGGCGCTGCCGTTCGGGTCGACGCGCTGGAAGGTAAGCGGTACGCGGCGAATGACCCCGTCGTCGTCGCTGAAGAGATTGGCCGCACGAATGTTCTTTACTCCGCCGACTGCAAAGGCCTGCGATGCGAAAGGATGGATCGGCCACTTCTGGTGCTGCACCTCGGCCAGCACGGCCTTGCCCTTGGCCGCCGCGTCGTGCAGTGCGATCAGGAAGTCGCGGTCGAAGCCGGGGACGAGTGGCTCGATCGAGGCCGGAAAGATGGTGTCGAACCCCACGATCTTGGCGTCCGCCGCCACGAGCGCGTCGAGCACGCTGGCGAGTTCGTGGGTCCATAACACGGTCGGAGTATTGATGAAGGGCGGCGTGTGGTTGGTCTCTTCGTCGATCGCCACGATCACGGTGGGCGAGGCCGACGGGTCACTGCGGACGGGGACGATCCGGTCGCGAAGCCAGTAGAGCAGGTCGACGGAGAGTCCATCGAGCCGGCTCGGGGTTGTCGCGGCAACGCCGATGGACACGGCTAGCGTTATTGCCGACGCGATCAGTAAGTTACGAATGCGGGGCAGGACTCTCACGCGGCCTCGATCGGAGCCTGGGGAGCCGCGCGGCAATCAACACCTCATCCGCGCGAGCCGACCCCGATGAGGCGTCGAGGATGGTCAGAAGGAGATGCGCAAATTCGCCGCACCGACTATGTTCGTGCTGTGCGAGCGCAACTCGTCACTGGTCACCTCGATGCCGCCCTTGATCGTGTCGGTGAACCGGTAGCGCGCACCCGCGCCGACGATGACGACGCCGCGTCCGGTGCCGTCCTTTGGATTTGTCGTCTCGTACTCCACGGTGAGCGGGATGTAGGGCTCGAAATTGTCTATCGGATAGGCCGCCTCGCCGCCGACCTTGACGGCGCCGTAATGGATCGAGGTCGGCACGCCGCCGATCAAGCCGGGCGCCGTTGTGGTCGGATTCTCGATCGCGTAGATGTAGCCCATGAAGCCCGTGAGCGAAAATCCGCCCACGTCATAGAAGAAGTTGATGTTGGCGGCGCCGGCATAGCGGTTGGAATTGAAGCTGGCGAGGCCGGTGGCGGAATTCGACAGTCGGCTGTAATTGAACAGCAGATCTCCGCTTACATGCGAGCTGGCGATGTAAGAGAGATAGGGACCGAACTGCGCTCCGTCCTCGAGCCTGCTGCCGGCGATCGCCGGGACGTGCACATCGGTGCGCACGTAGCCGCCATTGAAGCCGAGGAGCCACTTGTTGCCGAGGTTGTAATCGACACCAGTCAGCTCGGTGAACCCATATCCGTTGAATTTTGCGGTAGCGCTGGTGTCGTCCAGATAGCCCACCGAGCTGTCGACCCAGAAGCCCCACTTCAGGTCGGTTGAGCCCGCGGCCATGCCGCTGTAAGAGCTGGGGCGCTTCTCAAGCTCGCTCGTTTGCGCGGTGCCGCTCGAGATGGCGATATCGCGCGAGTACGACCGAATGCGAGAGGCTATGATGTCGAACGTCGTTTCGACTTGCGCCCGGGTCGTGCCATGCGCGGTTCCCCTGACCGCCGTCTGCTGCGAGGCACCTCCGCTGCTGCCAGCCTGCATGCAGGTGAACGTACTGCTGCTGGTGAGCGTGCAATTGAGTGTGGCCGGTCCGGAGCTCGCGACGAAGGTGGTCGAGCTGGTCTGCGTGATCGTGAGCGGCTGAGACGCCTGACTGTCCACGGTGATCGTGCCGGTGTTCGTGCTGGGATTATAACTGACGTTGAACGGCTGCCCAGCCGAAGTCGTGCCGCTGCCCGAGCAGCTGGTCGAGCTGCTGCAGCTGCCGCTGCCGGACCCGGTCGTCTGTGCGTTTGCCGGTCGATCTTGCGCGGCGAGGGCCAGTGCCGCGATGGCGAGAAGAGCGACGGCGGCCGCCCAGGCCGCGCGCGATGCCCATCCGCTCGTCTTGCTCCGCCAAGAGCGCCAGCCTGCACTCGCTACGCGGCGCCCCGAGCCACCCGTTGATCGGTCCATAACTCCCCCTTCTTCATACCCAAGCAATTGACGCTGAAATTGCCGGAAGCCGGTATCCCCCCCGTAACCCCTTTTTCGGCGGTGATGATGCATGTTTTTGGGCGCACCCGCAAGACGGATGGGGGACGGATCGAGGGAAATGCGGGCATTTCGCCTGCCGCGGCTGCCAATCGCGGATGGACTTTCGGTGCGACATAGGGGAAAATCCTGCCGCGACAAAAGATAGCGGCGCGCGGCGCAGCCGCGTCGGAGGTGGATTACAGCCCTCCGCGCCGGCGCGCAGCGTGGCGTGACCTTGGGTAATTTTTTAAGACATATAGGCGGTTGGGATTCCGCACGGCGGCCGAGGGACAGGCCGCTTGGAACGCGCGAGGGGAACCGTGGAAATCGGCGAGAGACGCCAGGGCGGCGTCGTGATCTTGAGCCCGGTCGGACGTATCGACAACGATACAAGCCCGGCCTTCCAAAGCAAGCTGCTTGCGACCGTGGCGCCGGGCGGTGGCGCTGTGCTGGTCGACCTCTCGAAAGTGGCGTACCTATCGAGCGCCGGCTTGCGCGCCCTCATGATGGGGGCGAAGCAGTCCAAGGCGAGCAATGGCCGCCTCGCGGTGGCGGAACTCAAGCCCGTGGTCAAGGAAATTTTCGCTATCAGCCGCTTTTCCTATGTCGTGGAAGTCTTCGGCACGGCGGCCGAGGCGTTGCAGGCGTTGAGTGGCTCGAGCGCGGCCCCAAAGGGTTGATGGCAATGCTGGTCCGGTTCTGGGGCACCCGTGGCTCATTGCCCACGCCGCTCGCAAGCCGGGCTGTCCGCGATAAGATCCGCGGGGCGTTGCTCGCGGCGCGCGGCCGCAAATTGGACGCTCCCCAAGCGATCGACGCCTTCATCGAGCGCGAGTTGCCCTTCTCGATCGGCGGCACATTCGGCGGCAACACGAGCTGCGTCGAGATCGCGGCTGACGGCGACGAGCATGTGATTTGCGATCTGGGGACGGGCGTGCGCGAATTCGGCAACCGCCTGATCGCGCTGCATGGCGTTCAGCGCAAGCACCGCTTCAATGTCTTCATGTCGCACGTGCACTGGGACCATATCATGGGATTCCCCTTCTTCGCCCATGCCTATATTCCCGGCAACGTGATCCGCATTCATGGCTGCCACAAGGTGCTGCGCGAGGCCTTCGAGCGCCAGCATTCCAGCCCGTCTTTCCCCGTCGATTTCGGCTCGCTCGGCGCCACCATCGAGTTCGTCGAGCTCGAGCCGGAGCGCAGTTACGAGATCGCGGGTTTGTCCGTGAAAATGATACGGCAGCAGCACTCCGGCGACTCCTACGGCTATCGCTTCTCGCGCGCCGGGAGGAGCGTCGTCTATTCGACGGACAGCGAGCACAAATTCGAGTCGCTCGACGAGAGCTATCCCTTCGTGCCATTCATTCGTGACGCCGATCTCTTGATCTTCGACACCATGTACTCGCTCGCGGACGCGATCTCGGTCAAGGAGGACTGGGGGCACTCCAGCAATATGATCGCCGTGGAGCTGGCACAGCTCGCCCGGGTCAAGCATCTCGTCATGTATCACCATGAGCCGATCTACGATGACCGCATGATCGAGACGATCCTGTCAGAGACGCGGCGCTACGAGGAGATCAGCCGGTCGACGCACAAGTTGCTCGTCAGCTCGGCTTACGACGGACTCGAGATTGGCCTCTGAGAAAGAGAGGAGCCGGCGGGGCGTGCGACTGCTTGCGGGCATCGGCTCGGCGCTCTTGGCTCCCGGGCGCGCGCTGGCGCTCGCGGTCCTCGTGCTCTTGGCGCTCCTGCGCACGGTCGACACCGCGTTCCTCGAGGAGGCGAGGCTCCGCGGCTTCGATCTCGAGCAGCGGCTATATCACAGAGTCTTGGAGCCGGCTGAGGTACGGGTACGCGTCGTCGCGATCGACGAGAAGAGCTTGCGGCGCTACGGCCAATGGCCTTGGCCCCGCACGCTTGTCGCGCGCTTGGTGCGGAAGATCGCGGCCGGAGACCCGCGAGTGCTAGGGGTCGACATCCTGTTCTCCGAGTCGGACCGTCTGTCGCCGGGACGCCTCGTAGAATCCGTGCCGGATATCCCGTTATCGATCGTGCACGAGCTCTCCCTGTTGCCGGCCAATGAAGCGGCGCTCGCCGCGGCCTTTCAGAGCGTGCCGACGGTCTTGGGGCTCGGCGGCACTCACGAACCGCCGCCGGGAGCACGAAAGCCCTCCCCCATCACTCCGGTGCGCGAGAGAGGCGCCTACGTGCGGACGTTTCTCTTCAAATACTCCTCGCTCGTGCGCGACATACCCGAGATCGATGCGGCGGCACTCGGCAGGGGAACGATTCTCGGCGAGCCGGATTCTGACGGCATCGTTCGGCGCCTGCCGCTCATGGTTGTCGGCGAGCGCAACCTGGTCCCCGCCTTCGCGCTCGAGATTCTTCGCGTGGCATTTGGCCTGCATTTTATCGAGATCGCGGCGTCAAGCGACGGCATCGAGGGAGTCCAGCTCGAGGACCTATTTTTGCCGACGGACAGCCGTGGCCGCGCCTATCCGCACTTCGCGGCTCCCCACGCCGAGAACCTGATCTCGGCGGCCGATCTCCTGGGCGGCTCGTATAATCCGGCTCAACTGAAAGACGACATCGTGCTCCTCGGCGTGACCGGGGTGGGCCTTGTCGACACGAAAGAGACCCCGATCGGACTCATGCCGGGCACCGAGATTCACGCTCAGCTCATCGAATCGATCCTCACCGGCGACCTGCTTCGCCGGGTTCCGATGCTGGGCCGGATCGAGGTTGGCCTCGTCCTCGCCGCCGGCCTGTTGTCGATTTTCGTCGTGCCGTATTCGCGGCCGCGGATCGCCGGTCTCGCCCTTGTTGGCCTCGTGGCATCGTTCCTTGGCTCGGGATTCGCGGCTTTTCGCTTCGCCAACCTGCTGGTCGACACCGTTTATCCGGCCATTTCGGCAATTGTGACGTTCGTCATCATGCTGGGTGCCCACCTGCGCGCCGCCGAAGCGGCCCGCCGGCGCCTCGCCGCCGAGCTTGCGGGAGAACAGGAGGCCAAGGCGCGGCTCGAGGGCGAGCTGAACGCCGCCCGCGCGATCCAGATGGGCCTTCTTCCGCGGCGCTTTCCCGGCCGCCCCCAGCGCCAGGACGTCGAGGTCTACGCGGTGGTCGAGCCGGCGCAGAAGGTGGGCGGCGATCTCTACGACGTCCTCATGCTCGACCAAAGGCGTCTCTTCTTCGCGATCGCCGACGTATCCGGCCACGGCATTCCGGCGGCGCTGTTCATGGCGATGAGCATGGGTGTCTTGCGCGCGGCGACGTTGCGTCACAGCGAGGCGCTCGATCAAGTCTTCCGGGAAGCCAATGCGGAGATCCTCGCTGCCAGCGACGATTTGATGCGCGAGGGAACAAGCATGATGTTCGTCACCGTCTTTGCCGGCGTGCTCGATCTCGCGACCGGTCTCATCGTCTATGCGAATGCCGGGCACGATTCGCCGTTCGTGCGGCGGCGCGATGCGACGGTCCTTCTTCTCGAGACGGAGGGCGGGCCGCCGCTCGGCACTGTCGAGCACTTCCCTTACGCGGTCGGGCGTCTTCAGCTGGCCCCCGAAGAGCTGGTGCTCCTCTATACCGATGGGGTCGTCGAGGCCGAAAACCGCGAAGGCACGGCCTACACGATCGCGCGCCTAGAGAAGGTCCTCGCCTCAGCGCCGCAAGGCGACGCCAAGTCCGTCGTCGAGCTCGTGCGCTCCGACGTCCGCCAGTTCATCGCCGAGGCTGGGCAGGCCGACGACCTCACCGTCTTGGCCGTGCGCTGGCTCACGCCGGGACCATCCGCGTGCTGATCAGCGTACCGTGATCACGACCCGGCGATTGCGCGGCTCGGAAACCTGATCGCCGGTCTGAACTGCGAGGTCCAGCGCGCCGCGCCCAGCCGTGGAAATGGCCCGCGCCTCGAGCCCGTCGCGCACGAGCTGGTCGCGAATGGCACGGGCGCGCTGGAGTGAGAGCTGCTGGTTGTAGGTCCTGTCGCCCAGCGTGTCGGTATGGCCCACGACCTCGACCTCGTAGGCGGGGCGGCGCTTGATATCCTCGAATACCGCGCGATATTGCCGCTGGGATTCGGGCGTGAGCTGGTCGCTGTCGCTGATGAAATAGAGCATGAACTGGCTCGGCAGGATCGGCCTGGCGGCGAGCGCCTGGCCGAAGATTTGCTGCACCTGCTCGGACGGCAACTTGACCGCCGCCACTGCGCCGCCGCGCACCTCGGTCGCGGCATAAGGCTGATCGAGGAGCACCGATTTGTCGCCCTCGGTGACGGTGACCGCGCCGGAACCGCCGTCGGGGTTCGGCAGCACGACGACGAGCGCCTGGCGCGGCTCCGTGCACGCGGTGAGCGCCGCGAGCACCAGTGACAGGAGAACGATTCGCCGCATGCTCAGCGCTCGCCGTTGACCTGAACGGTGAAGCGCGTGCCGCGGACGCCGAGGATTGCGGTCGGCGTCCTGACCTTCATGGCATTCGGCGAGCTCCGCGCGATGTCGCCCGACACCACGGCAAGAGTGCCTTTGCGGATGTCCGTGAGCATCGTGCCGTTGAAGTTGCTCGAATCGAAATTGTACTGCGTAAGCGCGAGCACGCTCTGGGGACCCGCCGACATCACGGTATTGTCGGTCAAGGTGATGCCGATCGTGCCGTCCGGCCCTGTCTCGATCGCATCCTTCTCGAGCACAACATCGCCGACCTTGGCCGGAAGTCGCGCGCCGTCGCGCACGATCACGGCCTGGCCCGCGACCGTCTTGACCATGCCGATCTTGGAATTCGCGGCAAATCCCGCGGTGGCCCAGGCTAGGATAAGTGCCGCGGCAAGGCCCGGTATGGCCGCGCGCAGCTCGGCTCTCGCGATCGACCGCATGTCCGCCCCCTTTCCCAATAAGACTACCTCGCGGCGTCGCGGGATTCCAGCGTGACCGGATTGGAATAACAGCTCCAAGCGGCTAAACTGGAAGTCAAAGAACGCCGCCGCCGCACGATCCTCGATTGCCCGCGGCGGGCCGCAAGGGGGACGATGCAAGCACGCCTCAACCTTCGCTCCCAGAGGGGCGCATTGCGGCGCATCCGCAGGTTCGTCGCCATATTCGGCGCCGCGCGAGGGGTCGACCGCGCGGAGCAGGCGCGCATCGCTATCCTCATCGAGGAGCTCCTCACGAACCTGATGAAGTACGGTCATCCCGGCCATGTTCGAGCGCGGCACGTCAACGTGACCTTGCACCTTGTTGGCAAGCAGATGACGATCGTCTTCACCGACAATGGCAGGGCCTTCAATCTGCTGGCGCACCCGCCACCCGATCTCGAGCGGCCGCTTGAGGAGAGACCCGTCGGCCATCTGGGCCTCCAAATCGTGCGCGAGCTGGCGCACGAGGT
>DATNIJ010000172.1:0-11510 GCA_035604475.1 Alphaproteobacteria bacterium
CATACCGTCATCGTCGATAACGCGGGCGGGCACCTCATGCAGCGCGGCCTCGTCGATCTCGCCATCGTCGGCACGGACCGCACCACTTCCGAGGGCGACGTGTGCAACAAGATCGGCACCTATCTCAAGGCGCTCGCCGCCAAGGACAATGGGGTGCCGTTCTATGTGGCACTGCCGTCCCCCACCATTGATTGGACGGTCAAGGACGGCCTCAGCGAGATCCCGATCGAGGAACGCTCGGGCGAGGAGGTCGTGCGCATCCAGGGCAAGGCGGCGGATGGAAGCATCGTCACCGTGCAGCTCACGCCCGACGGCAGCCCCGCCGCCAACTATGCCTTCGATGTGACGCCCGCGCGGCTGGTTTCCGGGCTCATCACCGAGCGCGGGGTGGCGGCGGCCTCGCGCGACGGTCTCTTGGGCCTTTTCCCCGAGCGGCGCTGAGCCCCCTTACGGCTCGACTCGGCGCGGAAAGCGGCCCATCATCCGCTTTGTCGGAGCAACACCGGCTCGGCCCCTACAGGGTCGTTCGAGAGCGCCGCGCCGGCAATCTTAGGGGAGGTCGCCATGGCCGTTGCACGCGTCACCAAAGTCACCGCCGCGTCGACGAGGAGTTTCGACGATGCCGTCAATCAGGGGCTCAAGCGCGCCGCCAAGACGCTGAGGGGCATCACCGGGCTCGAGGTGGTCGAGATGAAGGCCAAGGTCGAGCGCGGCAAGATCGTCGAATATCGTTCCACCATGGAGCTCACCTTCCTGCTCGAGGATTAGATTCTAAGGCGGGCGCTCACGCGCATCCGAGGCTGATACTCGGCACGAGCTTGGCGCCGCAGTCCACGAGGGCTGTGCGTGCGGCGGCGAGGCTGCCGCTCGTGTCGATGGCGCGGCAGGCGTCCTCGATGACGACCGCCTCGAAGCCCAGCCTGCGCGCGTCCTCGGCCGACCAGCGCACGCAAAAATCGAGCGCCAGTCCGGCGATGAAAAGTCGCTTCAAGCCGCGCTCGCGAAGATAGCCCGCGAGGCCCGTGGGCGTCGCGCGGTCGTTCTCGAAGAAGGCCGAATAGGAATCGATCTCGCGCCTGAAGCCCTTGCGCAGCACGAGCTCGGCCCGGGGGACCTCGAGCGCCTTGTGAAACTCGGCACCGGGCGTGCCTTGCACGCAGTGATCGGGCCACAGCGTCTGCATGCCATAAGGCAACCGCATCGTCTCGAACGGCTTGCGGCCCGGGTGCGCGGAGGCGAAGGAGAGATGGCCGCGGGGATGCCAGTCCTGGGTCAGCACCATGTGGGCGAAGCTTTGGGCGAGGCGGTTGACGAGGGGTATCACCTCATCGCCGCCCGTGACCGCGAGACTGCCGCCCGGGCAGAAATCGTACTGCACGTCGACGACGAGAAGCACATCGTCAGCTTGGCGCAGGGGGCCCGCCATCGCTGCCTCCAGCATCGTTCCGTTCTGCGGCTCCTGGACGGCTGCGGCCGAGAGCGCCCTCTCGGCCGCTCGATGTCAGCTCGGTTTCAGGCGGAGATGACCGTAGCCCGCGCGAGGCGGAGCTGCCTGATGATCGACCGCACGGAAGATATGACGATCGTTCAGCGCGGAGCGCGCGAACACCCGCATGTCCGTCGGATCATCCACGCGGCGCACGCGAACATGCGGTTGCCCGAAGCTCGCGACCGGCCCGACCACCTCAAAGACCAGGGCGGCGCCATCGACGCGCTTATACTGCTGGCCGACCCGGGGATCCGCGTCGGCGTCCCGTCCTGCCCGCTGCGACATTAGATATATGCCCTCTTTAAGCCTAATGCCCTAGATATAGTAGTATAAGCGAAGAAGCGTGATCTTTCGAGCGGAATTTGGAAGGCACTAGCCTTGTCCGCGGCCGCGGCGGGCCTTCTTTGCACTGTGACCCTCAAGAGGCGAGCGTAAGAGGCGTTGTGGCGTCAACATGCAAGCTTTGGCCGGCATTTCATCTTCGCTTCGCAACACGATGATTTCATTGCGGGCTCGTGCGGGCGGGCCGGTGGTTCGCGCTGCCGTGCCAGCCGCTCTTGCGCCGTCCCATAGCCCGCTCCGCCGCATGCGATGCGCGGCGGCGTGCCCCAAAGATGCCCCGAAGATGAACGCGGGAGCGCTTGAAATGAAGGTGCTGCGCGCTAAGTCCGGGGTAGAGAGGGGACCGTTCGGGTCGTGGTGGGTGATCTTGGTTGTGCGCCAACGGTGCCGCCCGCTCCCGGGCAAGAAAGCAAGTGAGACAGGTCGAGCAAGTGGAGGTTGATGATGGAGACCGGGAGAGAAATCTGGCAGGCGGCAAGCGTTCTCATCGATCAGGCTGGGGAGGCAGCACCCCATTGCGCGTCGCGCTGGGCTCATGCGCTTCTCGAGGCCGGAGATGTGGAAAGTCGGACCCATTGGATGCGGGTCATGGTCGCTTGCGAGGCCTTGCTCGCCGCGCGGAGGCGAGCGCGCAAGGAGCCGCACTGAGGCCTTGCCGGCGCATGCTCGCCGGCATTCTCTTGCGGGCTCTCCTAGGGCTGTAGGCAGGGTGCCACGATCGGCGTGCACATGGTGGTGGTCGTCTGGCTGTCCTGCGCGGGATCGCTGCGAAAGGCCAGCGCCTCCACCACGCCGCCTTTGAGAACAATGCTGGCTTCGCACCGAATCTCGTTGCCCTTGCCCCCCATCGCGAGCGACCCGACCACGGGAATCGTCGGCGTGCTTTGCAAATAGCCCTCGCCGACCGTCATCTTCACGCGGTAGGTCATGTATTCGAGCCCGGCCTGCTCGTAGTCGACCGCGGGCTGTCCGGCGCAGGCAAGCAGGCGCTGCTTGGACGTGCCCACGAGCTTTTGTCCCGAAGGGGCGGCAGGCTTCGGGGCCTCGCCAGCACAGCTCGCGAGGACCAGCACCGCCGCGATCAAACCGAATGCGATTGCTGCGATTGATCGCATGATCCCCCTCCCGCGTGTGCAGATAAGTCCCGCATTTTGTTGTGTCTACGCATGAGCGGCGCCGGGCCTGTGGCATCCATGCGTCCCGCCTCCGGCACTCACGCCTCGCGCGGCGCCGTCCTCACGGGCTCGTCTGCGGCTTCTCTCTCCTTCGAGTGATCCGCCGCGATCATCATATAGACGGCGGGGACCACGAAGAGGGTGAAGAGAGTGCCGATCGAAAGGCCGGCGAAGATGACGAGCCCCATGTCGAAGCGCGACACCGCACCGGCGCCGGCGGCGACGAGGAGCGGAACCACGCCCAGCACCATGGCCGCCGTCGTCATCAGGATCGGCCGCAGCCGGATGCCGGCCGCCGACTCGATCGCCGCGCGCTTGGACTTGCCTTGGCGCTGCTGCTCGTTGGCGAACTCGACGATGAGGATGCCGTGCTTGCTGATCAGCCCCATGAGCGTGACGAGCCCGACCTGGGTGTAGATGTTGAGCGTGGCGCCGCCGAGGCCGACGCTGATGAAGATCAAGGCACCGGCGATCGACATCGGCACCGAGACCAGGATGATGAGCGGATCGCGGAAGCTCTCGAAGAGTGCCGCGAGCGAGAGGAAGATGATGATCAGCGCGAAGGCGAAGGTGACGACGAAGCCGCTCGATTCCTGCACGTATTGGCGCGAGACCCCGCCGTAATCGACCGAGTAGCCCTGCGGCAGGGTCCGCGCCGCGAGGTCCTGGAGATAGCCGAGCGCATCCTCCTGGGCGACGCCGGGTGCGGCGACACCTTGGATGGCGGCGCCGTTGAGCTGCTGGAAGTGATTGAGCGATTCCGGCACGGTCTCGGTGGTGATGTGCGCCACCGAGGAGAGCGGAATCGGAATGCCGTTGACGTTGCCGACGTAGTAATCGAGGAGCTGGCTGGTGTTGAGCCGGTAACGCTGCTGCACCTGCGGGATGACCTTGTAGGAGCGCTGGTCGAGGCTGAAGTAGTTGACGTAACCGCCGCCCAGCATCCAGGCCATGGCGCTGCCCACGTCGCTCATACGCAAGCCGAGCTGTGCCGTCTTGTCGCGGTCGATCACGACCGTCGACTGGGGATCGTCGAGCTTGAGGTCGGTATCGAGGAAGAGGAACATGCCGCTCTTGATCGCCTCCGCGAGGAAGCGCTGCGACACATCGTTGAGGCGGGCGAAGGAGTCGGTGGTGTCGATGACGAACTGGATCGGCAGGCCCTGGCTTCCCGGTAGTGGGGGCAGCTGGAAGGCCACGATTTTCACGCCCGCGATACCGTTGAGCTGCTGCTGGATGACGGGCTGAAGCTGGTTCGTGGTGCGCGTGCGCTCGTCCCACGGCGTGAAGACCATGCCGGCAATGGTGCGGCTCGGGGCGGCGAGCTGGAAAACGTGCCCCGTCTCGGGGTACTTGGCGAAGAGCTCGTAGACCTGGCTGGAGTAGAGCAGCTTCTGTGCCAAGGTGGCATTCGGCGCAGGTGTGGACTGCGTGATGATCACGCCCTCGTCCTCCTGCGGCGCCAGCTCGCTCTTCGCACCCGTATAGAGGAAATAGATGCTCCCGAGCACGATCAGCGCGAAGACCCCCGTCACCGGCAGGAAATTCAGGCTGCCGCGGAGCCAGCGCTCGTAGCGGCGGCGCACCGCGTCGAAGCGGAGGTCGATGAACGCGACCACGCGCTCCTGCAAGCCGAGGTGGTCGGTGCCGTGCGGTTTCAGGAGACGCGAGCACATCATCGGCGACAAGGTCAGCGCGATGATGGCGGAAACCGTGACGGCACCCACGAGCGTGAAGGCGAACTCGGTGAAGAGCGCGCCGGTGAGCCCGCCTTGGAAGCCGATCGGCACGTAAACGGCGACCAGCACCACCGTCATGGCGATGATCGGCCCGCCGAGCTCGCGCGCGGCGCCGATCGCGGCGGGGATCGGCTTCATGCCTTCGTCGAGGTGGCGGTTGACGTTCTCGACCACGATGATGGCGTCGTCCACGACGAGGCCGATGGCGAGCACCAGCGCAAGGAGCGTCAGGAGGTTGATGGAGAAACCGAAGACCAGCATTATCGCCAGCGTGCCGACGAGCGATAACGGGATAGCGACGACCGGGATGAAGACAGAGCGCAGCGAGCCCAGGAAGGCGAAGATCACCAAGGTCACGATCGCCAGGGCCTCGGCCAGCGTGCGCTCGACCTCGCGGATCGAGCTGTTCACGAAGGCGGTCGAGTCGTAGACGATGGTGCCCTTGAGCCCCTCGGGCAATTGCGCCTGGATGCCGGGAAAGATCCTGCGTACGCCCGCGATCACGTCGAGCAGGTTGGCGGCGGGCGCCACCTGGATGCCGATGTAGACCGCCTTCTTGCCGTCGAAGCCGACCTGCGATTCGTAGTCGTCGGCGCCGAGCGTGACGTTGGCCACGTCTTTGAGGCGCACGATGGCGCCGTTCGCCTGCTTGAGCACGAGATTGGCGAACTCGTCGGCCGAATGCAGGCTGGTCGAGGCGGAGAGGTTGACCTGCACCATCTGGCCCTTGGTGTTGCCGAGGCCGGAGATGTAGTCGTTCTGCGCCAGCGCCGTGCTCACGTCGGCGGCGGTCAGGCCGTAGGCCGCGAGCTTCGCCGGATCGAGCCAGGCGCGCAGCGCGAAATTCTGCCCGCCGAGGATCTCCGCGGTTTGCACGCCCTCGACCGCCTGCAGCTTCGGCTGCACCACGCGGACGAGGTAGTCGGTGATCTTGTTGGGCGCCAGCACGTCGCTGTTGAAGCCCATGTACATGGCGTCGATGGTCTGGCCGATGGAGACCGTCAGCACGGGCTGCTGCGCGCCCGAGGGGAGCTGGTTGAGCACCGAGGTGACCTTGGTCTGGATCTCGGTGAGCGCCTTGTCCGGGTCGTAATTGAGCCGCAGGTAGACGGTGATCGTGCTCACCCCGCTCTGGCTCGTCGAGGTCATGTAGTCGATGCCGTTCGCCTGCGCGATGGCGTTCTCGAGCGGCGTGGTGATGAAGCCCGCGATCACGTCGGGATCGGCGCCGTAATAGGTCGTGCCGACCGTCACCACCGCGTTCTCGGTGCGCGGATATTGCAGGATGGGAAGCGCTCCGCCGGCGCGCAGCCCCAGCACGAGGATGAGCAGGCTGACGACGGTCGCCAGCACCGGCCGGCGGATGAAGATGTCGGTGAATTTCATCGCGGCGCCTGCCTGCTATTCGTCGGGGGGAGCGGGGTTGGGATTGTCGCTTGGCTGCACCGAATTGTTGACTGTCACGAGCGAGCCGTTGTGCAGCTTGTTCCCGCCGGCGCTCACCACGGTGTCGCCCGACTTGACGCCCGAGAGCACCGCCACCTGGTCGCCGCGCGTCTCACCCGTGGTGACGAATGTCTGCCGCGCCGCGAGCATCGGCTCGCCCTTGGCGTTCTTGCCCTTTTGCTCGACGATGTACACCGTGCTGCCGTAGGAATTGTAGACAATCGCCGTCTGCGGCAGCGTGACGTGGCTCGCGGGCATGCCCACCTCCACCGCGACGGTTGCGAACATGCCCGGCAGCAGCTTGAGCTCGGCGTTCTTGAGCACGGCCCGCACCTGGACGTTGCGCGTGGCGGGGTCGACCTTGGGGTTGATGGCGGCGATCTCGCCGGGAAACGCCGTGCCGGGATAAGTGTCAACTGCCGCCGACACGGGCTGGCCGACCTTGATCTGGGCCAGCGCCTGCTGCGCCAGATAGAAATCGACGTAGATCGGGTTGAGGGACTGCAAGGTGGCGATCGCCGTGCCGGCGGCGAGATACTGGCCGAGGTCCACCTGGCGGATGCCGAGCCGCCCGGAAAACGGCGCACGGATGGACTTGTAGTCGACCAGCGCCTGCTGCTGGGCGACCTGCGCCTCGTCGCTCTTGAGCGTCTGCGTATCGGTATCCACGGTCTGCTGGCTCACCGCTTGCGCGGTGAACTGCTTCTGATCGCGCTCGAGGGTGATCCTGGCCAAGGCCGCGGTTGCCTTGAGCGACTGCAGCTTGGCGATGTCGTCGGCCGCCATCAGCTCGAGGAGAAGCGTGCCCTGCTTCACGTCGGCGCCGGACTGGAAGTGGATGGCGGAGACGATGCCTGCCACCTGCGCGCTCAAGTCGGCGCCGCTCACGGCGCGCAGGCTGCCGACGGCCTCGAGCCGAGGCTGCCATTGCGCGAGCTTCGCCTCCACGGTCGACACCGTCTGCGGCGGGTTGCCCGAGGCTGCCAAAAACTTCTTGATCGCGTTGCTCTTGAAGGCCTCGAAGCCGAAAATGCCGCCCAGGACCACCGCGGCCAGGAGCAGCATCAGGATCATTCGTTTCGCCATCGCATCCGTCTCGTTCGTCAATTCTTGGCGGGGGGAAGCGGCGGCAGCCAGAAGCGCTCGGGCTCGCCCGCTTTATTCGCGGCTATGTCGGAGCGGTTCCACCAGCCGCCGCCGAGGGCCTGGAAGAGGGCCGCCGTGTCCGCGAAGCGATTGGCCTGCGCCTGGACGAGTGCTATGCGCGCCTGCTGATAGGTCTGCTCGGCGGCGAGCAGGGCCGTGTAGGTGATGGCCCCGGCCTGGTACTGATCGCGCGAGATAGCTAGGCTGTCGGCGGCGGAGTGCACGGCCTCCGCTTGCGCCTTCACCGCATCGGCGTCGGATTGGAGCGCGCGTAGCGCGTCGGCCACGTTCTGAAAGGCCGTGAGCACGGTGTTGCGGTAGCTGGCCGCCGCCTGCTCGTAGGCCGCCACCGCCGCGCGTTTCTTGTGAAGGAGCGTTCCCGCGTCGAAGACCGTTTGTGCGACGCTGCCGCCAATGCTCCAAATGCCCGTGCCCGGCGAGAAGAGTTGGGCGAAGCCAAGCGAGCTGGTGCCGAGCTGTCCAGTGATGTTGAACTGGGGCAGCTGGTTCGCGGTGGCGACGCCGATATTGGCGCTCGCCGCGTGGAGCTCCGCTTCCGCCGCGCGCACGTCGGGACGCTGCTCGACGAGCTTGGAGGGCAGGCTGAGGGGCAGATCGTCGGGCAAATGCATGGTGGCGAGCTCGAACTTGCCGGCCGGGACCTCGCTCGGGTAGTGGCCGGCAAGGGCCGCCAGTTGATTGCGCGTCTGGGCGAGCTGCCTTTGCAGCGGCGGCAGCGTCGCCTGGGCCTGCGAGAGCGTTGCCTGCTGCGCCAGCACCGCCGCCTTGGAGGCGCCGCCGAGCTCAAGCTGCTTCTGGAGCACGCCGAGCTCCTGGGTTTCGATCTGGATGATGTCCTCGGTCGCCGCGACCTGGGCGCGGAGCGAGGCCTCGCCGACCGCGGCCACCACCACGTTCGAGGTGAGGCTCAAGTAGGCCGCCTCGAGCTGGAAGCGCTGGAATTCCTCCTCGGCCTCGAGGGATTCGATCTGCCGCCGCACGCCGCCGAAGACGTCGAGCGCGTAGGAGACGTTGAGCGACGCCGTGGTGACGCCGAGCGTGGAGGAGAGGCCCGGATTGCCGAAGGAGGCTCCGGACACCTTCTCGCGCGTCGCCGAGCCGTTGGCCGTCACGCTCGGAAAGAGCGCACCCTCCTCGGCGTAGACGTTCTCGCGCGCCTCGCGGAGCGCGGCTTGCGCCGCCGCGAGACTCGGGTTCGCCTTGAGCGCTTCCGCGATCAGCTGATCGAGCGGCGCGGAATGGAAGAGCGTCCACCACTCGCCGGGAATATCGAGGCCGTCCGTGAAGCGCTGCGCCTGGCCGGCCGGAACATCCGCCGCGGCGGTCTTGGTTGCGAGCGGCTCGGGCGTGTAGCTCGTGACGGGAGGTGCCGCCGGACGCAGGAAGTCCGGGCCCACCTCGCAGCCGGCGAGAAGGCCGAGTGCCAAGAGCGTCGCGGCTAGGGCCTCGCTCGCCCGCGTCATGCCTTGGCGCTCCGTTTACCCTTGAAGATGGCGGCGGTGTGCTCGCGCACCAGTCGCTGGATGAGGGCCACGCGGTCGCTGCTAAAATCGTCCCACGCGAGCGCCTTGCGCGCCCCCTTGTTGCAAAAGATCGCGACTTGGCCGAGGAGCGTCAGCGTGCGGGCCACGACCTCCTTGTCGTCGGTCGGCCGGCCGACGAGACGGCCGATCAGCTCGGCGCAGGGCCGCAGGACCTGGCGCATCGCGCATTCCTGGAGCGGGTCCAAGGCCGCGGTGTCCTCGAGCTCGGCACGGGCAAAGAAGAGCCGGCGGCTCTCGGGATTGTCCTTCTCCGCCACCATCGCGACGAAGGTCTCGAGCATTTCGGTGAGAAGCGAGAGCAGCTCCTTTCGCGGGGCGTTTACGCGCGCGAGCGCGCTCTTGACCCGTTCGCCGAGCGCTCCCATGCGCGTCTCGATGTGGCGGATGATATGCTCGACGGCGGCGCGGTAAAGTCCCTGCTTGCTGCCGAAATAGTAGGGGATCGCGGGAAGGTTCACGCCGGCGCGCTCGGCGAGCGTGCGCGTGCTGGTGCCTTCGTAGCCGTGAATGGCGAAGATCTCGATCGCCGTCTCGACCAGGCGGCGGCGGGTATCCTCGCCGCGCGGATAGGTGCCGGGCCGCTGACGCGAGGTCTTTCGGGGCATGCGCTTTCTCCCAAGTGCGCCCCAGGGTCCGGCGCCGGGAGGTCAATTATATCGATCGATCGACAATGTCAATCGTTTGATATCATTCCGGGTGCGGCAGGGCGCGGCAAGGGCTCAGGCGTCGATGAGCCTGGCGATCACCGGCCAGTATAAGGCGCCGTGGCCTTCTTTGATGGCGCCCTGCAAGAGCTCGCGCGCAAGCTCGGCGCCGCGCAAGCGCAGGCCCGCTTCTCGGGCGAGCTCGAGCGCATAGCTCACGTCCTTGAGCGCGTATTCCGCCGAGAAGGCGCGCTCCGGGAAGAGGCCCGGAAGCATCGCCTTCATGCCGTGATTGCGCAGCGCGAAGCTGTCGGCCGAGCCCTTGGCGAGGGTCGCGAAGAGGAGCTCGCCCTTCACACCTGCGCGGCGCGCAAGTGCCAGGCCCTCGCCGAGTGCCGTGCCGATCTCGAAGAGCACCATGTTGTTGACGAGCTTGACCACTTGGCCCGCGCCCACCTCGCCGCAATGGGTGATGTCGCTGGCGAAGCAGGCGAGAAGCGGCTCAAGGCGCCGGAACACGGCCTTACTGGCGCCGACCATGATGCTGAGCGTTCCCGCCTGTGCTGCCTCGCGCGTGCGGGCCACGGGGCCGTCCGCGTAATCCGCTCCCTTTCGGGCGAAGCGCTCGGCGAGCGCGCGCGTGAGCCCGACGGGCGAGGTGCCGAGATCGACGACGAGCTGTCCCGGGCGGCAGAGCGCAAGGAGGCCCTCCTCGCCCTCGGCAAGTGCCAAGAGCTCGTTCCCGCTCGGCAGCGAGAGCATCACGGTGCCGGCCTCGCGCGCGAGCTCGGCCGCCGAGGGGACCGCGCGCACGCCCTCGTTGCCAAGCCGCGCGAGCGGCTCCGCGCGGAGGTCGTAGGCGATCACCGGCATGCCGCATTTGCGCGCGAGGTTCGCGCACATGGGCTCGCCCATCACGCCGAGCCCGATGAATCCGATCGGCTCTTTCGCTGCCATCGCCATGCCTTTCTCCCCGCGCCATCGTCGCTGGTAAGTATTCACCACGGAGGACACGGAGGGCACGGAGGAAAATGGGAAAAGGGAACAAGATGACGCCAGGGCAGGCTTATGCGCGATGCGTTCTCGTCCCCCTCGTATCATTCCGCCTTGGAGGTCTTTCGCTTTCTTCTCCGTGTCCTCCGTGTCCTCCGTGTTGAGACTTAGTCATTTCGCCCGCTCGCGGCGGCCCCCGCCGAGGTGCCGGCGATCTTGCCGAAAACGGCACCCGACATGAGGCCGGTGCCGCCGGGGTAGTTGAAGTAGAAGAGGTCGCCGACGAGCTCGCCCGCGGCATAGAGGCCCGGAATCGGCTGGCCCTCCGTGTCCACCACCTGGCCGCCGGTGGTGATGCGCAGGCCGCCGAAGGTGAAGGTGATGCCGCAGGTGACGGCGAAGGCAAGGAAGGGCGGGCGTTCGATCGTGTTCGCCCAGTTGCTCTTCGGCACGGCGAGGCCCTTCGCGGCACGGCCGTCCTTGACGTTCGGATTGAAGGGGACCGCTTGGTCGACGGCGGCATTGTATTCCTTGACCGTCGCGAGGAAGCGCTCCGCGTCCACGTCCTCGAGCTTGCCGGCGAGCTCCTCGAGCGTGTCGGCCTGCGCCTTGGTCACGCGCCGGATGCGATATTCGTCGCGCAGCAGGTGCACGACCTTCTGATCGAAGATCTGCCAGGCGAATTGGCCGGGCTGCTCGAGGATCACGCGGCCGTACTTGGCGTAGGTGTAATTGCGGAAGTCGGCGCCCTCGTCGACGAAGCGCAGCCCCCTCGCGTTGACCATGATGCCGAAGGGATAGCTGTGCTTCTGGAAGCCGTCGCCGACCGCGAGGTCGCCGAACTCGGGCGCGTTGCGGTCCCAGCCCACGGCGTGGCAGCCCGACCAGTTGCCGCAGGACTGCGCGCCGATCTCGAGCGCCATGCGGATGCCGTCGCCGGTGTTGAAGCGCGTGCCGCGCACCTTGGCGAG
>DATNIJ010000173.1:0-15231 GCA_035604475.1 Alphaproteobacteria bacterium
CGCGGGCCTTATTTATCGTCCGCGCCGCGAATGCGCCCTTCCACGCAGGCAAGGGGGTCTTCGGCGTTTAAAGGCATATTAGCATCGCTATGACAGGGGGGAAGTCGTGCGCACCGAGATGGCAGAAAGCTATGAGTCCAAGGATACTCGCAAGGATCAAGGAGAGCGATGCGCAGTTCCGCGCCCTTGTGGAACAGCAGATCGCGGGAATCTACATTGTCCGCGACGACGGAACGCTCGTCTACGTTAATCCGCGCTTCGCCGATATGTTCGGCTACAGCTCGGCCGAGGTGATCGGCCGGCCGCTCCTCGACTTCGTGGTCGATGCCGAGAAGGCCGCGGTCGCGGAGAGACTGCGGGCGTTGATGGCCGGAGGAGAGAAAACCAAACTGTTCGCGCTCACGATCAAGCGAAAGAGCGGTGGAACGGCGGACATCCTGACCCATGGCGCGCTCGCCGCCTACGAGGGACGGCCCGCAATCGTCGGCGTGGCACTCGATATCACCGAGCGCAAGCGAATGGAGGAAAATCTTCGGGTGAGCGAGGAACGCTTCCGCCTGCTGATCGAAGAGGCGCCGGACGCGATCCTCGTCTACGATGCCGATCGGGATCGCTTCGTCGACGCGAACAAGACGGCGGAACGGCTCTTCGGTTGCGGACGTGACGAGCTGCTGAGGGTAGGACCGCAGCACTTCTTTACGCCCGAGCAGCCCGACGGGCGTCGACTTGAAGAGAGCATTGCGGAGAACAAAGAGCGTGCTCTGGCGGGCACGGCAATGTTCTTCGAGCGCCGGATCCGCAATGCAAAAGGCAAGGACCTACTTTGTGAGGTCCGTCTCGTCAGACTGCCGTCATTGGGAGGACGGCTGATCCGCGCTAGCCTCGTCGACATTAGCGAACGGAAACAGGCCGAACAGGCGCTGCGGCGAAGCATGGAAGGGACGATCCAGGCGATCGCCGGCACCGTCGAGATGCGCGATCCCTACACCGCCGGCCACCAGCAGCGCGTCGCCACGCTCGCGGTCGCGATGGCCCGGGAGGTGGGGCTCTCGGAAGCGCAGATCGAAGGAATCAAAGTTGCCGGGGTCATTCACGATCTTGGCAAGATCAACGTTCCTGCCGAGATCCTCAGCAAGCCCGGCAGGCTGTCGGAGGCCGAGTTCGATTTGCTCAAGGGTCACCCGCAAGCCGGCTACGACATCTTGAAGGACATCGATTTTCCCTGGCCCGTCGCGCAGATCGTGCTGCAGCACCATGAGCGAATCGACGGCTCGGGTTACCCGCGCGGGCTCGTAGGGGACGATATGCTCATCGAGGCCAAGATACTCGCCGTAGCCGACGTGGTGGAGGCGATGACCTCCCATCGCCCCTATCGTCCCGCACTTGGCTCAGAGGTGGCGCTGGCGGAGATCGAGACGGGCGCGGGGCGGCGTTACGACAATGACGCTGTCCAGGCCTGTTTGAGGCTGTTCCACGAGCGCGACTTCAAGTTCGATTGACGCCCGTGCTTCGACCTCTCGATCCCGCACGACAAGGACCGCCGCTTCGCCCGCTGCATTCGGACGAGGCGGAGGACGGCCACGCGGATCATGCCCTGGCGTGTCCGCGAGGCTGCAGGCGCGGTGGTAGCCGCGACGATCCGAAAGGCTTGGCGCGGCTCTCATGAGCCCACAGAGGCTCGCCGGACGAAGGGTTGCGCACCTTGCCACCGGCTATCGGCCCTTGAGCTCCCGGTACACGCGTGCGAGCGCGCAGAAGCCTCGGATGTCGATCTCCTCGGCGCGGGCGCTCGGCGCGATACCGGCTTTTTCGAGCAGGGTTGCCGTATCAACGCCCAAGCTCTTGAGACTCGTGCGCAGCATCTTGCGGCGCTGGCCGAAGGCGGCCGCGGTCACCGTCTCGAGCGCGCCGCGCTCGGCCTCGGCAAGCGGAGCCGCGCGGGCCTTGAGGCGCACCACCGTCGAGACGACCTTCGGCGGCGGGACGAAGGCTTCCTTCGCGACGTTGAACAGCAGCTCCACCTCACAGCACCACTGGGTGATGATGCTGAGCCGCCCATAGTCCTTGCCGGGCGGGCGTGCCACGAGGCGCGCGGCCACTTCGCGCTGGAACATGAGGGTCAGGCTCTCGAACGCCTCGATGCGCTCGATCCAGCGCAAGAGCAGTGCCGTCGCGATGTTGTAGGGGAGGTTGGCGACGATGCGGCGCGGCGGGCCGCCAAGCTTGTCCGCATCGATTACGAGCGCGTCGCCCTCGACGATCTCGAGACGGTCCGGGTAGGCCTCGACCAGCTCGGCAAGGGCGGCGACGGCGCGCCCATCGCGCTCGATGGCGATGACTCGCTTGGCGCCGAGCTCGAGGAGCGCGCGCGTGAGCCCGCCGGGCCCCGGGCCGATCTCGATGGTGGTGCCCTCGCCAAGCGGTGCGGCCGCACGCGCGATGCGGCGCGTGAGGTTGAGATCGAGGAGAAAATGCTGGCCGAGCGAGCGCCGCGCCTGCAAGCCGTGGCGCGCGATCACCTCGCGCAGCGGGGCAAGGCCGGGGTGCGGCTCAGGCAAGGGCCCGCTTGGCGCCGACCGCCTTGCCGCGCAAGCGCAGCGCCGCCATCTCGCCGGCAAGCCTGAGTGCTGCGATCAAGCTCGCCGGGCTCGCCATTCCCTTTCCGGCGATATCGAAAGCGGTGCCATGGTCGGGGGAGGTGCGCACGAAGGGGAGGCCGAGGGTCACGTTCACCCCGTGCTCGAAATCGATGGTCTTGAGCGGGATCAGCGCCTGATCGTGGTACATGCAGAGCACGGCGTCGTAGCGCGCGCGCGCGCGCGGATGGAAGAGCGTATCGGCCGGCAGCGGCCCAAGCGTCCGGATCCCGGCCGCGCGCAGCTCCTCTACCGCGGGGGCGATTGTCTCGATCTCCTCGCGGCCGAGCCCGCCCGCCTCGCCCGCATGCGGATTGAGGCCCGCGACCACGAGCGTAGGCGCGGCTACGCCGAAGCTCGTCGTGAGGGCCGCTGCGGCGACCTTGCCGCAGTGGACGATCGCGGCCGCATCGAGCGACTGGAGCGCCATGGCGAGCGGCAAGTGGATGGTGACGGGAACGACGCGCAAGCCGGGTATCACGAGCATCATCACCGGCGCGGGAGCACCCTCGACGAGGGTGGCCAGGAACTCGGTGTGCCCCGGATAGCTGAAGCCGGCGTCGTAGAGGCTCTTCTTGTGGATGGGGCTGGTGACGACGGCACTTGCGCGCCCCGCGAGCGCGAGAGCAACCGCCCGTCGGATCGACGCGATGACGGCGGGGCCGTTCGCGGGATCGGGCCTGCCCGCTCGCACGGCTCGCGGGAGCCGCTCGCAAAGCACGGGGAGCGCTCCCGGGAACAGGCTCGGCACCTCCTCGGGTCCTTCGATCCCCTCGATCGCCACGCGGAGCCCCAAGCCCCGGGCGAGGCGCGCGAGACGATCCGGATCGTCGATCACGAAGAAGGGCGGCAATGCCGCTTCCGTCCGCCCCAGCCAGGCCTTGAGCGCGATTTCGCCGCCGACGCCGGCCGGTTCGCCCATGGTGAGGGCCAACGGCGCCGCGGCCGCGGGCTTGCTCATGAGCGGAGGTCGATGAAGGCGGCCGTGCGCATGTCGCGAAGGTAGCGCCGCGTGAGCAGGTCGAGCTTCTCCTGGCCGAGACGATTGCGCACGTCTTCAGCACCCGGCAACCCGCCTTCGCTGGCACCCTCGCGGGAGCAGATCATCATGACGAAGACGCCGTTGTTGAGCGTGATCGGTTCGCTCGCCTTGCCGACCGCGAGCTTGCTCGCGACCGCGCGTATCGCCGGCGCCAAGTCGTTGGCCGTAACTGTCTCGGGAATCACAGTCTTCGCGTCCGGAAGCTGCTTGCGCAACGAGGCGAAGTCGGGGCAGCTCGCGGCATTGTCCGACACCGTCTGGGCGAGCGAGCGGAGCGCCGTCAAGTCCTCGGGCGTGGCATTGGGCGGGCCGGGGATGAAGAGATGCTCGATCTTGAGCGTGCTGGTATCCGCCGCCGCCGCCCCGCTCTGGCGCTTCTCGCGCAGAAGGATCAGATGAAAGCCCGAGACCGTGCGGATCGGTGCTGAAATTTCGCCGACCTTGAGCTGGTCGACGGCTCTCTGGATTTCGGGCTCGAGCGCCCCTTCTTCCACCCACCCCAGGTCGCCGCCGACCGCGGCGGTAGCACTCTGCGAAAATTGGCGGGCGACGGCGGTGAAGTTGGCGCCGCGCTTGATCTGCTCCGAAAGCCTCTCGGCGGTGCGCCGCACGTCGTCCTCCTGCTGCGGCGTGTCGACGGCGAGAAAGATCTCCTGGAGCCGGTACTCGGGCTTGTCCTTGCTCGCCTTGAGCCGGTCGAGATATTCCTGAACCTGGTCGTCGCCGATCTCGATCGACGGTCGGATCTTCTCCGCGACGATCTTGCTCCAGGACAGGCCCGCGCGGATCTGCGCGACGAGAGTCGACAGCGGGATTCCCGACTGCTTGAGGAAATTCGAGAACTGCGTGTCCGTCATGTCGTTCTGCTTGGCGATGCGCGCCATCGCCTGCTCGATCTCGGCGCTGTTGACCGTGATATTCAGGCGCTTCGCCTCCTGCACCTCCAGCGCCTCGTCGATCAGCGTGCGCAGAATCTGCGGGGCGAGGCGGGTGCGGATTTCGGGCGAATCCTCGAGCCCGGAGGACACGATGGTGAGGCGGATGCGTCCGGCCAGATCGAACATGGAAACGACCTGATCGTTCACCACCGCCGCGATGCGCTGCAGGTCCTGCTGGGCCTCCGCCGGGGCGCCGCAACAGGCCGCCGCAAGCGTCAAGATGGCAAGAAAAAACGCTTTCACGTCCGCCTAACTCGCAAAGGAGCGCACCGATGCGCGCCCACGGCCTTTATAGCCGACCCCGGGCGCGGGCGCAAACGGCGCCGCTCTGCCGAATGGGGCGAATTGAGACTTGACGTTTCCAGCGCCGTCATCCCGCAAGCATGCCGAATACTCGCTATCATTGATTCGTGCTGGTGCCGCCGAAGCTGACGTCGCCCAGGTCCTTGAAGATGAGCGTAACGAGGAAGGTATCGCTCGGCGGGGATTGGACGGTGAAGGTGAAGTTGCGGGTCAGCGCGGCCGTGACCGTGAGACATTCGTCCTGATAGGCAAGGGTCATGCCGTAGTTGCGAAACTGATTATGAACGAGATCGCGCAGGAGGTTCGCCGACACGGTCCAATGGTCGATGAAATGCGTGGTTAGGCTTGGGCCGAACTGCGTGATCTTGGTCAAACCCTCTCCCGGAACGTCCTGCGAGAGATCGACGTAACTGAGGCCGCCTGCCAGAATGGGCGTTCCGTAGTTCATGCTGACCTCGGTTCGCTGCGGTCTTAGATTGTTGTCCTGAAGCTCGAAGCGATAGTCGAAGCTGAGGAACGTCATGGGCTTGATCTGCAGGCGACCGACGACGTCCGAGAGGTTTTGCTCGAGCCCGGTGCCCCCGATAAAGGCGTTCCGGTCCCTGTGCAGCTGATACATCTGTCCGAGAAAGAGCGAGGTACTGCCGCCCTTGTTGCCGTAGGCGCCGACGCTCACGCCGTAGACCGCGCGCTCGCCGCCGTCGACCCGATCGACGCCCGGGAACGGATTGAATTTGAAAAGGTTCTGCTCGTCGAACTCGAAGTCCGTGCTGTCCTCGTTCGGGATGCCGCGGTTGCGCCCCTGCGTGCCGGCGATGAGGGCGATGTGCGGCTCGATCACTTCTTGTATGTCCCCGTCTGAGCGCGCCCATGGATAGCGCCAATCCAGCTTGGCTTGGGGAAGGACCCGTCCGGTCGTCCTCGATGCCACCGCCTGAGGCGCATTGGGATCCAGGTTGCTGTTCGTGGTATAGCCGTCGCTCTCAAGGCTGACGGCCAGCGAGTAGATATCGCCGATGCTCGAGGTGTACGGCACTTCCCAGAATGTGCGTTGCGCGAGCCGGCGGGTGAACACCCCGCTCGGGCGGAAGAGATTCATGGCGTCGGCATCGACCGACCAATGCTGGCCGAAGTCGCCCGGCTCGCCGCGATAACTGACCTCGTAGATGGGTGCTACGATCGGGAGGTCGCGGAGATTTACCTGCGCGCGCGTGTCCTGGAATGTGTAGGCATTGAGCGCGTTGTAGCTCTGTCCGAAGTAGCCCTCGGCGAAGGCGTTCGAGGTCAGCACGGTGGGCTGGTTGTAGATGATCTTGTAGCGGCTGAGATAGAGGATGTCCGATTCGCGCTCCGCCGCGAACCCGGTGCGCCAATCCTCGTCGATGTTCAAGACGCCGGTGCCCTTGAAGTTTCCGCGCAGCTGGGTGCCCGGCTTGGGCGTGCCGATCTCGTTGAAGGCCTCCGCGTCGGTCAAACTGCCCGAGAGGTCGATCTGCGCGTTGCCCCAGCGCTCGCGATATTCGCCGTTCAGCACGGGATTCGTCTTGGTCATTAAAATCGGGGCGAAGGTCAGATCCTTGTCCGGATCGATGGCCCAGAAATAGGGAACCTTGGCGAGGTAGCCGAGATAGGTATTCTCTCCGTAGGTCGCCGGAAGAAAGCCGGAGCGGCGCTTCACCGTCGGGTCCGGATAGGAGAAATAGGGCGTATAGGCGACCGGGATGCCCCACATTTCCATGACGGCATCCTCGTCGGTGATGTCGTGCGTGTCTTCGTCGTGGATGATGCGCGCCGCCTTGATCTGCCACAGCGGCGGCTGCTCCGGATTGTCCTTGCAAAGATTGCAGGGCGAGAAGACTCCGTTCACCATCTCGGTAAGGTAGCCTCCCTCGCGCCGGGCACCGGCGGCGGCGAAGCGCGATTTATCCGTCATCAGAAGGCGGAAGTTGAGCGCCACGCCCTCCTTCAGCCCCTGCGTGAGCTCGAAGTAATTGGCGAAGATCACCTCGCCGTTCGCCTCGAGCACGCTGACGTTGCCGGACGCGGTCACCACGTCGGTATGCTGGTTGTATGTGACCGTGTCCGCGAGGAGGACGCGATCGCCTTGCGAAATCTCGACATGGCCGCTCGCGACGATGAGCCCGAGCTGGTCGTCGTAGGACACGCGATCGGCGGAGAGCAACGCCGGTGCGGTCGCCGGCGGTCTTTGCTCGACCGCCCGCGCCGGCCGTTCCAAGGCGGCGATGAGCGGAAAGGCGAGGGCGGCAAGGAGGAACCAGCGCACGGCCCGCCTATCCGTCCTCGAGATGGAACAGCATGGCGAGGCCGAACAGCATGCTGGCCCCCGCAGGGCTCCAGGCCGCGAGAAAGATGGGAATTGACGCGGTCAGCCCAAGTGCGAATACAACGTCGGAGATGAAGTAGACGAAAAAGCCCGTGAACACGCCGATCGCGATGATGATCACGGTGCCGCCGCGCCGCTGATGGCGCAAGGAGAACGTCGCCGCGATCAGCACCATGGCACAGAGGAGCAGCGGGTCCGAGAGAAGGGAGTTCCAGTAGAGCCGGTGTCTCAGCGCCGAGAAGCCCGCATGCTGCAGGAGCTCGATGAACTGCGGCAGTTCCCAGAAGGAGATGGATTCGGGCGATGCGAAGCTGTCCTGAATCTGCTCGATCGTCAGGTTGGTCTTCAGCCGGTAATCCTTGGCGAACTCGGCAGCATGGCCCGGCGTCGTGATCCAGGCATTGTGGATGTCCCAGTATCCGCTATCGAGCTTCGCCGTCTCCGCATCGATGCGGCCGGCGAAGCGGTCGCTGTCCTTGAACATGAAGATGATGACGTCGCTCAGCCGGAAGTCCCTGGGAGAGACCTGGAGCGCATGCACCACGGATTCGTTCCCGCCGTCCATCTGGCGCAGCCACAGCCCCGTCTCGGAGACCGCAAGCAGGCTCGTCTTGCCCTTGAGGTACTTGTTCTCGAGCTCCTCGAAGTGGAACAGCATCGCCGCCGCAACCGGATTGAGCATGGTGATCTTGACGATGCCGATGGCAAAGGCGAGAAACAAGGCGGGTGCCGTGAATTGCCAGACCGAGACACCGATAGCGCGCACCACGACGAGCTCCTGGCTGCGCGTGAGCCGCCAGAAGGTGAGCATGCCCCCGAAAAGGATGGCGAAGGGGATGACCTGCTCGGCCAGGTGCGGCAGCTTGAAGAAGGACATGCTCAACACGATCGAGAAAGGGGTTCCCTCCTTCGACTGCGAGCGGCGCAGCATTTCGACCACGTCGAAGAGAAACGCGACGCTGACGAATGCCAGCAGGATGCTGGCGAACGCGGTCAGGAACTGGCGCGCGATGTAGATGAAGAGGGTGGGCGAGGTGCGCATCTCGAGGCCGGCCTCCGTGCTCAGGGCGCTCTAAGGGCGCCCAGCGCCGCTGCCCGCTGCTGCAGCGGCGCGCTGAGGGGCCGCGCTGCGGGTGCCGATGTTGAGTATCCCACGATGAGCGGACGGGCGATAGCCGCGCACCGGACGCGCGACGGCTTGGCCTCGCTGCGCTCCCTCGGAATGTCGCAATCGCGGCTCTTAATCATCGCCGGAGTTATAGCCCGTTCTCCCGTCCTTTGGATAGAGCGAGGTGCGACGCGGCCGTCAATCGGCGATTCCGCCCGGGATGAATTCTCCGCCCTCCGTCCTGCGGAAGACGCGGCCATGGCGGGCAAAGGCCGCGCGCAACGGGACGGTGGTCGCGAATGCGACCGCTGCACCCGCGATGAGATCGCTCGGGTAATGCTCGCCCACCGCGATGCGCGAGAGGAGGACGAGCGCTGCCAAGGCCGCGAGAGCCTTCCTCAAGCGCGGCGCCAGCATGCCGAGCGCCAATGCCACGGTCGTAACGGTATTCGCATGACCCGAGGGGAAGGATTGCAGCTTTGCCTTAAGCCCAAGCGGATGCCAGCCGAAATCGCCCTCGCGCAGCAAGAGCGCGGGCCGCGCCCGGCCGAACAGGATCTTGAGAAGGTCGGTCAAGAGACCGGAGCCAGCGATCGCCACGAAAAGGAACAGCGCCGCCCAAAGGAGCCAATGCAGCCGCGCCGCCCGCGCGGGATCGGCACTGCGGCGGCTCGTGACATGAAGCACCGGGATGGCGATCGCCAGCGGCACGAGATACCAGGCCGAATTGCCGAGTGCGGTGAGACTCTCGCAGAATGCCACGACCGCGGGTGCCAGCTCGCTCGCCCAATAGGCGCTCGGGCGGTCGAGATAGACGACCGAGAGTGCCGCGAGGAGGGCGGCGGCGAGGCCGGCCGCGAGCCAGCGCATGCGGGGCGCAAGCCACCCCGAGGCCCTCATGAGCGCCCCGCGGGGCCGAGCGCGCCGAAAAGCGTCAAGGCGACCGAGCGGCCGCGCGCGATGTTGATGCCGTCGATCTTGGCGAGAGGCTCGGCCGTTTTGCCCGCGCGCGCGAGGCGCACGCTGAAGGCCTTGAGATCGCGCTCATTGACGAGCGCCAAGGCGCAGGCGTCGCCGAGGAGCGCCTCCGCTGCCGCCGTGCCATCGCCGAAGCGGGTACGGCCGCCCAGCAAAAAGACCAGGCTCGGCTCGCTGAAGCCTGCCGATGTCACGACCGCTTGCGGACAGGGCTTGGCCCGCGCGACGGCCCGAGCGACGCGGCTGCTGATCCAGAGCCGATCGAGCTGCGGCATGACCCGGTCATAGCTCGTGCCATAGAGAACGACGCAGGCGGCGATCACGCTGACGAGCGCCTGCTGTTTTCGCCCGGCACGATAGCCGCGAAAGGCGGCGTGGATCAGCAGCAGGGCGGCAACGCCCAGGAGGAGGGCAAGCACGTCCGTGCGATGCTCGAGGATGGCCGGCAGCAGCGGCAGCGCGGCACAGAGCGCCAGCGTCACGAGGAGCCAGGCGATGATTAGCCCCCATTCGAGCATTCGTCCGCTTCGCGTCGCCGGGCGCGCGTAGGGCTCGAGGGCGGCGCGCGCGGCGAGACATGCGACGGCAGGAAAGAGGGGGAGCGTATAGTGCGGCAGCTTGGTCGGCACAAGCTCGAAGACGAGCCAGCTCGGCACGAGCCAGGCCAGGCAGAACCGCACCGCCCCTTCGCCGCGATGGCGCCATACCCAGGGCACCGCGAGGCCCGCGAGCAGCGAGAAGGGCCAGAAGGTGCCAAGGAAGGTGACGAGGAAGAATCCCGGCGGCGCGCCATGGGCCTCCTGGGCGCTCGCGATTTTGCCGATCAGATCGTGGCCGACCGATTCCGCGAAGAAGGCACCCTTGGTCTGAAGCATGATGGCAATGCCCCAGGGCAGCACGACGAGGACGCTGAGTGCCGCATAGGGCCAGGGCTTAAGCGCCAAGAGCCAGCGCCAGCGGTGCTCCGCGAGCGAGAGTGCTGCCGCCGTGAAGCCGCAAACCATCAGGATGATCGGACCCTTGATCAGGATGCCGAGACCGATCGAGAGCCAGAACAGGATCGGCCAGGCGTTGTGCAGGGCAGTTTTGTGCTCGCGCGCGAGATATGCGTTGGCAAGTGCGAGCTGTGCCGCGCAAATGGCCGCGAGTTGGACCGCATCGGTCTTGGCGAGCCGCGCCTCCACGCCGAGGAGGAGGCTCGTCGCCATCATGACCGCGGCCGTCAAGCCGACGGCGGCGCCGAAGAGCCGCGCGCCCAAGGCCGCCGTCAGCAACACGGCAAGCGTGGCGCCGAGCATGGAGGGCAGGCGATATGGCCATATGGCGGATTCGGCGGCATCCGAGAAGATCGCAACGCTCGCAGACTGAAGCCAGTAGATGCCGACGGGCTTCTTGAGGCGCTCCTCGTCCTGGAAACGGATGTTGACGAAGTCGCCGCTCTCGAGCATCTGGCGCGAGGCCTGGGCGAAGCGCGGCTCGTCGCGGTCAAGCGGCGGCACTGCGGCCAGGCCCGGCAGGAAGATTGCCAGGCAAAGCCCGAGAAGCAATAGGCAGTCGCGCGCGCGCATCACCTGGTGCCGCCCCCCTCCGCCGGCCAGAGTCCGAGCCGGTCGAGCCAACGGCGCTCGATCAAGAGCTCATGCAGCAGCCAGGCCAAGGCGACCATGAGCACGCCGGCGAAGTAGACGTCGGAGAGGAAATGCCCGCCTTGTGCGATGCGCAGAAGACCGAAGGCGCTGCCGAGCGTCAAGCCGGCAGCAATCCCGAGACGTCGGCGCCGCGGGGTTAAGGCGGCGAAGCCGAAGGCGACAAAGGCGAAGCCGAGCGAGGCCTCGCCGGAGACGAAGGAGCAGTTGCGCGAGCATTCGTCGGCGACGATCAGGGGCGGAGTGTAGTGCTTGTCGCCGCCGAACTCGACGATCTGGGACGGCCGCGCGCGGCCCCATTCCTCCTTGAGGACTCCGTTCACGATGAGGGCTGGCCCAAGGAGAAAGACGGCCATGAGATAGACCACGGCGGCGCGCCTGAGACCGAAGAGCGGCCGGCCCAGAATGACGCGCCAGAGGAGGGCGAAGAGAAGAAAAATTCCGACGCCGAAGGCGGAACCACGCGTGCTCAGGCGCAAGGTCGCGGCGAGCGGGCTATGCCAGGCGGGAAAGCCCCGCCCCGGCTCGTAGAAGAGGGCCGAGAACCCTTTGTCGATCCCGCCCCACACCGTGAGCGCCGCAGCTACGCCGATGACGAGGAGAAGAAGAGGCGGCTTCAGGGCGGCGCTGGTTACGGTTCGGCACAAATCGCACGCACTCGCCTTGGCGGGATCGACGGACACAGAAGCGCGTCATAGCAAGCCGCGCCCGCGCACTCAAGGGCCACGAAAATGCTGCGAAATCAAAAGGATTGCTCGCGAGCCAATCTTGGTTATGATGGACGGCCTTTGCGGCCGGCAACAACAAAGGGGAGCGGCGCGTGAGCTTTCGTCGTCTCATGGCCATATGCGGTGTCGCGGCATTTCTTGCCGTCGGCGCGGGTGCCAGGCCCGCTTACGCCGATGACGTTGTCAACGCCATCGCGATCGCGAGCGGCGCGCTCATAATCGAGTCGCTCTTCGTCGATACGCCCACGGAGAACGAGTCCGACTTCGTCTCCATCGAAGGCGGGCGCTTCGATGCGGTGCGCCAGGTCAAGCAGTCGGAAGAGTTCGGCCTGGAATACCGCTCCGGCTATTTCCTCTGGAAGGTGAAGCCCTTCGTCGGCGGCGGGCTGACCACGAACGAGAGCTTTTACGGCTACGGGGGAATCCGCCTCGACACTTACTGGGGCCGCCACTTCATAGTCACGCCGAGCTTCGCGCTGGTGGGATACGATGCAGGAAACGGCAAGAACCTCGGCCACCCGGCGATCCTGGGCCGCTCCGGCTTCGACTTCCAGTATCGCTTCGATGACGACATGCGCATAGGTGTGGCCTTCCACCATATGTCGAATGGCAAGGTGCTCGGCCAGACCATCAATCCGGGTACCGAGCTCGTCGGTCTGACCTTCTCGGTCCCCGTCAAGGTGCTGATGGGCAATTCTCAATAGGGATCCCGCCTTCCCGGCCAGGAGCGATGCTCGCTCTGAGAGCGCGCTTCACTTTGTCGTGCGTTGCGCTAAAGTCGTGGGGTGCTACGGCTGCGCCGCAAGCCCGCTCGCTGCGGCTCTCTGCCGCGGACGACCTCCCGGTCAGATAATATTTGCGAGGCCTTCATGGACATCCAATTCGGCGAGCGCAAGCTGCCCAAGAAGGGCGCGGTGGTGGTGGGCGTGCTTGCGGAGGGCAAGCTGACGCCGAGTGCCGCCGAGCTCGACAAATTGACGGGAGGGGCGCTCGCGCGCGCGCTCGCGAGCGGCAAGTTCAAGGGCAAGAAGGACCAGCTCGCGGAGCTGATCGCACCCGCGGGCTTGGCACTCTCCCGCGTGGTGATGGCCGGCCTCGGCGAGGCCAGAAAGCTCGATGCGGCGGTCGCGGAGGCCGTGGGCGGACGCATCCAGGCGCACCTTGCGGGCACCGGGGAGACCGAGGCCGCGGTCCTCGTCGACAAGATCAAGGGCGCCAAGCTCGCCCCCCACGATATTGCGGCCAACCTCGCCTTCGGCGCCCGGCTGCGCTCCTATCGTTTCGACAAATATCTCACCAAGGAGAAGCCGGAGGACAAGCCGAGCCTGAAGACGCTCAACCTCGCCGTGCCGGCCGCCGCCAGGGCGCGCAAGGCCTTCGAGCCGCTGGCGCGCATCGCAGACGGCGTATTCTTCACGCGCGATCTCGTCTCCGAGCCGGCCAATGTCATCTATCCGGAGAGCCTCGCGGCGGCGGCGAAGACCCTTGCCAAGCTGGGGGTCGAGGTCGAGGTGCTCGACGAGAAGGCGATGGCCAAGCTCGGCATGGGCGCCTTGCTCGGCGTGGGTCAGGGTAGCGCGCGGCCGCCGCGCCTCGTGGTCATGCAGTGGAAGGGTGCTGCCCGCGGCAAGGACGCGCGGCCGCTTGCCTTCGTCGGCAAGGGCGTCACCTTCGACACCGGCGGCATCTCGCTCAAGCCCGCCGCAAACATGGAGGACATGAAGTGGGACATGGGCGGCGCCGGCGTCGTGATCGGGCTCATGCAGGCGCTCGCCGGCCGCAAGGCGCGGGTCAATGCGGTCGGCGTCGCCGGCCTCGTCGAGAACATGCCCTCGGGCACCGCCCAGCGCCCCGGCGACATCGTCAAGTCGCTCTCCGGCCAGACCATCGAGGTGATCAATACCGACGCGGAAGGCCGGCTCGTGCTGGCGGATGCGTTGTGGTACACCGAGCAGCGTTTCAAGCCGCGCATCATGATCGACCTGGCGACGCTCACCGGTGCCATCATCATCGCGCTAGGGCACGAATATGCCGGCCTCTTCTCGAACAACGACGAGCTCGCCCAGCGCCTCGCCCGGGCGGGCAAGGTGGTGGGAGAGCCGCTCTGGCGCATGCCGATGAGCCAAGAGTATGACAAAGCGATCAAATCCGACGCAGCCGACATGAAGAACGTGGGCAATCGGGCGGCCGGCAGCATCACGGCCGCGCAGTTCCTTCAGCGCTTCGTCAAGGAGGCGCCGTGGGCGCACCTCGACATCGCGGGCGTCACATGGTCGTCGAAAGACAAGCCCACGGTGCCCAAGGGCGGCACTGCCTTCGGCGTGCGTCTCCTCGAGCGCCTCGTCGCGGACTATTACGAGGGCCGTTGAACGCCCGTGCCGCAGGGGCGAAGCACTCAGACTGAGGCCGGGAGCCGCGTGCCGTGAGCGAGATCTGGTTCTATCACCTGCAACGGCAGACCCTTGAGGCAGCGCTGCCGGCCCTTCTCGAGAAGGCGCTCGCGGTTGGCAAGCGTGCGGTCGTGATGCTCGGCTCCGAGGAGCGCGTCGAGGCCATCGACAATCTGCTCTGGACTTACGACGACCGCAGCTTCCTGCCGCACGGCAGCGCGCGCGACGGCTTTGCCTCGGAGCAGCCCGTTTGGCTCACGCAAGCGGACGAGAACCCGAACGGAGCGCAGATCCTGGTGCTGGCCGACGGCGCGCGCTCGTCGCATTTGGGCGAGTTCGAGCGCTGCCTCGAGCTCCTCGATGGCAACGATCCTGCTGCCGTGGGTGCTGCCCGCCTGCGCTGGAAGGCCTATAAGGAGGCCGGCCACGAGGTCGCCTACTGGCAACAGGACGCACGCGGCAAGTGGGAGCGCAAGGCATAAGGGGTAAGTCCCGGGGCGGGCGGGCGACGCGGCGCACGATCGAACTCGAATCACGACGGCCGATGCGGTAGTTTCGAGCCGCGATGCCGCTCCGGCGCGGCGCGCCGCCAAGCGGGCGCAAGCTCAAGTCTCCAGCGGAACCAAGCGATGGCAAAGCTGCTCGACAAGACGGACGGGGTTTTCTTTGCTCGCTGGTTGCGCAATCCCCGCAGCACGGCATCGATCGTCCCGAGCGGGGCAGCGCTTGCCAGGCTCATGGCGCGTCAGATCGATCCCCGCCGGCCCGGGCTCGTGGTCGAGCTCGGTGCCGGGACCGGCGCCATCACCGTGGCCTTGCTGGGGACGGGCCTGGCCCCCGAGCGGCTCATCGTGGTCGAGCGCGATGGGGTGCTGCATCGCCTGCTGCAGGAGCGCTTTCCGAACCTGCCGATCCTCCGGGATGATGCCGCCAACCTGCGCGCGCGCCTTGCCGAGCGCGGCATCGACCGTGTCGCCGCCGTGGTCTCGAGCCTGCCCTTCCTCGCCATGGGGGAGCGCCAGCAACGGGCCGTGCTGGCCGAGGCGCATGCGCTCCTCGACGACACGGGCGCCTTCATCCAATACACCTACGGGCCGAAATCGCCGGTGCGGCGCGAA
>DATNIJ010000174.1:0-5288 GCA_035604475.1 Alphaproteobacteria bacterium
GGCGTCACCGCGATCTATTTCAGGCTGAAGGCGTTCGCGAAAAGAAGGTAGGCGACGACGACGATGCCGAGCCCTAGCCAGATCGCCCACCAGTCCTCCTTGCGCCAGAGCTCGTGCCAACCTTGCGTCCGCGCCTTGAGAAGAGCCTCGCGAAAATCGCTTTCCACCTTGCTCATCTCGAACGGTCCTTCCCGATGAAATCAGTTGCGCTCGCGCGCGCCCTCGGCCTCGGCAAAGTCCTCAGGCGGCAGAGAGGCAGCAAAGACTCCTCCGCTCTTTGGCGCGGGCGAGCACGGCCTCCAGTTGCATGAGCGTGACACCGTCGCGGCGCATCACGAGATGCACAAGCGGGTCGGCGAGCACCTCGCGGAGACTGGGCTCCTTGCCCGCTTCGCGCCAGGCCTGGTGCCAGGGCGCCGGTGCCGCGGCGAGCGGGGAGGGGGGAGCGTGCAACGCTTTCTTCGGCATGAGCGGCCTCGTCTTCTCGGCTCCTGAGACGGCGGAGCGGTGGATGCGGAAGGCGGGCCTCACGAGAAACCCGCCGCAGCTCGGAGCCGGGCGGGTGCCAGGCGCTTTAGCTGCATTTGTAACGCGCCCGCAAGCTGTCTGCTTCAAATCGGCGCCAGCACGAATCTATAGTCACTTTTTTTGATGTCAAATAAAAATAAATTACGTTATGTATGTGTTAAACCGTTGGACCGGAAAGTCACTGTCCGGCCCCCTTCCTCCTTTAGTTGATGCACACGTCTCAAGGACGCTTGCAGTGCCGTTGTGGGTCCTTCGAGACGCGCCCCTTCGGGGCGCTCCTCAGGATGAGGCAAATTTGTGTGTGGCATAAAGAATCGGCCTCATCCTGAGGAGCGAGCGCAGCGAGCGTCTCGAAGGACCCACGACGGCTAGTCCGAGGCACCTTTGCACGGCGGAACGTCATGATTTGCCGGTGATCTTCCGATTTGTATGCATCAATTGGATTCCCAGCGCACGTCACCATCCCTCACGCTCCCATTCCGAAGCAATGGCAGGGAGAGGGATCAGGCGCCCTCGGCGCGGAGCTTGACGAGCTTGTCGGGCGAATCGATGTCGATCAGCACGCCCTCGTCGTCCATCTCCACCTCGGCGACGAGCTCGTGGTACTGGCCGATGAGCTGGCGCGCGCCGGTGTCGCCCTTGAGCCGCGCCATCTCGGCGAAGAAGCGCCGCGCGAAGAGCACCGGGTTGCCGCGCTTGCCGCGGCAGGTGGGGACGCAGATGGCGCGCCCTTCGAGCGGATTGAAGGCGGCGATCAGCTGATCGAGGTGGGCAGGCTTGATGCGCGGCATGTCGCCGAGTGCTACGAGCACGCCGTCGGCGTCCTGGGGCAAGGCGGCGAGGCCGCGGGCGAGCGAGCTCGCGAGGCCGTCCGCGTAGTCGGGATTGTGCACGAAGCCGAGCTTGCGTCCTTCCAAGGCCGCGCGTACGCGCTCCGCCTCGTGGCCCGTGACCACGATGACGGGCGAGGCCTTGGAGGCGAGCACGGCATCCGCCGCGCGCGCGACCATGGGCGCACCGTCGATCTCGGCCAAGAGCTTGTTGGCCTTGCCCATGCGGCGCGAGAGGCCGGCCGCGAGGATGAGGGCCGCGACTCTCGTCGCCTTCGGCATGGTCGCGGTCCCGGCTGCCGCCGTCGCCTGGGCGCGCGGCAGGCCGCGCATCTCGGTCTCGGCGAGGAGCCCGCCGGCCCCCATGCGCGCGAGATCCTCGCGGGCGATGGGAAGATCGGCCAAGAGGCGCTGCAGCACCCAGTCGAAGCCGTTGAACTTGGGCGAGCGCGCGCAACCGGGCAGGCCGAGCACGGGGACCTTGTCCGGCAAGCGGCCGACGAGGAGGAGATTGCCGGGATCGACCGGCATGCCGAAGTGCAGCACCTCGCCGCCGGCCAGTGCTATGCCCATCGGGATGACGTCGCGGCGGTCGACGATGGCGGAAGCGCCGGCGATCAGCACCGGGTCGGCACCTTCCGCGCGCAGCGCCGCGATGGCGGCGGCGACTTGGCTAGGCTCGTGCGCGCAGCGGATCTCCTTGAGGAGGCGGCTGCCGAAGGCCGCGAGTCGCGCCTCGAGCGCGCTGCGGCCCTTGTCGAGCACGCTCTCCTTGCTGCCGCGCAAGCGCGTCTGCACGAGGCCGACCGCTTTCGCCTGGAAGGGTGCTATCCGGACAAGCGGTCCGCCTTGCCGCGCGATCGCGGCGCAGGCATCGACGACCGTACGCGCGACCGCGAAGGGGATCACCTTGACGGTTGCCACCATCTGGCGCGGCTCGACCACCTCGAAGGGTGTTGAGGTCGCGATGGTGACGGCCTCGTCCACCAGGTTGAGGGCGTCGATGCGCGCGCGGTCGATCACCGCCAAGCCGCGCACTTCGGCAAAGAGATTGCAGCGACCGGTGAAGGCGGGGCTCAGGCTGAGGTTCGGGCCGGCGGCCGCCTCGGCGACCGCGGCCGCCGCCTTGTCCTCGCTCACCTCGCCCGGCTCGATGCGCGCGGCGACGACGCGCTCGAGGCCGGCTGCCTTGAGGACTGCCACATCCGCCGCCGAGAGCTTGCGGCCTTTCTTGAAGGTGGCGGTTCCCATGCGCAGGCTGTGCGCCAGGATGGCGCCCTCGGCCTCGTCGAGGGAGAGCTCGCCGAAGATCATGTCGGCTCCTTGACCTTCTCCTTGACCTCTTTCGCGTGCAGCACTTGCGTGATCTGCGCCAGGATCGACACGGCGATCTCCGCCGGCGACTTGGCCCCGATCGAGAGCCCGACCGGCCCGTGGATGCGCGCGAAGTCGGCCTCCGTGAAGCCATGCTCCTTGAGCCGCTGCAGGCGCTTTGCGTGCGTGCGGGAGCTGCCGAGCGAGCCGATATAGAAGCACTCCGAGCGCAGCGCCGCCACGAGTGCCGGATCGTCGATCTTGGGATCGTGGGTGAGGGTCACGAGTGCGGTGCGGCGGTCGGGATGCAAACGCGCGAGCGCATCGTCGGGCCACGCGTGGGTCAGCTCGACGCCGGGAAAGCGCGTGTCCGTGGCAAAGGCGCGCCGCGGATCGATCACCGTCACCGCATAGCCGGCGAGGCTCGCCATGGGAACGAGGGCCTGTGCTATGTGCACGGCCCCTACCACCATCATCCTAAGCGAGGGATTGAAGACCTGGATGAAGAGCCGGCGTCCTTGCCAGTCGTGGGTGGCGCTGCGGTCGTCCCGGATCGCCTCCAGCACGCGCGCGAGAGCTTCCTTGTCGAGCGCCAGGCCGCCCAAGACACTGCCGCGCGTCACGAGGGCCTGGGCACCCGACGCGAGATCGGTCGCAAGTGCTGTCGGCAGCTTCTCCGCCCGAGCCTCCCGAAGGGCCTTGAGGATTGCGCGCTCCATCTCACTCGACCCGCTCGACGAAGACCTGGACCTTGCCGCCGCAAGCGAGCCCGACTTCCCAAGCCTGCTCGTCGCTGACGCCGAAATCGAGCAGGCGCGGCTTGCCGTCCTTGATCGCGGCGATGGCCTCACCCACCACCGCGCCCTCGATGCAGCCACCCGAGACCGAGCCCTCCATGACGCCCTTCTCGTCGACCACGAGCTGGCTGCCGACGGGGCGGGGAGAGGAGCCCCAGGTGCTGACGACGGTCGCGAGTGCGACCCCGCGGCCCTCCGCGCGCCAGCGCTCGGCGAGCGTCAAGATGTCTTCCTGTGCCTCGTTCATGTCCCCTTTCCTCCGAGCCAGCGGCTGACCCCTTCCTCGCGCCTGGCACTCGCCGAGCCCAGGGCGGCGGCGAGCTGGCCGAGACTCTCGAGATTATGCACCGTCCTGAAGTCGTCGACATGCGGCAAAATTGCCCGCATGCCCAAGGATCTCGGCTCGAACCCCTCGTAGCGCAAGAGCGGATTGAGCCAGATGAGTCGGCGGCAGGATTTGTGCAGCCGCTCCATCTCCTCGGCGAGCCCCTCGCCGGCGTCGCGGTCGAGCCCGTCGGAGATGAAAATGACAAGCGCGCCCTGGCCGAGCACGCGGCGCGACCAGCGGCGGTTGAACTCGCGGAGCGAGGCGCCGATGCGCGTTCCCCCCGACCAGTCCTCGACCGCTTCCGCCACGCGGGCGAGCGCCACATCCACGTCGCGCTGGCGCAATTGGCGCGTGATGTTGGTGAGCCGCGTGCCGAAGAGGAAGGTATAGACGCGGTCGCGGTCGTTGGTGAGCGCATGGAGGAAGTGCAGCAGCATGCGCGAATAGCGGCTCATCGAGCCCGAGATGTCGCAGAGGACGACGAGGGGAGGGTGGCGCTCGCGCCGCCGGCGCCGGCGCAGATCGATGTCGCTTGCCCCGCCGCGCAGCGAATTGCGCAAGGTCGCCCGCATGTCGATGCGGGGTCCGGCAGGATCGGCGCGAAAGCGCCGCGTGGGCAGCATCATGATGGGAAGACGCATGCGCGCCATCACCGCCTTGGCCGCGCGCATCTCGTCCCCCGACATCTCCTCGAAGTCCATCTTCTGGAGAATCTCGCGGTCCGAATAGGTCATCGCGGCGTCGGTGATGAACTCCGGCTCGGGCGGCTCCTCCTCGGCGTCCTTGCCTCCGCGCGCCTCCGCGGCGAGCGATTCCGCAAGCCTGCGGCTCACCGGCTCCCCGGGCAGCTCGCCCTCGGGCCGGCGCACCGTCGGTAGGAGGAGCGCCATCATGCGCTCGAGCAGCTTCGGATTGCGCCAGAAGACGTGGAAGGCCTGATCGAAGAGCTCCTTCTGGTCGCGCCGGTTGACGAAGACGGCGTGGAGCGTCCAGTAGAGGTCGTCGCGGCTCTCGATGCCGACGGCCTCGACCGCCTCGACCGCGGCGAGGACCTTGCCCGGGCCGATGGGAAGGCCGGCGCGGCGCAGCGCGCGCGCGAAATGCATCAGATTGGCGACGAGCTTGCCGCCGGCGGGGTACTGCTCTGAAAGAGGCGCGGTCATCGAGGCTGTGCGTGGGCGTCCGAGCCGTCCCTCACCCGGCTCGCTACGCTCGCCACCCTCTCCCGCTTGCGGGAGAGGGAAGGGGCCCGTCGCGAAGCGACGGGAAGGGTGAGGGACGGGGGAACGCTGCCGCTCATGCCTTCTGGCGCTTGACCGCGTCTGCGGCTTGGGCCGCCGCGAGCGCGGCCTTAGAATGCATAGACGGCATCCGCCGTCGAGCGGTCGCGGAGCGCCGGTTTGAGCGCCGCGCGGTTGATCACATCGACGGGCCCGGGAAACAAGTCGGCAATGTAGCGCTTGAGTCCGGCGTAACCGAACATGTCGATCG
>DATNIJ010000175.1:0-8504 GCA_035604475.1 Alphaproteobacteria bacterium
CGGTGCTTGCGGCAGCACTCGCGAGCACTACCTCTGCCAAGACGCTGCGCATCGGGCTGGCGGAGGACCCGGACCTCCTCGACCCCACGCTCGCGCGCACCTTCGTGGGCCGCATCGTGTTCGCGAGCCTGTGCGACAAGCTCTTCGACATCAGCCCCGATCTCAAGGTGGTGCCGCAGCTCGCGACCGGCTACGAATGGTCGGCCGACAACAAAGCACTCACCCTCAAGCTGCGCCAGGGCGTGGTGTTCCAGGACGGCGAGCCGTTCAACGCCGCGGCGGTCAAGTTCAGCATCGAGCGCCATTTGACGCTGCAAGGCTCGACGCGCAAGAGCGAGATCAGCGCGATCAAAAGCGTCGACGTGCTCGACGAGCACACCGTGCGCTTCAACCTCTCGCAGCCTTTCGCACCCCTCATCGCAGCGCTCACCGATCGCGCCGGCATGATGGTCTCGCCCAAAGCGGTGCAAGCGGCCGGGAGCAACTTCGCCAACAATCCGGTGTGCGCCGGCCCCTTCAAGTTCGTCGAGCGCGTGGCGCAGGACCGCATCGTGCTCGCGAAATTCGACAAGTATTGGAACAAGGACAAGGTCCACATCGACAGGATCGAATACCGGCCGATCATCGACAACGCGGTCCGGCTCGCCAATCTCCAGTCCGGCAGCCTCGACCTCATCGAGCGCGTGGCCCCCACCGATTTGCCGGCACTCCGCAAGGACCCGAAGCTGCAGACGGCGACGATCTCCTCGCTCGCCTATCTCGGCATCACGATCAATCTCGCCAACGGCCCCAAGGCCGACAACCCGCTCGGCAAGGATGCGCGGGTGCGCGAGGCTTTCGACCTCGCGATCGACCGCAACGCCATCCCGCAGGTCGTTTTCAACGGCGAGTTCACGGCGGGGAACCAATGGGAGCCGGTCGGCAATCCCTATTACATCAAGGAAGCCCCGGTGGCTCAGCGCAACCTCGAGAAGGCGAAGGAGCTGCTCAAGGCGGCCGGGCATCCCGACCTCGTGGTCAACCTCATGGTGCCGACGACCCAGGAGGACCAGCAAGGCGCGCAAGTGCTCCAGGCCATGGTCAAGGAGGCCGGCATCGATCTGCGCATTCAATCCGTCGAGTTCGCCACCTCGCTCGACCGCGCCCACAGGGGCGACTTCGAGGCCTGGTACATCGGCTGGAGCGGGCGCACGGACCCAGACGGCAATCTCTACAGCTTCGTCGCCTGCAAGGCGCCGTTGAACGACGGGTATTATTGCAACCCGGAGGTCGACAAGGCGCTCGACGAGTCGCGCTCCACGAACGACCCGGCCGCGCGCTATCAGGCGTACAAGAAGGCAGCGGAAATCCTCATCGAGAAGGACCGGCCGATCATCTACCTCTTCCAGCGCAAGTGGATCTACGGCATGACGAAAGCGCTCGAGGGCTTCACGCCCTATCCGGACGGGCTCATCCGCGTCGTCGGCGTCGATCTCAAGTAGGCGACGGGACGCGCGGCATCACGCCGCGCGTCCCTTCCGTCCGTCCCCGGCACTGCCATGCTCGCCTTCCTCATCCGCCGCCTGCTGATCGCGGTCCCGACGATCTTCTTCGTCTCGATCATCATCTTCGGGCTGCAGCAGCTCCTGCCGGGCGATCCGGCCCTCGCACTCGCGGGCGAGGATCGCGACCCCAACGTGATCGCCTATTTCCACAAGAAATATCACTTGGACCAGCCTTTTCCGGTCCGCTATCTCTATTGGATCGACGACGCGCTGCACGGCGATCTCGGCCAATCGTTGCGCAACAACATGCCCGTCGGCGCACTCGTGCTGCAGAAGCTGCCGGTGACGCTCGAGCTCGGCGGCATCGCCTTTCTCATCGCCCTCCTCATCGGCATCCCGGCCGGCATCCTCTCCGCGGTCAAGAACGGCAGCGCGATCGACTACGCGGCCAACGTGTTCGCACTTTGGGGGCTCTCCACGCCCAACTTCTGGCTTGGCATCATGCTGATCCTCCTCGTCTCGGTCGATCTCGGCTGGCTCCCCGCCTCGGGCTTCGTGCCGCCCACTGAAAATCTGGGCGAGAACCTGCGCACCATCATCATGCCCGCCTTCGTGCTCGGCAACGCCGTGGCGGCGGTGATCATGCGCCACACGCGGAGTGCGATGCTCCAGGTGCTGAGCTCGGATTACGTACGCACCGCGCGCGCCAAGGGGCTCTCCGAGCGCACCGTGGTGCTGCACCACAGCCTGCGCAACGCGCTCATCCCGGTGATCACCTTGGGGGCACTCGAGTTCGGCCAGCTCTTGTCGGGTGCCGTGTTGACCGAGCAGGTCTTCACCATTCCCGGCTTCGGCAAGCTCATCGTCGATGCCGTGTTCAACCGCGACTACGCGGTGGTGCAAGGCGTGGTACTGGTGACCGCGACGATCTACATCTTTCTCAACATCACGGCGGATTTCGCCTATTTCCTGGTGAATCCGCGCTTGAGATCGTGAGGGCGGCGAGCGTGACCGCGATCGCCTCAGGTAGCACCGAGCTCGCCGAGCGCGGCCCGCTCAGAGCAGCGCTCAGCCGCCTCGTGCAGCGCAAGAGTGCCGTGTTCGGCGCCGTCGTGGTGATCTTCTTCGTCGCCGTCGCGGCCCTCGCCCCGCTGGTGAGCCCCTACGATCCGCTTGCCACCAACTTCCTCGCGGTACGCAAGGCGCCGAGCGTGGCGCACCTCTTCGGGACCGACGAGATCGGGCGCGACGTGCTGGCCCGCGTCATCTACGGCGCGCGCGCCTCGCTTCTCGCGGGCGTCGTCTCGGTCGTTATCGCGCTCGGCCTCGGCGTGCCGATCGGCCTCGTCTCGGGCTATGCCGGGCGCTGGATCGACGGGCTCCTCATGCGCATCACGGACGCGATGCTCGCCTGCCCCTTCCTCATCCTCGCGATTGCGCTTGCGGCCTTCCTGGGTCCCAGCCTCACCAACGCGATGATCGCGATCGGCATCTCGGCCATGCCGATCTTCATCCGGCTCACGCGCGCGCAGACGCTCGCGGTCAAGGTCGAGGATTACGTCGAGGCCGCGAAGGCGCTCGGCAACCCGCATTCGCGCATCATCTTGCGCCACATCCTGCCCAACATCCTGCCTCCCCTCATGGTGCAGGCAACCCTCGCCATCGCCCAGGCGATCATCGCCGAGGCGAGCCTCTCCTTCCTCGGGCTGGGCCAGCAGCCGCCGGCGCCGAGCTGGGGCAGCATGCTCAACACCGCCAAGAACTTCCTCGAGCAGGCGCCCTGGATGGCGCTGTGGCCGGGGGTCGCGATCTTCCTCGCCGTGCTCGCCTTCAATCTCCTGGGCGACGGCTTGCGCGACGCGCTCGATCCTCGGCGGAAGTAGGCACGCGGCCATTCCGGCCCGCAGGTTTGCCGGCCTGCTGCAGGCGTGGTCCTAGTGCTGTCCGCGCTTCTCTGCCGCACTTGCCAACGCGCGCCATTCTTCTCTTTCCAACCGCTCTCCCCCTTTCTTCGACAGAGCGTCGCGTGCCGCGCGCGCTGGCAGAGATTTCCGCGCGGCGGCGTCCGGCGGTTCCTGCAGCACGACCATCTTATGGGGGTTCGCGATCTCGATGCCGAGCGCTTCGAAGCGCTGTTTCATACGCCGGTTGAATTCGCGCTGGACCGCCAACCGGCCGGAGTCCGTGCACACGATCTGGCCGACGAGCGTCACCATCGAGCCGTCCACCCGGTCCACGCCCCAGAACTGGAGATCGCTCCGCATCAAGCTCCCGAAGGCGGCGTCCTTGCGCATTTCGAGGGCGATCTCCTTGAGCGCCTCTGCGACCCGGTCGATGTCCTCCTCGTAGCTCACGCTCACGCCCACCGAGGCATTCCCGACGCCGCGGTTGGCATTGGTGACGCTCGTCACCGCGCTGAAGGGAATGATATGGACGGAGCCGTCTCCGGCCCTGAGCCGAATGGTGCGGATCGAGAGATTCTCCACGGTCCCCGAAAGCCCCCCAACGGTGACCGTGTCCCCCACCTGCATCGCGTTCTCCAGCAAGAGGAACATGCCGGTAATGAGGTCTTGGACCAGCTTCTGCGAGCCGAAGCCGATGGCGACACCCACGATCCCGGCGCCGGCGAGAAGGGGTGCGATGTTGACGCCGATCTCGCTCAACGCTGTGAGCCCGACCACGGTGAGCACGGTGATGAGGAGAGCCGTGCGCAGCATCGGCAAGAGTGTGCGCAGGCGCGCGGAGCGGACGAACTGGCCCGCCTGCGCGAGGCGCGCCAGGTGCCGGTCGACCGCCGCATTCGTCCCTTCCCACACGGCGACGGCCAGTGCGGCGGTGATGGCGATGGTGATCGCGGCGGAAATCAGGCGGCCGCCGATCTCGCCGCTGCGGAACCACGGGAGGGCGTCGATGCCCCAGACCTGGAGCAGTGCCACGAGGGCGAACATGGCGACGACGCTCGAGACCGCACCGCGCAGGAGCGGATAGTAGCGGTTGGCCCGCGCCTCAAGGCCCGGGAAACGCTTGGCGAAATCGGGACTAATGCGGAAAACGCGGTCGAGCGCACCGAGCGCCGTGATGGAGATGAGACGCGCCATGATGAGAACGCCGATCGTGACGGCGAAGTAGTGCGCAAGGAAGATGAAGCCGTTCTTGATGTCGATCGCCCAGACGAGCCACAGTGCGACGATGAAGAAGATCGCGAGAAGGTGCCAAACGTCGGCAAGGCGATTGCACAGGAGCGCAAATGCGCCGCGTGATCCCTCGGGCGCGCGGATGCTCGCGCTGACGGCGCGGCGGCACTGCAGGACGATGACCACGAGGAAGAGGTGCACGACGAGCGCCACCAGCTTCACCAGCGCGTCGTGCGCCGCCGGGTCGAGGCCGAGCAGGAGCGCCACTTCGGCGAGCGCGCCGCCGAAGATCGCGGTCACGGCAATGCGGCGCACCCAGATTCCGATGTAGGCGGCCGTCTCGTCGCTCACCTGCACCAGGCGCAGCCGAGCGTTGTCCGGCGCGACCAACATGCGGGTGAAGCAAATGGTACCCCGGCAAAGAACATAGGCGTTCACCACGGCGAGGATCGCGAGCCGCGTGGCCGGGGAGGCACCGATCGAGGTGGCAAGCAGCAGGTTGGCGACCACCGCGAAGGCGATGATGGGCATCAGCTCGAGGAGCAGCCGGAACAGCGCGATGGGCAGCAGGCGCAAGAGCATCCAGGTGCGGCGCAGATGGGGATGCCTGCCGCCCGTATTGCCGGGCGCGTGGGCAGGCGCCCGACCCGCGTCGCCGTCGCCGGCATTGTTTTCATGACCATGCGGCGTGTGTGTCTCCAAGAGCGCGAGAGGGCGGCGCACGATCCGCGCAGCACCCCACTCCAGCGCGAGCGCGCAGCCGAGCACAAGGACGAGCTTCCAGGTCGCGTCGAGAAGCTCGGCGCGCGCCTCGGGATCGCTGAGGGAGTGCACGGACCATTGCCAGAGCAGCGGAAAGTCGGTGACGGTGCGCGCAGTCCCCGCCACTTCGCGCGACACGTCGCCCAACCAGCGAGAAGCCTGGACGAGGAGTTGTGCACCGAGGCCTTGCGGGGCCAGATGAACCGCGGGAGGCACCGCGGCGACGGCCTGCGTACTGGCCTCGGGCACAGAGGGAACCGCCTTCGCGATGGCGGTCAGCGTCTCGATCAGCTGGGTGCGTTGGGCGGGGTCCTGCAGCACCTCGAGCGCCCGTTGCGCCTCGGCAGGCGTCAACGGGCTTGCCTTCGCAGCGGGCGTGGTTGCCGGTGGAGGAGCGCTCGTCTGCGCCGCGGTTGGCGCAGCAAGGAGAAGTGCCAAGAGCAGTGCTGGCAGGAGGCGCAGGATGGCAAAGATCAAAACCACTACCTCACTCGGCCGAGGCGAGGGGATGCCGGCTGTTCAGATTCTCTTTTCATGCGGCCCGATCCCACGGCTTAGAGCGCTGCACTGCCCGCACGGCCCTCAAGTGCCTCGCGCGCGGTCGCGCCGAGCTCTTCGAGCGCGTGCTCGATGCCACTTGGCTCGCGGCGGACTCAAGAGTCCTTGCCCGCCGTCAGGCTCGCCTTCTTCTCCGAATTCCACGCATCGCCGTTGGCGATCATGCAGGACTTGCCCGTGGGCATGCTCAGAATGACGGTCCAGGTGCCTTTATCCGAGGCGAAGACTTCCAGGAGCTGTCCGGCCGGCGTGAGGCCGGATGCGACCTGCGTCTCCGCGAAGTCGTGTTGCAGGGCGTTGACGACCTGCTCGCGCGCGGCACAGGGCACTCTGACTTGAGCGTAAGCCGGCGCCGAGAGTGCGGTGAGCAGAATTCCGGCGCTCAGAAGGGCATAAGCTTTTGTCATGGTCGGATCCTCCGTGAAGCCCGTTGGCATGCTCCGGCGACGGCCGGGTCGATCTGGAGGCAGCAGCAGAATGGCAAGAATCTATGATGGTCCGGTGCTGGGAGGGGTGACAACTCGGCGACAATTTTCGGGACTCGCGGCCGTGGGATTATGCCTTCGCCGCATTTCGCAGGGCATTGCCGCCGTGCCGCGCGGCCGGGCATCTAGGTATGGGAGTTGCGGCGCGCGAGCGCGTATCGAGACAAAAAAGAGGCGGAAATCGGCTGTAGCCTCCCGCGTTCGCGCTGGTCGCGCAATGTTTTCACCCATGGTCGCCGGACGCCGCTGCCGCGGCCGGAGATGCAGCCGATGCCGCGGCCGCCTCGGCGAGACAGGCGAGAAACGACTCCCGCCAGGTTGCCACCGTGTTGCGACGCAGCGTCGCCATCATGGGCTGCCATCGCTCGCGCCGCTCCTCCCGCGACATCTCCAACCCGCGGTTGAGCGCCGCCGCGATCTCGTCGACGTCGAAGGGATTCACCAGGAGTGCCGTCTCCAGCTCGCGGGCAGCACCGGCAAAGCGCGAGAGCACGAGCACGCCGGGATTCTCCGGCTCTTGGGAAGCTACGAATTCCTTGGCCACGAGATTCATTCCGTCCCTGAACGGCGTCACCAGTCCGATGCGCGCAAGACGGTAGAACCCGGCGAGGAGCTGGCGCGAGAAGCTCCTGTTGACGTAGCGGATGGGCGACCAGTCGAATTCGGCGAACTTGCCGTTGACCCGGCCGGCCGCGGCTTCCAGCTCGCGCCGCAGGGAGCGGTATTGCGCGACCTCGGCGCGTGAGTGGGGCGTGATCTGGAGATAATTGAAGCGGCGGCGGTGGGCGGGCCAATCCGACAAGAGGCCATCGATGGCCTCGAACCGGCTGGGAATTCCCTTGGTGTAATCCAGACGATCGACGCCGATGATGAGCTCGCGGCCGGCGAGACTCGCCTTCAGTCGGAAAGCCTCCGGCGAGGTCGCAGCCTGTTGCGCCTGCTTGGCATAACTCTCCGTATCGATGCCGATCGGCAGCGCGGCCACGCGCGATCGCCGTCCGTAGGCAAGGAAGTAGCCGTCGCCGAGCTCAGCACCGTGGGCAATTTGCCCGACGCAGCCCAAGTAGGCGCGCATGTCCTGATCGGTCTGCAGGCCGACGAGATCATATGCGGCGAGCGCCTCGATGAGCATCTCGTGATGCGGCAACGCGATCAGCACATCGGGGGACGGGAACGGCGTGTGCAGGAAGAAGCCGAGGGGATTGGTTACGCCGAGCTTGCGCAGCTCGGCCCCGAAGGGGATGAAGTGATAGTCGTGCACCCAAATCACGTCGTCCGGCCGAATGAAGGGCACGAGCATCTGCGCCAGGTGCGCGTTGACGCCGAGGTATCCTTTGAAGGCGCTGCGCTTGTATTCGACCAGCCCGAGCCGATAGTGGAGTAGCGGCCAAAGCGTGCTGTTCGCATAGCTCACGTAATATTCGCGGTGATCCGCCTGGGTGAGACTGGCGGTGACGTAGGTGACCTTGCCCGCGCTGATGACGCGAGGGGCCTCCTGCGGCGTTTCCGCGATCTCGCCGCTCGAGCCGAACCACAGGCCGCCGTGGCTGCGGAGCGCGTCGCGCATGGCGACGGCGAGCCCGCCGGCGCGAGCCGTGCGCTCGCCCGGGGCGCTGACACGGTTCGACACGATCACGAGCCGCGCCAAAAGCTTTCCTCCCAGCTCTTGCTCAAACGCGCGTGGCAGACAAGATGAGGCCCACCATCATGCAGGTTTGCGGGAAAGGTGCAGATGGTGAAGGCCGATACGCGAGATTCTGACATCGTCATTTCCCCGCTAGCGCCGCGGCGACCTCGGCCAGCCATTGCCGCACCTCCGCGGGTGCGGCGAAGCGCCAGCGGGCGAGGCTCTTCCCCCCGCGGCCGACCCGGATGGCGTGTCCTGAGAATCGGTTCGCCGCGCGGAAGCCGTCCTCGTCGGTAAGATCGTCGCCGACGAAGACGGGCACCCGGCCGAGAAAGGGTGCGCTCCGCATGAGCCGCTCCACGGCGAGTCCTTTATTCGCCGAGCGCGGCCGCACATCGAGAGCCTCGTGTGCCGGCAGGAGCTCGAGCTCGCCGCCGCTCTCGCGCACCGCGCG
>DATNIJ010000176.1:0-4315 GCA_035604475.1 Alphaproteobacteria bacterium
CGGAAGATGCCCTCGAAGCGGAAGCCGTAGCGCTCGGCGGCAGCGCGCGAGGGCGCGTTCAGCGCATCGCATTTCCACTCGTAGCGGCGGTAGCCGAGCTCGTCGAAGACGCGCCTCATCATGAGGAACATCGCCTCGGTCGCAGCACGGCTGCGCTGCAAAAGCGGGGAATAATTGATGTGGCCGACCTCGATGACGCCGTTCGCGGGATCGATGCGAAGATAGCTCGCGACCCCGACCGCCTCGCCGCTTTTGCCGTCAATGATGGCGTGGAAAAGCGGGTCGTCGCCGAGGCAGGTCTGGCGCATCCATTTCTCGTAGCTCTCGAGCTCGGCGAACGGGCCATAGGCCAGGTAGGTCCAGTTGCGCCCCTCGCGGTCGATCGCGTTGGCGCGGAAGAGTTGCGCCGCGTGACGCTCGGGGTCGAGCGCCTCGATGCGGCAATAGCGCCCTATGATCGGCGTGCGTGGCGGACGCGCCCGCGCCCTCCAGTCCGGCAGTGCGAAGCCGATCGGCTGGCCGAGAGGATTGGTGGGCGGGGTTTGCGCCATGACGTCAGACGATGCCTTCTCTGCGCAGCCGGGCGATCCGCTCGGCGTCGTAGCCGCAGGTGCCCAGAATCTCGTCGGTGTGCTCCCCGAGCGCCGGCGCCGGCCGCTTCGGCAGCTCCTCGCCCGCCGAGGCGAAGGGCGCTGCCACCATTCGGAAGTCGTTGCGGAGCGGATGCGGCACCTGCCAGATGCGCGCCTGCTCGCGCGCGAACGGGCCGTCGAGGGCGGCGGCGATGTCGTTGACCGGGGCCGCCGGCACGCGGCCGCCAAGGCGCCCGAACCATTCCGCGGTCGTCCGCTCGGAGAGGACCTCGTCGAGGAGCTCGGTCAAGCGCGCGCGATGGGCGAGACGGTCCGCGAAGCTGCGGAAGTCGGGATCGGTCGCCCATTCCGGCCGGCCGACCGCTTCGCAAAGGAGCGGCCAGAATTTCTCCTTGTTGCACATGATAAAGATGTAACCGTCCTTGGTGCGATAGAGCTGGCTCGGCACGAGGGAGGGGTGCGCCGAGCGCGGCTCGCGTCCCTGCGCGTGGCCTCGGTTCAGGTACCAGGTGGCGAGATAGCTCAGGTTCTGGAGTGCCGTGTCGAAGAGGCTCACGTCGATGTCGCGCCCCTCCCCCGTCTCGCGCGCCGCCATGATGCCCGAGACGAGCCCGAAGGCGGCGAAGAGCCCGCTCATCAGATCGACGATGGAGAGCCCCATGCGCGCGGGCGGGCCCTCCGGCTCGCCGGTGAGGGAGAGATAGCCCGCCTCCGCCTGCATCAGATAGTCGTAGCCCGGCCAGGCGGCGCGCGAGCCGGTGCGGCCGTAAGCGGAGAGGTGCGCGCAGACGATGCGCGGGTTGGCCGCCTTGAGGGCTGCGTAGGTGACGCCGAGCCGCTCCGGCAGGTCGCCGCGCAGATTGTCGAGCACGCCGTCGGCTCGCCGCACGAGCGCATGGAGCACCTCGCCGGCGCCGGGCTTCTTCAGGTTGAGCGTCAGGCTACGCTTGTTGCGGTTGAAGCTCTGAAAGAAATCGCTGTCATCGGGACCGAGGAAGTAGGGCCCGACACGGCGCGACATATCGCCGCCGTCCTCGGGGTTCTCGATCTTGATGACCTCGGCGCCGAGATCGGCGAGCTGCATCGTGCCGTAGGGTCCGGCGCCGTATTGCTCGACGGCGATGATGCGCAGGCCGGCTAAAGGGAGCATGGCTTGTGCCTCACACCGGATTCCGCTCGACGAGCTGGCGCGCGATGATGAGGCGCTGCAGCTCGTTGGTGCCCTCGCCGATGACGAGAAGCGGGGCGTCGCGGTAGAGGCGCTCGACGACGAACTCCTTGGAGTAGCCGTAGGCGCCGTGAATGCGCATCGCCTCGAGCGAGACCTTGACCGCGGCCTCCGAGGCGAAGAGCTTGGCCATGCCGGCCTCCATATCGCAGCGCTGGCCGCGGTCATAGGCGCGCGCAGCGTCATAGGTCAAGAGGCGTGCCGCCTGCACCTCTGTCGCCATGTCCGCGAGCTTGAGCTGGATGGCCTGATGCTGGCAGATCGGCTTGCCGAAGGTCTTGCGCACCTGGCTGTAGGCGACGGCCTGATCGAGGGCCGCTTGCGCCAAGCCGACGCCGCGCGCCGCCACGTTGATGCGGCCGAGCTCGAGCCCGCCGAGCGCATGCTTGAGACCCAGCCCCTCGATACCGCCGATGAGGCGGTCGGCGGGGATGCGGTAGTCCTGGAAGACGAGCTCGGCGGAATCGATGCCCTTGTAGCCGAGCTTCTCGAGCTTGCGGCCGACCGTGAAGCCCTCGCCCTTCTCGGCAAGGAAAAGGCTCATCCCCTTGTGGCGCGGCTCGGCCGCCGGGTCGGTCTTCACCAGAAGCGCGAAGCAGTGGCCGTGGATGCCGTTCGATATCCAGGTCTTGGTGCCGTTCACGACGTAGTGGCCGCCGGCGCGCCTGGCGACGGTGCGGATCGCCTGCAGATCGGTGCCGCAGTCGGGCTCCGTGAGCGCAACACCTCCGCGCAGCTCGCCCGCGGCGAAGCGCGGCAGGAACGCCCGCTTCTGCGCCTCCGTGCCGAAGCGCTCCACGGCGGCGGACATGATGAGGTGCGAATTGAAGATGCCGCAGAGCGACATCCACACCCGCGAGATGCGCTCGACGATGCCTGCGTAGACCGTCGTCTTGAGCCCGAGCCCGCCATAGTCCGCGGCAATGGTGGCGCCGAAGAGGCCGAGCTCGCGCATGCGCTCGACGATCTCCGCGGGATAGACATCGTCGTGCTCGAGCTTGTGCACATGCGGCTTCACGTCCCGCTCGAGGAAGCGCTCGATGCTCGCGAGGATCGCCTCCTCTTCCTCTTGGGCGGGCGTATCGGTTGCGGCCATTCGAGGCGTCTCCTGTCAGCGCGGGTACGGGCTGAGCAAAACCTGCGCCAGCGCGGCCGGCGCTGTCAATCGCCCTCCGCGTTGACGCGCTCCGCGGCAAAGTCTAAGCGTTGACGATCCGGACAACTTCGCGGCAACGGGAGGACACCCGCATGGTTGCGATTGCCAAGGAAGTCGGACCGCGGCGCTATCGCGAGAGCTACGGACGCCACTACGAGGACTTCGCGGTGGGCGATGTTTACGAGCACCGGCCCGGACGCACCATCGGCGAGGCCGACAACACCTGGTTCACGCTTCTCACCATGAACCAGCATCCGCTGCACTTCGACGAGGCCTATGCCGCCAAGAGCGAGTTCGGCCGCCCGCTCGTCAACAGCTGCTTCACGCTCGCCGTGGTGGTGGGCATGAGCGTCAGCGACGTGAGCCAGAAGGCGATCGGCAATCTGGGCTGGACCGATATTCGCCTCACCGCACCGGTTTTCGTCGGCGACACGATCTATGCCGAGTCCGAGGTGCTGTCAAAGCGCGAGTCGGCGAAGCGGCCGACGCAGGGCATCGTCACGGTGAGGACCACGGGGAAAAAAGCCGACGGCACCGTGTTCATGACCTTCGAGCGCAGCGTGCTCGTGCCGAAGCGCGGTCATGCGGTGGACGATCAGGTAGGGTATTGAAGACCCGGCCCGGTATCTAGCGGCCCGCCGCGCGCAAGCGATCGAGTGCCGCAAGCTCCCCGCGGTAATCCGCCTCGAGTTCGCCGAGCCGGCTCTCCAGCTTCTGGATGACCTGGCGCGCGCCCGCGAGTGCTGCGGGCAATCCGCTTTCCACGCTCGCCAGCGTTTGACGGATTTCGGGCTCGGCGAGCATCGGGTTGTCCTGTTGCGCCAAGGCTTTGAGCTGGGCATCGAGCCGCACGAGCTCCTCATACTGGAGATCGAGAGCGGCGAGGAGGAGGCGGAGTGCGTCGATTTGCCGCTTGCGCAACTTGAGCGCCGCCACCTTGCGTTTGACCGCTTCAAACAGGCCCTCGGGCACGCGTGCCGGCGGCAGGCCAGGGCTGCGCAAGAGCGCCCTTGCCTCCTTGACGAGGCGTGCGAAGGTATCGGCGCGCCTGCGATGGCCGCGCGCCAGCAAATAGAGGAGCCAGGCTGTCGCCAGATCGCCGGGCACCCGCCACCTCCGCATCGAGCTTTTGACCTAAGACGCGGAAATGCCGAGGAATGTGACGAGGGCGGCGGCCGGGTAGGCGGCGCGCCGGCCCGGGTAACGTCAATTGTTGTGTGTCAGGAGGAAAGGGGTAGCTGAGCCCTGGGACTTGTTTTCATGGTTGAAGACGGCGAAGAGGATTCGGTCCATGGAGGTTCTGTCCTGGAAGGTTCCCATCGGCCGGGTCCGGCGGCG
>DATNIJ010000177.1:0-6532 GCA_035604475.1 Alphaproteobacteria bacterium
CGGCTACGACATCACCACGGGCGGGACCGATACGCACCTCATGCTTGTCGATCTGCGCTCGAAGCGTCTCACCGGCAAGCTCGCGGCGGAGAGCCTGGAGCGCGCTGCGATCACCTGCAACAAGAACGGCGTGCCGTTCGATCCCGAGAAGCCGACGGTGACCTCGGGGATACGGCTCGGCACACCCGCTTCCACCACGCGCGGCTTCGGCGTCGCCGATTTCCAAGAGGTGGGGATCATGATCGCCGAGGTGCTCGACGGGCTCGCCTCGCGCGCCAACGACAACAGCCGCGTCGAGGCCGAGGTGCGCGCGCGCGCCCATGCGCTGTGCGCGCGCTTTCCGATCTACGCCGATCTCTGAGCGAGGGCCGTGCCGATATTGGCAAGAGGGGTTGCAACAGCAGGGGGGTGAACGGTCATGCGCTGTCCGTTCTGCGGCAACGAGGATACCCAGGTCAAGGATTCGCGACCGACCGAGGATAACGCCGCGATCAGACGCCGGCGCTTCTGTCCGGCGTGCGGCTCGCGCTTCACGACCTTCGAGCGCGTGCAGCTGCGCGAGCTCATGGTGGTCAAGAAGAACGGCCAGCGCGTGCCCTTCGATCGCGACAAGCTCGTGCGCTCGATCCAGATCGCCTGCCGCAAGCGGCCGGTCGATCCCGACCGCATCGAGCGGATCGTCAACGGCATCGTGCGCCGCCTGGAGAGCTCGGGCGAGAGCGACATCCGCTCCGAGACGATCGGAGAGCTCGTCATGGATGCACTGCGCACCCTCGACCCCGTGGCCTACGTGCGCTTCGCCTCGGTCTACCGCAATTTCCGCGAGGCCAAGGACTTCGAGGACTTCGTCGAGCAGTTGAGTGGCGACACCGAGTAAGGGTGCTGATCTCCACCATATGAAGGCGGCGCTCGGCCTGGCCCGGCGCGGTCTCGGCAAGGTGTGGCCGAATCCGGCCGTCGGCTGTATCCTCGTGCGGGAGGGCCGCATCGTCGGGCGCGGCTGGACGCAAAGCGGCGGCCGGCCCCATGCCGAGAGCGAGGCGATCGCGCGCGCCGGTGCTGCGGCGCGAGGAGCGACGGCCTATGTGAGCCTCGAGCCCTGCAGCCATCACGGCAAGACGCCACCTTGCGCAGAGGCGCTCGTCGAGGCCGGTATCGCGCGCGCCGTCGTCGCCGTCGAGGATCCCGACCCGCGCGTCTCGGGCCGCGGCACGGCGATGCTCGCGGCGGCGGGGATCGAGATATCCCTCGGCCTCATGCGCGAGGAGGCGGCCGAGCTCAACGCGGGCTTCTTCACTCTTCTGCGCGAAGGGCGGCCGCTCGTTACCTGGAAGACGGCGACGACGCTCGACGGCAAGATCGCGACGAAGCAGGGAGAGAGCCGCTGGATCACGGGCGAGCTTGCGCGCGAGCGGGCGCATCTCCTGAGGGCGGCGCACGATGCGGTCGCGGTCGGGGTCGGAACGGCCGTCACGGACGACCCGGAGCTTACCTGCCGCATCGCCGGGCTCGAGCCCGCCTCTCCGGTCCGCGTCGTGATCGACGGACGCCTGCGCCTGCCGCTCACGAGCCGTCTCGTGATCACCGCGCGGGAGACGCCGACCTGGTTCATCACCCGCTCCGACGCGTCCGAGGAGCGGCGCGACGTTCTGCAGCGCGCAGGCGTCGATGTGATCGCGATCGAGCCGGGGGAGGGAGACCGGCCTGATCTTCGTTTGGCGCTCGAGGAGCTTGGCAAGCGCGGCATCACGCGCCTCTTGCTCGAGGGCGGCAGCCAGCTCGCCGCGGCTTTCCTCCGCGAGAGGCTCGTCGACCGCATCGCATGGTTTCGCGCCGGCCGCATCTTCGGCGGCGATGCGCTCCCCACGGCCGCCGCCTTCGGCGTGGAGCGCATCGCCGACGCCCCCGCCTTCAGGCGCCTTTCGCTCACGCCTTGCGGCCCCGATACGCTCGAATGCTACGCGCGCAGTGACTGAGAGAATTCCCTCTCCCGCAGGCGGGAGAGGGAAGGGGCCCATCCCGCAGGGATGGGAAGGGTGAGGGACTGCCCGATGTCTGTGTCGTCCCTCACCCTCCCGTTGCTGCGCCCGGCGCGCGTAGCGCGCCTCTCTTGCATGATGCAGAAGAAGCGGGCCTTCGGCCCGCGGGGGTCCCTCCCTCTCCCGCGATGCGGGAGAGGGGCAGTTGAGCCTATAGCCAATTCGGCGCCGATCTCCTAAGTATGGGGCCATGTTCACGGGCATCATCACCGACCTCGGTCGGGTCCGCGCGGTCGAGCGGGCCGCGAGTGGCGACACCCGCTTCGCCTTCTCGACGGCCTACGATACGGCCTCGCTCGCGCTCGGCGCCTCCGTCGCCTGCTCGGGCGCCTGCCTCACCGTGGTCGATAAGCGCCCGGGCTGGTTCGCGGTCGAGGCGTCGGGCGAGACGCTCGCGCGCACCACGCTCGGCGAATGGCGGATCGGCCGTGCGGTCAATCTCGAGCGATCCCTTCTCCTGGGCGACGAGCTGGGCGGCCACCTCGTGAGCGGCCACGTCGACGGTGTAGCAGAGCTCGCGCGTCTGGCGCCGGAGGGCGGCAGCCTGCGCATGACCTTCGAGGCGCCCGAGGCGCTTGCGAGGCTCATCGCCGCCAAGGGCTCCGTGGCGGTCGACGGCGTATCCCTCACCGTGAACGAGGTCGGCCGCACCTCCTTCGGCGTCAACATCATCGACCATACGCGAAAGCTGACCAGCCTCGGCGAGGCCCGGGTCGGGGACCGCGTCAATCTGGAGATCGACCTCCTCGCGCGCTATGTTGCCCGCCTCCTGGAGAGGAGTTGACCCTTGTCCGACAGCAAATTTCTTTCCTCGGTGGAGGAGATCATCAACGAGGGCCGCAACGGCCGGATGTTCATCCTGGTCGACGACGAGAAGCGGGAGAACGAGGGCGATCTCGTCATCCCGGCGCAGATGGCCACCCCCGAGGCGATCAACTTCATGGCCAAGTACGGCCGCGGCCTCATTTGCCTCGCACTCACGCGCGAGCGCGTCGAGGAGCTCGGCCTTCCGCTCATGCCCCAGCACCACGCCTCGCGCCATCAGACGGCCTTCACGGTGTCGATCGAGGCCCGCACTGGCGTCACCACCGGCATCTCCGCTCCTGACCGCGCCCGCACCGTCGCGGTCGCGATCGACCCCGGCAAGAGCAAAGAGGACATCGTGACCCCCGGCCACATCTTTCCCCTGCTCGCGCGCGACGGCGGCGTGCTCGTGCGCACGGGCCATACGGAGGCCGCGGTCGACCTGGCGCGCCTCGCCGGGCTCAGCCCTGCCGGTGTCATCTGCGAGATCATGAACGAGGACGGCACCATGGCGCGGATGCCGGACCTCATCCGCTTCGCCCAGTACCACGGGCTCAAGGTCGCCAAGATCGCCGACCTCATCGCCTACCGCTTGCGTTACGACCGCATCGTGCAGCGCGGCGCCGAGACGATCATCAAGAGCAAGTACGGCGGCGAATTCCGCATGATCGTCTATGTCAACAAGGTCGCCTATGCCGAGCACGTGGCGCTCGTGAAGGGGGACGTCGCGGACGGCCCGCCGCCGCTCGTGCGCATGCACGCGCTCGACGTGCTTCACGACGTGCTGGGAGACCGCTCGAGCGAGCGGGGCGGCGAGATCGAGGCCTCGATGCGCATGATCGCGGAGGCCGGCCGGGGTGCTGTCGTGCTGATCCGCGAGCCGCGCGCGACGAACCTGTCCGACGTGGTGACGGCGAGGCTCTCGGGTGCTGCCGGCGCTCCCACCGGGCTTAGGGACTATGGCATCGGCGCGCAGATTTTGCTCGATCTCGGCATCAGGGATATGATCCTCTTGTCCAACACCAAGCGGACCATCGTTGGACTCGAGGGCTATGGCTTGACCGTGGTCGAGCAGCGTCCGATTCCGCTCCACGGGGGCTGAATGGCCGAAGCACCGCACGTCATGATCGTGGAGGCACGCTTCTACCAAGATCTCGCCGACGAGCTCAGCCAGGGCGCCATCGCCGAGCTCGAGAAGGCGGGTGCGAGCTGGGAGCGTTTCGCCGTCCCGGGTGCCTTCGAGATTCCGGCCGCCATGCTATACGCGCTACGCGCCCGCGATCTTTCGCGCTTGCAGCGTCCCTTCGACGGATTCGTGGCCCTCGGCTGCGTCATCCGGGGCGAGACGAGCCACTACGATCTCGTGTGCGGCGAATGCGCGCATGGGCTGCAGACGCTCTCGCTCGAACACGACTTGGCGCTCGGCTTCGGCGTGCTCACCTGCGAGAATCGCGAGCAGGCCTGGGCGCGCGCGTCGCGCTCCGGGCGCAACAAGGGTGCGGAGGCGGCGCGCGCCTGCTTGGCCATGATCGAGCTCAAGCGCGGCTTCGGCCTCGAGCCCCACTGAGAGCGATGGTAGCCAGCCCCGACAAGGACGGCGAACGCGAGTCTCCCGCTGTCGGGCGCCGCGTGCTGAGCTCGACGCGGCTTGCCGCGGTGCAGGCGATCTACCAGCTCGACATGACGGGAGAGGCCGCGGAGACGGTGGTTGCCGAATTCATCCGCCACCGCGGCGGGGTGGGGCTCGAGGAAGACGGGGAGGAGATCAAGACCGACAAGGTTCTCTTCGCCGAGCTCGTGCGCGGCGTCGCGCGCGCGCAAGACGAGCTCGACCGCATGCTCGCCGAGCACCTCGTCGCGGATTGGCCGCTTGCGCGCATCGAGAAGGTGATGGCGGCCGTGCTCCGGGCCGGCGCTTACGAGCTCATGCATCGCCCCGACGTGCCCGCCCGCGTCGTGATCAACGAGTATGTGGACGTGGCCCATGCCTTCCTCGAGGGCAAGGAGATCGGCATGATCAACGGGGTGCTCGATCGCTTGGCCCGCATTCTGCGCGCAGCCGAGATGGGCGAGGTGGACGGTGGCAAAGGCAAAGCCGGGACCCAGCCGGCCGGGTGAGTTCGAGCTCATCCAACGGCTCTTCGCGCCGCTCTCGCGCGGCTTTCCGGACGCTTACGGGCTGGCGGACGACGTCGCCTATGTGGCGCTCGAGGGCGGTCTCGTGCGCGCAGGCGAGGAGCTCGTGCTCAAGACCGACGCGCTCGTCGCCGGCGTGCATTTCCTTGCGGAGGACGAAGGCGACCTCGTCGCGCGCAAACTCTTGCGCGTCAACCTCTCGGATCTCGCCGCCAAGGGGGCGCGGCCCATCGTCTATACGCTCGCCATCATGCTGCCGGACTCTCTCGAATACGCCTGGCTCGAGCGCTTCGCAGAAGGCCTCAAGGCCGATCAGGACGAGTTCGGCATCATCCTTGCGGGCGGCGACACGGATGCCACCCCGGGCCCGCTCACCCTTTCGCTCACCGCCTTGGGCGCCATTCCCGCAGGCCGGCGGCTCTTGCGCTCGGCGGCTGAGGCGGGCGATGCGGTCTTCGTCTCGGGCACCATCGGGGACGCAGCACTCGGCCTCAAGGCCATCCGGGGCGAGCTCCGCGGTATGGCGCAAAGCGAGCTCGATTTCCTCGCGGAGCGCTACCGGCTGCCGCGGCCGCGCTTGGCGCTCGGCCGGCGCTTGCGCGGGCTCGTGCATGCGACGATGGACATCTCGGACGGCCTCGTGGGCGATCTCGCGCACATCTGCGAGGCCTCGGGTGTGGCGGCAAGGGTAGAGGCCGCGTCCGTGCCGCTCTCTCCGGGCGCGCGCGCGGCCCTTGCGCGCGACGGCAGCCTGATCGAAAGCGTGCTCGCGGGCGGCGATGACTACGAGCTTCTCTTTACGGCACCACCGGACGCGGAGTCGGTGCTCATCGAGCTCGGTCGCGAGCTGGCACTTCCGCTTACCCGCGTCGGCGGAATCGAAGGCGGCCATGGCGTGCGCGTGCTCGATGGTGCGGGCCGCGAGATGGCACTCGCGCGCACGGGTTACCGGCATTTCTAGAATCCGCCCGTAGGGCTCGCGTCTGCGGTCCTCCGGCGCTAAGGTGCGGCCGATGCTTTCCTTCGCCCTGCCTCGCTTCAAGCGGACCGTCCACCTCCTTTTCGTCTGCCAGGCCCTCGCCAATACCGGCATGTCGCTGGTGACGACCACGACGGCGCTCGCGGCCCTGACCATCGCGGACGACCCGGCCCTCGTGACGCTGCCGATGGCCCTCCAATACCTCTCGACCATGGCCTTCTCGAGCCCGGCTTCCCTTCTCATGCGCCGGATCGGGCGCCGCGCCGGCTTCACGGTGGCGGCCGGGATCGTGATCACAGGCGGCCTCATATCGGCCTTGGCACTCCTCAGCCGCGACTTTCCACTCTATTGCCTGGGCGGCGTCTTCATCGGCTGCTTCAACGCCTTTGCCATGTATTACCGCTTCGCCGCCGCCGAGGTCGCGGGCGAGGGAATGCGCAGCAAAGCCATTTCCTATGTGCTCGCGGGCGGGGTGGTGGCGGCTTTTTGCGGACCCGAGCTCGCGAGCTGGGCCAAGGATCTGTTCCTTCCCGTCGTCTTCGCGGGCAGCTTCATCGCCCTTGTCTGTCTCGGT
>DATNIJ010000178.1:0-12872 GCA_035604475.1 Alphaproteobacteria bacterium
CTCAAGGAGCGCGACGCCCTCGACAAGGTCGAGGTGAAGCGCGTGGTCTTCAACGAGATCACCAAGGACGCCGTGCTCGACGCGATGGCGCATCCCCGCGACGTCAATCGCGAGCTGGTCGAGGCCTATCTCGCGCGCCGCGCGCTCGACTATCTCGTCGGTTTCACGCTTTCGCCGGTGTTGTGGCGCAAGCTGCCGGGAAGCCGCTCGGCGGGCCGCGTGCAATCGGTCGCCCTCCGTCTCGTCTGCGAGCGCGAGGCCGAGATCGAGCGTTTCCGCCCGCGCGAATATTGGACGATCGACGTCGAGTTCCGCAGCGCGAGCGGGGCGGTGCTGACGGCGCGCCTCACCCATCTCAAGGGAAAGAAGCTCGACAAATTCGATCTCGGCGACAAGGTGGGGGCGGACGGGGCCGCAACCGTGCTCGCGGGCGGGGAGTACGCCGTCCTCAAGGTCGAGCGCAAGCAGCAGCGCCGCCATCCCAACCCGCCTTTCACCACCTCGACGCTCCAGCAAGAGGCGTCGCGCAAGCTCGGCTTCAGCGCGAGCCGCACCATGCGCGTCGCCCAGCGCCTCTACGAGGGCATCGAGCTCAGCGGCGAAAGCGTCGGGCTCATCACTTACATGCGCACGGACAGCGTGGCCCTTGCGGGCGAGGCGGTCGCGGCCACGCGCCGGCTCGTCGAGCAGCAGTTCGGCAAGAACTATCTCCCCGCCGAGCCGCGCCGCTACAAGGCGACGGCCAAGAACGCGCAAGAGGCGCATGAGGCGATCCGTCCGACGGACCTGTTCCGGCGGCCGCAGGAGGTCGGGCGCTTTCTCGACGACGATCAGCGGCGGCTCTACGAGCTCATCTGGCTGCGCGCGGTCGCGAGTCAGATGGAGAGTGCGGTGCTCGACCAGGTGGCGGTCGATATCGCGGACAAGGCAGGTGCCGCGATGCTGCGCGCGACGGGTTCGGTGCTCCTCTTCGACGGCTACTTGCGCGTCTACCAGGAAGGCCGCGACGATCCCGCCGAGGACGAGGAGGCCGAGCGCCGCCTGCCCCAGGTGAAGGAGGGCGAGACGCTCGCGCGCGAGGCGATCAAGCCCGAGCAGCATTTCACCCAGCCCCTGCCGCGCTACACCGAGGCGAGCCTCGTCAAGCGCCTCGAGGAGCTCGGCATCGGCCGGCCTTCCACCTACGCCTCGATCCTTCAGGTCCTGCAGGACCGCAAGTACGTGCGCATCGACAAGGGCCGCTTCGTGCCCGAGGATCGCGGCCGCGTCGTCACGGCGTTCCTGGTCAGCTTCTTCCAGCGCTACGTCGAGTACAACTTCACCGCCGAGCTCGAGAACAAGCTCGACGACGTCTCCGACGGCCGCGTCGACTGGAAGCAGCTCCTGCGCGACTTCTGGGCCGATTTCTCGAAAGCCGTCGACGGCACCAAGGAGCTCTCGATCAGCCAGGTGATCGAGGCCTTGAATGAGGAGCTGGCCCCGCATTTCTTCCCCGACCTCGGAGACGGCAAGGACCCGCGCGCTTGCCCGGCCTGTGCGGGCGGCAGGCTGAGCCTCAAGCTCGGCAAGTTCGGCGCCTTCGTCGGCTGCTCGAACTATCCGGAGTGCCGCTATACCCGCCCGCTCGAGGTGCGCGTGAACGGCGACCAGGGCGGCGCCCAAGCCGCATTCGAAGGTCCGAAGATACTCGGCAGCGATCCCGCCACGGGCCTTCCCGTGGCGCTGCGCAAGGGGCCCTACGGCTATTACGTCCAGCTCGGCGGCGAGGCCGGCGCCAAGGCCGCCGATACGGGCAAGTCGAAGGCCAAGGCCAGGGAAAACGCCAAGGAAAAAGCTGCCGAGAAGCCGAAGCGCGTCTCCCTCCCGCGCGGAGTGAAGCCCGAGGAGGTGACCATAGCACTCGCCTTGCAGCTTCTCTCGCTGCCGCGCGAGATCGGCCACCACCCCGAGACGGGCAAGCCGATCACCGCCGGCATCGGCCGTTTCGGCCCCTACATCAAGCATGAGAGCAGCTACAAGAGCCTGGGCACGCTCGAGGAGGTTCTCACGATCGGGCTCAATCGCGCGGTCGATCTCTTGAGCCAGGCCAAGGGCCGCGGCTCGACGACACTACACGAGCTCGGCCCCCATCCCGCGGACGCGCGGCCGGTGCGCATCTTGAAGGGCCGCTACGGGCCCTACCTCAAGCACGGCTCGCTCAACGCCCCGATGCCGAAGGGCAAGCAGCCGGACGCGGTCACGCTCGAGGAGGCGGTCGAACTCCTGGCTGCGCATGCGGCGCGAGCAGGGAGTGCCGGCAAGACCAAGTCGCGGAAGGGTGCTGGCGCGAGCCGCAAGAGCAAAGCCGCCGCCACCGCGGAATAGTACGAGAGTTGGATTTGCCGCCCCGCCACCCGAAGCAGAAGCCATCGCCTCTGCCGACCAGAGAGGAGCTTCTGAGTTATATCCGCGAGAGCCCGGTGCCGGTCGGCAAGCGGGAGATCGCGCGCGCGTTTCGCCTCTCGGGTGCGGAGCGCATCCAGCTCAAGACCTTGCTCAAGGAGCTGCAGCAGGAGGGCACCCTCGGGCGCGAGCGCGGCCGGCGCTTCGGTGCGCCCGGCCGGCTGCCCGAGGTGACGCTCGTCGAAATCGCCGGCACGGACGCGGACGGCGAATTGCTGGCGAGGCCGCTCGCCTGGGAAGGCGAGAGCCCACCGCCGCGCATCTACATGGCGCCCGAGCGGCGCGGCACGCCGGCACTCGGCGCGGGCGAGCGGGTGCTGGCCCGGCTCAAGCACGTCGGCGCCGGCAGCTACGAGGGCCGCGTCATCCGCCGCGTCAGCGAGGCGCCGGGCAAGGTGCTGGGGGTCTTCGCACTGGGGCCGGACGGCGGGCGCATCCGGCCGACCGAGCGCAAGGACAAGGCCGAATACGGTGTGGCGCGCGGTGACGAGGGCGGCGCCAGGGAGGGCGAGCTCGTGCTCGCCGAGGCGCTGCCGGGCCATCACCGGCTCGGGCTGCGCCATGCCCGCGTCGTCGAGCGGCTGGGCGAGATGGGAAACCCGCGCTCGATCAGTCTGATCGCCATTCTCGGTCGCGGCATTCCCGTCGACTTTCCGGCGGACGCACTTGCCGCCGCCGCCGCGGCGGGCCCGGTCGGCCTTGCCGGGCGCACGGACTTGCGCCGTACCCCGCTCGTCACCATCGACGGCGAGGACGCGCGCGACTTCGACGATGCCGTGTGGGCGGAGGCCGATCCCGACCCCGGAAACCGGGACGGCTGGCATCTTCTCGTCGCGATCGCGGATGTCGCCCATTATGTGCGGCCGGGTAGCGCGCTTGATCGCGCCGCCGGCGAGCGCGGCAATTCCGCCTATTTCCCCGATCGCGTCGTCCCCATGCTGCCGGAAGGGCTCTCGAACGGCTGGTGCTCGCTCAAGCCCGGCGAGGAGCGCGGCTGCCTAGCCGTGCACATGTGGATCGACAAGACGGGCAACAAGCTCCGCCATCGCTTCGAGCGCGGCCTCATGCGCTCGGCGGCGCGCCTCACCTATAGCCGCGTGCAGGCGGCGCGCGACGGCCAAGCGGACGAGCTGACCGGGCCGCTCATGGAGCCGGTGATCGCACCGCTTTATGGCGCCTTCCGTGCCCTGCTCGCGGCACGGCTAGAACGGGGTGCCCTCGACCTCGACCTTCCCGAGCGGCAGGTCGTGATCGGCAAGGACGGACGCATCGAGCGCATCATCCCCCGCGCCCGCCTCGACAGCCATCGGCTTATCGAGGAGTTCATGATCGCGGCCAACGTCTCTGCGGCCGAGACGCTCGAGCAAAAGAAGACGCTTTGCATGTACCGGGTGCATGACGAGCCGGCCGCCGAGAAGGTCGAGACGCTTAGGGATTTCCTCGCCAGTCTCGGCTACAAGCTCGCCAAGGGCCAAGTCCTGCGCCCCAGGCACTTCACCCAGATCCTCGAAAAGGCCGCCTCGACGCCGCACAGCCAGTTGGTGAGCGAGGTCATCCTCAGAAGCCAGGCCCAGGCCGTCTACGCCCCCGACAACCGCGGCCATTTCGGCTTGGCCCTTCGGCGCTACGCCCATTTCACCTCGCCCATTCGCCGCTATGGCGACCTCCTCGTGCATCGCGGCCTCATAGCAAGCCTCGGGCTCGGGCCCGACGGCCTCTCGGCAGGCGCCACGCAGGCGCACTTCGCGCGGCTCGGCGAGCACATTTCCATGACCGAGCGGCGCGCGGATGCGGCCGAGCGGGACGCCGAGGACCGCTTCATCGCCGCCTATCTCGCCGCCAAGGTGGGGGCGAGCTTCGCCGGACGCATCTCGGGCGTCACCCGCTTCGGCCTCTTCGTGACGCTCGAGGAGACGGGGGCGGACGGGCTGGTGCCGATCAGCACGCTGCCCTCGGACTATTACATCCACGAGGAGGCCCGCCACCGGCTGATCGGACGCGCGAGCGGGATTGCCTTCGTATTGGGCGACAAGGTCGAGGTGCGGCTGGCGGAAGCCGACATGGTGACGGGCGGCCTCATCTTCGAGCTTTTGGTGGAGGCAGGCCGCGGACGGCCGGCAAAAGGCCGCGGCCGGCCCTTTCGGACGCAGGGCGGCAGCCTCCGCGGCGGCAAGGCCAAAGTGCGGCGCTCGCACCCCTGAGAGGGGACCCGCCGGGGAAGCCTTCTCTCCGTTTCCCTCTGGACTTCCCTCTGGGGCTTCTTTCGGGAGCCCGCCCGGGCAACGGCCGCGCGCGCGGCGGCCTCGCCGCCATGAATGAAATATGGGCAAATTTTCGCCCCGTGGCTGATCTCGCAGCGGAATTTCTTGTACAAAGCAAGCACTCTGCGCTACTTATAGTTAGGCATATCGGGCGAATACAGTCACTCGATGGGCTTGTGGCCGGCAACCTTCGGCGGCTCCGCCTTCGGGTTGCAAGGGGGCCTCATGGTCGGATCGGAAAGAGGATTCACGGGCTAGGGGAATGCGCGAGGGTTCGACAACCATGCCGACGGCGGGGCAACTCGGAAAGCGACCATCGCGCCCGGGCCTTCCTCTCGTCCTCTCCCTGGTCCTCGGGCTCGCCGCTTGCGGCCAGCCGGCCGACTCCTCGCATGGCACCTTCGTGGCAATGACCGGCCAGGAGTTCGGCGCCGGCTTCAGCGAAATTTCCAAGCGCTACCTCGAGCCGGTATCGATCGGCGAGCTAGCGTTTGCCGGCATGCAGCGCATGGAAACGATCGACCCGAAGCTCAAGCTGACGCGCAACGGAGGGCGCTTGCAGCTCGCCTACGACAACGGCAGAGTGTTGGATTTCACGGCCCCGCACGACGACGACCCGGTCGCCTGGGCGGTCACCACAAGCCTGGTGCTCGACGGTGCCAGGGAGCTCTCCCAGCCGATGCGGGACACCGACATCGAGACCATCTACGACACCGTGTTCAGCGGGGCGCTCAAGGGCCTCGATCCCTTCTCCCGCTACGCGACGGCGGCGGCGGCCCGCGACCAGCGCGCCCAGCGCGAGGGCTTCGGCGGGATCGGCCTCACCATCAAGCAGGACGGCAGCGACATTCGCGTTGTCTCGGTCTTGGAGGAGGGGCCGTCGGCGAAAGCCGGCGTGGCGCCCGACGACCTCCTCGTGCAGATCAACGGCCAAGCCGTCGGCGATCTCTCCCTCGACAACGTGATCGACCGCCTGCGCGGGCCGGTCGGCAGCCCGGTGCACGTGACCTTCCTCGCCGCCAAGGACAAGGCACCGCGCGAGGTCGTCCTCTCCCGCACTCTCATCGTACCGCCGACGGTCAGCTATGCGCGCCACGGCGATATCGCCGCCATCAGGCTCACCGGCTTCAACTCGAACACCACGACGAGCCTCGAGGGCGCGCTGCGCCAGGCGATGGGCGAGATGGGCAACAAGCTGCGCGGAGTCGTGATCGATCTCCGCGACAATCCGGGCGGGCTCCTCGACCAGGCGGTCAGCGTCTCCGAGCTGTTCTTGAAGCACGGGCGCATCCTCTCGACCAGCGGTCGACACCCCGACAGCAACCAGATCTTCGACTCGGAGGGCCACGATCTGCTACATGGCCTGCCGATGGCCCTTCTCGTCAATCATGGCACGGCGTCCGCGGCCGAGGTGGTGGCGGCTGCCCTTCAGGACCAGGGGCGCGCGGTCGTGGTGGGAACGGCGTCCTACGGCAAGGGCACGGTGCAGACGGTGCACGAGCTTCCCAACAGCGGCGAGCTCATCATCACCTGGTCGCGCATCCATGCGCCCTCGGGCTATGTCCTCAACGAGGTGGGCGTGATCCCCAACGTGTGCACGAGCAAGGTGGCATTCGAGGGACCGGAGGCGGTGGCGCAGGTCATCGATACGGTCAAGCGCGGCCGGCTGGAGACCTCGGCGGCGCGCTTTTCGCTACACGCCAACGGCCGGCCCAACAAGCTGGAGACCCGCCTCTTGCGCGCGAGCTGCCCAGCGCGCGACGGGGAGGGCGACGTCGACCTCGAGGTCGCCCAAAAGCTCGTCGAGGACCGTGGCCTCTTCGCACGTGCGCTGCAAGCGCCGGGCCCCGAGATCGCCAAGCGGCAATAGGCTCGCTCGAGGGCAGGGCCGGGACGTGGATCAGTTTCACCTCATCCTTCGAGACGGGCCTTCGGCCCTCCCCCGGGTCGAAGAGCCCGGGGGTGAAACCCTAACGGAGGTGTCCTCATCCTGAGGAGCGTCGCGCTTGCGACGCGTCTCGAAGGATGAGGACTTGGGCAACGTGACCCATTACCCGCCCCCGGCCGCGCTTGACAGCGGCGGGGGAGGCACTATGTTCTGCTCCGCCCGGCAGCACCCGGGAAAGCACATGAGGAAGCGTTGCCATGGCCAAGCCGAACAGCGTGCTGATTAAGATGCAGAGCACCGCCGACACCGGGTTCTTCTTCGTGACGAAGAAGAACGCGCGCAAGCAGGCCAACAAGCTCGAGCTCAAGAAATACGACCCGGTCGCACGCAAGCACGTGCTCTTCAAGGAGACCAAGCTCAAGTAGGCTCTTCGCCATGCGCGAGAAGGCAAGGCCGCCCTTGGGCGGCCTTTTGCTTTTGGCGGACATTCCGTCCTAAAAGGGAGGCTCCGGCCGGTAAAGGGCGGAGGGCTCCGGCGACGCGCCATGCGCATAGGGATCGACCTCGGCGGCAGCAAGATCGAGGCAGCGGCCCTCGATGAGGCGGGCAACGCGCTCGCGCGCCGGCGCATGCCGACGCCGGCGGGGAGCTACGAGGGAACGCTCGCCGCCCTGCGCGGGCTCGTGGCCGGCATCGAGGCCGAGCTGGGGCGGTGCTGCACGGTCGGGGTCGGCATCCCCGGCGCCATTTCTCCCGCCACGGGCCTAGTCAAGAACGCGAACTCGACCTGGCTCATCGGCCGGCCCTTCGAGCGCGACCTCGCCCGCGTCCTCGAGCGGCCGGTGCGCCTTGCCAACGACGCCAACTGCTTTGCCCTCAGCGAGGCCGTGGACGGTGCCGGCCGGGACTCGGAAGTCGTCTTCGGCGTCATCCTCGGCACCGGGGTCGGCGGCGGCATCGTGGTGGGCGGGCGCGTGCTCACTGGCGCCAACGCCATCGCCGGCGAGTGGGGCCACAACCCGCTCCCGAACCCGCGCGACGGCGAGCGACCCGGCCCTCCCTGCTACTGCGGCCGCCACGGCTGCGTCGAGACCTTCCTTTCCGGTCCCGGGCTGAGCCGCGACCACGCGCTCGCGGCCGGCGTTCAGCTCGGACCCGCCGAGATCTCGGCGCGCGCGCTCGCAGGCGAAAGTGCTGCCGCGGCGACCCTGGCGCGCTACGAGGAGCGTCTCGCGCGCGCGCTCGGAGTGGTGATCAACATTCTCGATCCCGATGTGATCGTGCTCGGCGGCGGTCTCTCGCAGATCGAGCGGCTCTATGCGCAGGTACCCCGGCATTGGGGGGCGCACATCTTCTCCGATCGGGCAGATACGAGGCTGGCCCCCCCGCTGCACGGCGACGCGAGCGGCGTTCGGGGTGCCGCTTGGCTTTGGTCTGCCGAGGAGGCGGGAGCATGACGGTGATCTGCCGCGACTGCGCCAGTCCGTTGGCACTCGAGGGCGGGAGTGTTGCGCGCCGCTGCCCGCTTTGCGCCTCGCCGCGGCTCATCTCCCACGCCGAGCTCGACGAGCTTGCGATCGCGCACGTCGACTGCGATGCCTTCTATGCGAGCGTGGAGAAGCGCGACGACCCGCGATTGCGCGACAAGCCGGTCATCGTCGGCGGCGGCAAGCGCGGTGTCGTCTCGGCCGCCTGCTACGTCGCGCGCATCTATGGCGTGCGCTCGGCCATGCCCATGTTCAAGGCGCTCAAGCTTTGCCCGCAGGCGACCGTCATCCACCCGGACATGCGCAAGTACCAGGAGGTCGGCCGCGAGGTGCGCCGGCTCATGCTCGAGACCACGCCGCTCGTCGAGCCGCTCTCGATCGACGAGGCCTTCCTCGATCTCTCCGGCACCGCCCGCCTCCACCACGGTAGCCCCGCGCGCACGCTCGTGCGCCTTCAGCGCCACATCGAGGAAGCGCTCGGCATCACCGTGTCGATCGGACTCTCGTACAATAAATTCCTCGCCAAGGTCGCCTCCGATCTGGACAAGCCGCGCGGCTTCTCCGTGATCGGACGAAGCGAGGCCAAGGCATTTCTGGTGCGCCAGCCCGTAAGCCTGATCTGGGGGGTCGGGAACGCGCTCCGCCGCCGCCTCGAGGCGGACGGCATCCACCTCATCGGCCAGCTCGCCGGGCACGAGGAGGCCGACCTCATCGCGCGTTACGGCGCCATCGGCCGACGCCTCTACCGCTTCGCGCGCGGCGAGGACGCGCGCTCGGTCGACCCCTCCTCCCTTGCCAAGAGCATCTCCGCCGAGACCACCTTCGAGGACGACCTGTCCAGCTTTCCGGAGCTCAAGGCCGAGCTCTGGCCGCTCTGCGAGACAGTGGCGAGGCGACTCAAACGGGCGGCACTCGCCGGCCGCACCATCACGCTCAAGCTCAAGGGCGCCGACTTTCGCATCCTCACCCGCAGCCGCACGCTTGCGGCACCGACCCAGCTCGCGGAGGCCCTCTTCCAATCGGCGCTGCCCCTTCTCGCGGCCGCGGCGGGCGCGCGCCATTATCGCCTCATCGGCATCGGTGCGTCCGCGCTGGCGCCCGCTGCCGAGGCCGACCCGCCCAACCTGCTCGATCCCTCCTCCGGTCGGGTGCTGAAGGTCGAGCGCGCGATCGACGCCGTGCGCGAAAAGCTCGGCGGCAACGCCATCGTCAAAGGGAGGGGGTTCAGAAGGCAGAAATCAGAAGCCAGAAACCAGAAAACGGACGATTAGAGCAAGCTCCAAATCAGTGCAACCCCCCCGCCGTCGTCCCCGCGAAAGCGGGGACCCAGTGGCCCTGGATTCCCGCTTTCGCGGGAATGACGCCACGTCGAAATATGATTCCAGTAGACCAAACGCCGCTCTAGCGCTGCCTTTGCGGCTTCTGTTTTCTGGCTTCTGATTTCTGCCTTCAGCACTTCGGCCGCGGCAGGGGCTCGAAGTAGCTGATCTTGCCGCCGACCGTGAAATCCTCATAGACCAGGTTCAGGTCGACCACGACCCCATTGTCGAGCAGGCGGAGCGTTAGCTCGTAGTCAGGCAGCGCCGACTTGCTGTCGACGGGGAAAAACGCCCAGCGCATCGGCCAGCTCGGCACTCCGAGCTTGGCATCCAGGCCCGGCAGCTTCTCCAGCGGCACCGGCTCGCCGATCACGATATTCGTTTCGTCCGGGCCATCCTCGCTGGCACCGTCGAAGACGATGCGATTGATGATGCGCGCATTCCGGCGCGCGGAGTCGATGACGTAGCTTACATGCGCGCTCGGGAAGAGGGTGCCCTTGGGAAGCGTCATGTCCTTCTTCTTGGGCAAGGTGAACCTTGCGGTGCCGCCGCCGCCGTTGGGCTTGAGCCGCGCCTCGCCGCGGTATTCCTCGTTGACGCTGCCATTGAGCCGATTGCGCACGTTGAAGCGATAGCGGAGCCCGTCCTTCGTCTCCCAACTGGTGAAGTTGTTGTCGGTCACCATATCATCTCCCTCGTCGCGCACGATCTTGAGGAGCAGGCGCTGCTTGGTGAGCCAGGCCCCGCAGGTCTCGCTGACCTCGATCGCCATGCCGCCGCTCGCCGCGACGACATCGCCCGTCCCCGAGCTGTGCCCGAGATGGAGGGTATAGAAGGCATGATGAGGTATGAGATCGGCGCCGCGGCCGGCCTGCGGCAAACACAAGAGGGGCAGTGCCAAAGCAGCTATGAGCAGTCGCGCCATCAAGACTCCCAGGTCGGAGGAGAGCATGGGGTGGGCCTGGAGCCGACCTCGGCTCCTGCAGGCTGGATTATGGCATGCTTCGGCGGGGCAGGGTAGAATGGCCAAGAGGCGTTCTTCAAGACCGCAAGCAAGCAGTCCTTCCCCCCTCCCCGCACACTCATTTGTGGAGTCCGCCGTGCCGAACAAGCCGACCGTCCTCGTCACCCGCCATCTGCCCGACAACGTGCTCGCCCGCGCCCGTCGGGATTATGACGCCCGACTCAACCTCGAGGACAAGCTCTACGACGCGGAGGAAATCATCCGCCGCGCCGAGGGATGCGCCGGCCTCCTGGTCTGCTCGACGGAAAAGCTGCCCGCTCAGCAGATCGCGCGCCTCCCCGCCTCCGTCAAGATCGTGGCCACTTTTTCGGTCGGCTACGAGCACATCGACCTCGATGCGGCGAGGAAACGCGGCCTCGTCGTCACCAACACGCCGGAAGTGCTGACCAACGCGACCGCGGACATAGCGCTTCTCCTGATGCTGGGCGCGGCACGGCGGGCGTTCGAGGGCGAGCGGCTCATCCGTACCGGCGAGTGGAAGGCCTGGACACCCACCTTCATGCTCGGCGCCGACGTGACCGGCAAGAAGCTCGGCATCCTCGGCATGGGCCGCATCGGCCAAGCGGTGGCACGGCGCGCGCGCGGCTTCGAGATGGAGCTCCATTACGCGAATCGCACGCGGCTCCCGGCCGAGCTCGAGCTGGGTGCGATCTTCCATGCGGACGCCAACGCCATGCTGCCGGAGATCGATTTCCTCTCGATCAATTGCCCCTCCACGCCCGAGACCTACCACTGGCTCAACGAGCAGCGCATCGGACGGATGAAGAAGGGGGCGATCGTCGTCAATACCGCACGCGGCAACATCGTCGACGACGCGGCCCTCATCGCGGCGCTGCGCGCGGGTCGGCTGCGTGCGGCCGGGCTCGACGTCTATGAAGGCGAGCCCAAGCTCAATCCCGGCTATATCGGCCTCGACAACGCCTTTCTCCTCCCTCACATCGGCAGTGCCACCGACGGCACGCGCGACGCCATGGGCTTCAGGGCGCTCGACAACCTCGACGACTACTTCGGCGGGCGCAAGCCGCGCGACCAGCTGGTCTGATCCGGCGGGGCGGAGAGGGTTGACGTCGCAATCGTTGTTATAACAACACGGCCCGCACGTCAGCTCCTGCCGTCAGGGCTCAAGCGGCCACCCGAGCTCTTCCGGCTTGTGTTAAATCCGGTGCGGCAGCGAGGCGATCTGCGGATCGGCGCGCTTGGCGACGGCACAACCTTGGGCATCGCCGTCGCCGCAGCTCGGTATCGTCCAGCTGCTGCGAATGTCGTAGCTCTTGGCAAGGGTGGCGCGAACCTTGGCGAGGTCCTGCGTGCCAAAAGGCCCGCTGACCACGCGAAAGACCTCCTTGCCATCGACCTTGGCGACGCTGAGCATCGGCCTGACCACGGCATAATGCGCCAGCCCCGACTCGGCGTTCGCGCGGGTCGAGTAGCTCCCGAGGACGAGGTAGGCGTTATCCGCGCGCGCCTCCTTGACGGCAGAGGCCGGCCGGGCCATCGCTATCGGCTTCGGCGCAGGGGTCGGAAGCGCGCTCGCGAGCGCCGTTGATGCCTTGCGAGGTGCCGCGGGCTTTGCTGCCGGCGGGAGCGGCGCCGGCGCGTTTGCCTGGCGCTGGGCTGTCGGCTTGAGCGGCTCGACGGTCACGGCCGCCGCACGCCTCTGCACCTGCTGCGACTCGGCGGAGGCAAGCACCGCGGCCGGCGTAGCGGAGCCTTGCTTTGCCTGCCTCTGGGACGCACCCGCGCTCGCCAGCGCCCGCTCGGCCGCTTCGGCCCGGTCGACCTCGGCTACGAGCGCCGCGTGCGAGCGCAGCGGCACCATGGCAACGTAGTCGGGCTCGTTAGAGGGGTGCCAGCCCGGCGGGTAATTGTTGGCCTCGGCCTGCGCCAGCCTCATCTCGTGGCGCTCTTCGGGCGTATAATCGCGGCAAATATCGTCGCCCTTGAGGATACGCCACGTCGCGCAATTCTGCCCCACGGCCTGGGACAAGGCCAGGTCGCTCGTCCCCTTGCCGGTGGCGACGAGCGCGAGGCCGCTGAAACCGTATGAGGCGATTGACACGGCAACGGGCACCGCGCAGCCCGTCAACAACAGGGCCAACGTCGCTGTCAGCAACGGAATCCGGTGCTTCGGAAGATACAACCGCCCGCCCTCTGCCCAGAATTGCGATTTTCTCTTCTGAGCGCGGATCGTACCTGCGTATCACGCAAATATCAACGTGTAATATATTGATTCTCACGCCTCTTTCGATCGCGCCTTCTTTGCGGGCGGCAGATCGAGCTTGATGTGGAGCTCGCGCAGTCTTGCCGGCGCGATCGGCGCCGGCGCTCCCATCATGAGATCCTCGGCCTGCTGGGTCATGGGGAAGGTAATGACCTCGCGGATATTGCGCTCGTCGGCGAGCAGCATGACGATGCGGTCGATCCCCGGGGCCGAGCCGCCGTGCGGGGGTG
>DATNIJ010000179.1:0-3602 GCA_035604475.1 Alphaproteobacteria bacterium
TCAAGGTCTCCAAGGGCGGCATCGACCTCGGCCAGGGTGCGATCAAGGTGCTGGCCGAGCGCGATCCGACCAAGCTGCCGTGGCAGGCGCTCGAGGTCGACGTGGTGCTCGAGTGCACCGGCATCTTCACCAGCAAGGAGGCGGCGGAGAAGCATCTCGCGGCGGGGGCCAAGCGAGTGCTGATTTCAGCACCCGCGAGCGGCGCCGATCTCACCGTCGTCTACGGCGTCAACGAGGACAAGCTCGAGAGCAAGCACCGCGTCGTCTCCAACGCCTCCTGCACGACCAACTGCCTGGCCCCCGTGGCCTACGTGCTGCACGACGCCTTCGGCATCGAGCGCGGCTACATGACGACGGTCCACTCCTACACGGGCGACCAGCGCCTGGTCGATACGCTGCACAAGGACGCGCGCCGCGCGCGCGCCGCAGCCCTCTCCATGATCCCCACCACCACAGGGGCTGCGCGCGCGGTCGGCCTCGTGCTGCCCGAGCTCAAGGGCAAGCTCGACGGCACCGCCATCCGCGTGCCGACCCCCAACGTCTCGATGATCGACTTCAAGTTCGTGCCGCGGAAGCCGGCCACCGTCGAGGCGATCAACCAGGCGGTCGTCGAGGCGTCCAAGCGCAACCGCTTGAAAGGCATCCTCGAGACCACCCAGGAGGAGCTCGTCTCGACCGATTTCAACCACAACTCCGCGAGTGCCACCTTCGATCTCACCCAGACCCAGGTCGTCGACGGCAAGCTCGCGCGCGTGCTCGCGTGGTACGACAACGAATGGGGCTTCGCCAACCGCATGGCCGACGTGACGGCGCTGATGGGTAGGCTCTAGGAGTGCTGAGGCAGTTCTGCATTCTCCATTTTGGCCGGCGGTGTAGCGGGGCCTTGACACCAACGCTTCCAATGCTATCATTGCTGGCATGGCGACATTGAACATCCGCAAGGTGCCTGAGGAAATCCGAAGCAAGCTGCGCATCCGGGCCGCGAAAGCGGGCCGCAGCATGGAAGCGGAGGCACGCGCGATCCTCGCTCGTGCCGTGCGCGAGGAGGATCGGCCGCAATTCGATCCTGCCGAGCTTCAGAACTTCATTGCCGGACTCTTCGGCGGCAAGCTGCCTCGTCTCACCGATGAGCTCATCGCCGAGCGCCGCCGCGAGGCCGCCAGAGAGCGCAGGCGGTGAGGGCGATTGACGCGTCGGCACTGCTAGCCTTTCTCCTCAGCGAGCGCGGCCACGAGCGCGTGGCGGGTCATCTCTCCGAGGCCTGCATGTCCACGGTCAACCTCTCGGAAGTGCTCGGCCGATTTGCGCGCGCCGGTCGCGACATTAAAGCAATCGTGGCACGCCTCGCGGACACGCCGATCGAATGGGTACCGTTTTCGGAAAGACATGCCGCCATCGCTGCCGCCCTCGTGCCAGCGACGCAAGCCGCAGGGCTGCCGCTCGGGGATCGGGCCTGCTTGGCCCTGGCGCTCGAGCGCGGCATTGGAGCCCTCACAGCAGATGTCGCCTGGAAGAATCTCGACCTCGGAATCGCGATCGAGACAATCCGTTGAGATTATGCCGGCCGCCAGGACGGTACGGACGAGCTCCGCGATGCGCTCGCTACATCCCGAGCCGCTTCATGAAGCTCAAGTCGTAGGAGATGCCGCGCCAGCCGGGGATCGGCTTGATCACGATGGGCAGCTCGTGCGCGTGCACGTCGCGTGCGCCCAGGCGCGCGAAGATCTCGGCGGCGCGGCGTTCCTGCTCGGGCGCATGGACGGCCGTCCACAGCACGATCCCGCCGTGGCTCAACTGCTCGTGAATGCGCCGTACGTATCTGCGATCGAGCCGACGCGCGATCCAATAACCGAGGATGCCGCCCACGGCACCGGCGAAAAGCACGCCCCAAAGGATGGCCTCGTCCGCCATCCCGTTGGCCGCGAGCGCTGCCGCCACGATCACGGTCGGCACGTAGACGGCGAGCCCGATCAAGACGCCCTCGGCATCGCCAAGCGAGGTCCTGGAGACGTAGAGCTTGCGGGGAATGGTCCCGTCGTCCGCGATCTCGCGCACGTGGGCGTAGACGCGGCCGAGCGCACGCTCGACGGTCGGCGCGTCGGCGATCGTGCTGATGTCCGCGCGATCGAAGCCGCTCGCCTGGAGCTCATCGACGGCGGCCTGCAGGTGCTCCTGATCGTCGAACAGGCCGACGACCTCGCGCACCGTGCCGGCCGAGCGAGAGAGCGCACTAGCTTCCTCGGAAGCGGACATAAGTGCCCCCCGGGAGGCTGTCCGATGCAAGCCCTCCCCATATTCTGACGTGTGGCGATGGCTCCGGCATGTCAATCTCCGCCGTACATTTTCTTTCGTCGCCCTCCCGCGCCGCCGAGCTGCCGTGCTAAATCTTGCGCCATGGCCAAAACGCGCCGGGCTCTACCTTCTCCGCTACGCGACACGGCCGCCCCTCTCGCGCGGGCGGTCGTGATCCATTCGCTCGCGCACGCCAAAGCGGCGCTCGCCGCGGCGGCGGCCGAGGGGGTGGCAGTCGAGCTGTGGAGTGCGGAAGGGGCTGCGGCCTATGCCGGTGCCGGATGGTTCAAGGCGGTCCTGGAGGCGGCGCGGCGCGAGGTTCCGGGCGCGCGCTTCACGGCGGTGCTCGATTGCGCGGATCTGCCCGGCTACGCGCTTGGAGCCTTCCGCATCGGCATCGAGGCCGTATGCTTCAGCGGTGCCGCAAAGATCGCCGCCAAGATCGCCGACATCGCGGGCGAGCAAGGCCGCCGATGCTTGCGCCGGCGGCCGCGCCGTGCCCTCGATCTCGGCCGCGCGGCTGACCCGCTGGCCGCCTGCCAAGCGTGGCTCCGCGGGCAGCGCCGCAGGAGAACGCCGGCCGGTCCCCAGCGTTGAAAAACATCGGGCGCTCGGCTATTGCTCGGCTGAAGAGGAGACGCCCCGCTCGCCGGGCATTTGCAACGAGGACTGCCGCAATGAAGATCACCTCGCGCGTCAAGCGCATTCTCGACAACTACGAGAGCGATTGTCCGGGAACCAAGGCCAATCTCGCCCGCATCCTCATGCAGGGCAAGCTCGCCGGCACGGGCAGGCTCCTCATCCTGCCGGTCGACCAGGGCTTCGAGCACGGGCCCGCGCGCAGCTTTGCCGCCAATCCGCCGGCCTACGATCCGCACTATCATTTCCAGCTGGCGCTCGAGGCCGGCCTCTCGGCCTATGCCGCCCCGCTCGGCATGATCGAGGCGGGGGCGGCCACCTTTGCCGGCCAGATCCCGCTCATCCTCAAGCTCAACAGCGCCAACAGCCTGGCGCGCGCCAAGGAGGCGGCGGACCAGGCGGTGACGGCTTCCGTCGACGATGCGCTCCGCCTCGGGGCTTCGGCGATCGGGTTGACCATCTATCCGGGCTCGGACGCCGCCTACGGCATGATGGAGGAGGTGCGCGCACTCGCGCTTGAGGCGAAGCAGAAGGGTCTCGCCGTCGTCATCTGGTCCTATCCGCGCGGCGGCAATCTCTCCAAGGCGGGCGAGACGGCGATCGACATCTGTGCCTACGCCGCGCACATGGCCGCCCTCTTGGGCGCCCACATCATCAAGGTCAAGCCGCCC
>DATNIJ010000180.1:0-3558 GCA_035604475.1 Alphaproteobacteria bacterium
GCAGCAGATTTTGCTCGCGCCATAGGGCTCGGCCGCGAGCAAGGGGGCCGTCTCCTTGATGGGCCGGTCTGGCGGCTGAGCGCCGTAGGCGGAGATGCTCGACATGAAGACGACGCGGCGCACGCCCCCGACCCTCGCGGCCTCGAGCAGGTGGAGCGTGCCGTGCACGTTGGTCTCGAGGAGCTGGAAGGGGTTGTCGTGCAGCAGCATCGGCCCGGAGGCAGCACCACAATGGACGATGCGGTCGACCGCATGCTGCCGGATCGCCCAGTGGAGGCGGTGCGGGTCGGCGAGCTCGCCGAGCACGACGGCACAGCCGAGCTCGCCCTGCGGCGGTGCGATGCGGTCCATGCCGACGACGGAGCGACCCTCGGCCGTGAGCCGGCGGGCGAGCGCGTAGCCGATCATGCCATTGACGCCGGTGATCAGGATCGAGCTTTCGGGCATCGCGGCGTTCCTTTCACGAGCCTGAATAAGATTTCACCACGGAGGTCACGGAGTACACGGAGAAGGATTTTTATGCGGAAGACGCGAAGGAGAACGTCTCCCGTGTCCCCAGTCTGTTCTGCGCCAGCTTTCTCCGCTCTTCTCCGTGCCCTCCGTGATCTCCGTGGTGATATCTATAAAAGCTGCGGACTCACCCCAGCACATAGCCGCCGTCGGCGATCACGGTCTCGCCGACGATGTAGCCGGCGTCGGCGGAGGCGAGGAACAAGGCGAGCTTGGCGATCTCCTCCGGCTCGCCGTAGCGGCCGGCGGGAACGCGCGCGATGGCGGCCTTGTAGAGCTCGGGGTCGGCACGCTGATATTCGGTCATCGGCGTGAGGAGGCGCCCGGGTGCCACCGCCACGACGCGCACGCCGTGCGGCGCCCATTCGACGGCGGCGGTGCGGGTGAACTGCGCGAGCCCGGCCTTGGCCGCGGCGTAGGCGGCGCGCCCCTCGGCGCCGCAGAAGGCGAGCTGGGAGGAGACGTTGAGAATGACGCCGCGGCCGCGCGCGACCATGCGGGCGCCGATATGGCGTGCCAGCGCCATGGGTCCGATGAGGTTGACCCGGATGACCTCATCGATCTCCTCGGGCGTGGTCTCGATGAGCGGCCGCGCGAGGAGGATGCCGGCGTTGTTGACGAGTACGTCGACGGCGCCGACCGCCTGGGCGAGGGCCGCAAGCGAGGCAAGCTCGCCCTGCTCGTAATAATGACACTCGATGCCGCGGCCGAGGCCGCGCGCGAAGGCGGCAAGCGCCTCCGCTTGGCGATCGGCGAGGACAAGCGTAGCACCGGCGCCGTGGAAGGCGCGCGCGAGGGCCTGGCCGAGCCCGCCCGCCGCACCCGTCACCAGCACGCGCTGGCCCTTGAAGCTTTGTCCGTCCGCCATGGCTCAGTGCCTGACTCGAATTGACTCGTTCATTTTCAATGCACCATTCGTCGCCCCCGCGATAAGCCCCTCTCCCGCTTGCGGGAGAGGGAGGGGCCCGCGGCCGTTAGGCCGTGGGAGGGTGAGGGACGGCGCCGACATCCGGAATTCCTTCACCCTTCCCATCCCTTCGGGATGGGCCCCTTCCCTCTCCCGCAAGCGGGAGAGGGATTTCTTGCCTTCTCCCGCTTGCGCGGGAATGACGACGGTTGGTGGGAAATGCACTGGAAAAACGCATTCATTTTCGGGGCCGCCACTCAGGTGATCTCAATGGTGCCGAGCCGGCGCAGGTAAAGACGCTCGCCCGCTTTGACCGCGACCACGCGGCGGCCGAGCTCGTCGAGCGGCAGCGTACCGGCGGCGACGCCAGGATCGATGACCGCCCAAGCGCGCAAGGCGGGGCCGCTCTTGCCCACCAGCTCGAGGATGTCGTCCTCGGCAGCGCCGAGCGTTGCCGCGTCTTCCGGATTGAGCCGGCAGATGCGGTGCCGGCTGTAGCGCCCGGCGGCATAAAGCGGCTCAGCACACTCCGCTACGGTGAGGCGGAGGCGCGACCCCTCGATCTTGGAGCGCAATGCCTTGGTGGCCGCTTCGTCCGGGGAGCCGTCCCCACGCAGGACGACGCCGTAGCACTCAAACGCGCGCGCTTCCGTGACGTAGCCCTCGCGCACGTCGTGCGCCACCTGCGCCGCCGGACGCAGCAGCGGATCGCCGTAGCCCCCGCCTCCCGCCGACTGCAGCACCACGACATCGCCCGCGCGCAAGGCAAAGCCGCCGACCTTGCCGGGGGTGGCGAACTTGAGCTCGCGGCCGTCGCGAATGACGAAGGAGTCGACGGGTGCCGCGGAGATGCCGCCGAGCACGCCGAAAGGCGGCACCACGGCACCATCCGCGAGCAGCGAGTAGCTCGCCGTCCCGCTCGTGAGCCTCAAGGCGCGGCGCATGCCGAGCCCGCCCCGGTGCTCGCCGTCCCCGCCCGAGCCGATGCCGAGGCGCGACCATTCGACGAGAAGCGGAAAGCGGGTCTCGAGCACCTCGCTCGGCTGCACGGTGGTGAGGTCGCCCCAGTCGATGGTCGCCATGGCGCTGGCGCCGTCCGCCTCGGCGAAGGCGCCGTTGCCGCCCGAGGCCCATTCGTAATGCACGTACTCCTTGCCGGTCTTGGGATGGATGCCGCCGATGAGGTTGTGGAACGAGGTGCGGTGGATGTCGCCGGAGACGAGCTCGGGCACCACCTGCGACAGCGCGCCTATCATCGCCGCCACCACGCGCTTGCGGATCTCGCCGTGCGAGCCGGCGGGTGCGGGGTGCTTGACGTTGACGATGGTGCGCTCGGGGGCCACCACCTCGACGGGGCGGAACGAGCCGTGGTTGATCGGGGCCGTGGGGTCGAGCACCGACTTGAGCGTGATGAAGACCGAGGCGGCGGTGACCGCGAGTGTGGAGTTGACCGGCACCGGCACCTGAGGCGAGGCGCCGGTGAAGTCGGCCTTGAGGTAATCGCCGCGCACGGTGAGCCGGAGGGGCAGCAGAAGCGGGTCGAGCCTGCCCTCATCGAAGGTCTCGAGATAGTCCTCGTAGTAGTATTCGCCGTCGGGAATCCGCAGGATCTGCTCGCGCATGCGCGCCTCGGAGCGGGCGAGGTTGACGCGCACGCACTCGAGCAGCGTGTCGAGTCCGTAGCGCGCCACGAGCTCGTGGATGCGCCGCTCCGCCGTGTGGCAGGCGGCCATGCCGGCGTGGAAATCGCCGAGGCGCTCGTCGGGCACGCGCATGTTGCAGAGGATCAGATCCATCGCCGCCTTGTTGATGGTGCCGCGCTCGACGAGCTTGATCGGCGGGATGCGCACGCCCTCCTGATAGATCTCGGTCGCGGTGCCGGCAAGGCTGCCCGGCACCATGCCGCCCACGTCCGCCCAATGCTCGCGCACGGCGGGGAAGAAGATCAGCCGCTCGCCCGCGAACACCGGATAGATGAGCGTCACGTCGTTCAAGTGCGTGCCGCCGCGGTAGGGATCGTTGAGCACGATCACGTCGCCCGGCTCGAGGTCGTTGCCGAAGTCCTCCATGGCGTACTTGACCGACCAGGGAAGCGGCACCACGTGCGCGCCGATGTCCTCGGACTGGGCGATCACCTGCGT
>DATNIJ010000181.1:0-15008 GCA_035604475.1 Alphaproteobacteria bacterium
AAATCGTCCGTATGGGCGCATCCGGCAAACTGTCTGGCACGTAAAAGACGATCTTATCAAGAACATGGTTGTCGAAATCTGACCCAGCGACAAAGACGTGGATGGCCATCTCCTGCAAACACAGGATGTAATGTTTGAGAAAATTCTCCCACACGATCCTGTCGCCCGACCAGAATAGGTCTTTGAAGCCCTCCATAGGATCGTTCAGTTCGCCAGGAGTGCTGAAATAGATTTCCTGCCGCTCAAGCTCATTGAACTTCTCCAGCACCGCCTCAATGGGCCGATAGCGGTAGAGATGGTCGATCATTTTGCCCTTCTAGTTCACCAGATAAGTTCGCGCGAGGGATCATTACCTTCGGCCAAAACGCGACCGCCGCATGCGCCCGCAGCGACTAGAGCCCGGCCCGCGGGGCGCGTCAATCAGTCAACGGCGGCTCAGGTGGCTTTCCGTACAGGTCCGTAAAAGCCCGTACTAGCCGCGTATAGTCGGGCATCCAGTCGAGCTCGAAAAGAATCTCGCTATCTTCGGGCACGACAAAGTCGCGTCGCGCCAAACGCACCAACAGGTAACACATCGCGTAGACCGACAGCGTGGTGAAGAAAGTTAGCCGTATGGCTTCATCGTTGTAAACTGGACCATTGCTGTGCCATAGCGCGCCATCGCTCGAATCCGGGCGAGAATGCGTATAGTTGCATAGCTTCTGGTACGCGACTGCGAGCAATTCATCGTCCTCGAAAATCCACTTCCCGTCACCCTTGCTGAGACTGCCCGACAACCGTCTCCGGCACCGTGTAAAATTCAGATCGGAAGTCCCCGCTTTCCAAGCCACGTAATCCTTATCGGTCGGATTCAGGGTTCCATACGCGCCGATCATTGCCAGTTCGAGGGCCGTCCGCAATTCGGCGAGCGCGGCTCGGTAAAAGCCATGCAGAAAGTTGAACGTCGCGCACTGGAAGCAATCGGCGGCGTCCAGCATGCAATTGTATATCTCGTCCGGCGTGCTCGAGTTCCCAATCGCCTTGATCCAATCGCACCGAAGGCCGTGCATAAGCCGGAGCCGCAAACCGTTATGGTCGGAGATTCTGATCGAAACGTCTTCCGGAAGGTGCATTATGCCGTCCCAGATGTCCTCATCAATCAATTGGGACGGCGGCGCGTCTTGCCCTTCGCTGATAGCGAACTCATGCGGCTCGAGCATGCTTCGGACCGCGCGAAAATCCGTGAGTGGCAGCCTCTTCGACATGCGGCGAGTATAGCGCGGCGCGGGCCGCGCAATCCAGTTGCGCCGCGAAGGACTACATCCATGTTCGCTTATGGCACTTTTCGACTGTTTGGGGCATTCCGTCAACTCGGCGGCGGTCGATCGCGAAGCAGACGCAACGAAGAGCAATCTGTCGAAGCTTTTTGGGCGGCCCCTTGACCTGAGCCCGAAGTTTCATTCATGCTTAAACAGAGTCCGTTCTGCATTTGGCCGCGGCAACATCGAGCGATTCGAGGCGGGCTATTCCTCGACGTGACGCAGCGCCCGGGAAGCGGGCGCTGTCGCCGGCGCGTGCGCTACTTCGGCATCACCCATTTCATCACGTGGGTTCCCGCGAGGCAGGTTTCGCCCGCCTGGTTCAGGACCTCGATCTTGGCGCGGGTGCGTCCGGCTTCCTTGTCGACCGCCTCGACCGTGTAGCGCGCGGTCAAGGTATCGTGGATGAAGACCGGCTTGACGAAGCGGATCCTGTCGTAGCCGAGCGAGACGGGCACGGCGACGCTGCCGCGCTCGATCGAGCGGCGCGACATCATGGAGGAGGTCGTCGAGCAGAGGCTCATGACGAGTGCCCCGTGCGCGATGCGCCGGCCGAAGGCGGTCGTCTTGGCGAACTCCTCGTTGACGTGGATGGGATCGAAGTCGCCGCTGATGCCGGCGAAGAGCATCAGGTCGCTCTCCGCGATCGTCTTCGAGAACTCGCAAGTCTCGCCTATCTTGAGATGCGGGTCGATCGCCATGTCAGCCTCCCATACCGAAAAAGAGCGCCACCTCGTCCGCCTGGCCCTCGAGCATGGCGCGGCCGCCGAGGGTGCGGCAGCCGCAGGCCTGCGCGTGGCGCAGAAGCGGGGTCAAGGGCGGCTTCATGATGATGTCGACGACGAGAAGTGCCGGGTCGAGCCGGCCGAGCTCGGCCGGCAGCCCGTCGCCCGGCGCCATGCCGACGGGGGTCGCATTGACGAGCATGTCGCACCCCTCGACCGTGGGTGCTGCCGTGCGCACCGCAAGGTGGGGGTAAGCGGCGGCGACGCGCGCCGCGAGGTCTCGAGCCTTCCCCTCGTCCACATCGAAGAGCGTCAAGCCGGCGACAGCGGCCTCCGCAAGCGCAAAGGCGACGGCGCTGCCGGCACCACCCGCTCCCAATTGCATGACGCGCCGGCCGGCAACCTCGATGCCCTCCCCGCGCAAGCCGCGGATCAAGCCGCGGCCGTCGAACATGTCGCCCGACCAGCTCCCGTCCGTCTCACGGCGCATGGCGTTGATGGCACCCACCCGCGCGCCCGTCGGCAGGAGCCGGTCCACATGAGGGAGGATGCGCACCTTGTAGGGCACCGTGATGATGAGGCCGTCGAGGTTGGCGAGCGACTTGAGCCCGCGCACGGAGGCATCGAAGGACTCGGGCAGCACGTGCAGAGGCACCAGGATCGCGTTCCTACCCGCGGCGCGGAAGCGGCCCGTCATCACCTCGGGCGAGCGCACCTGCTCGATGGGATCGCCGATGATGCCGTAAAGGCGCGTGGCGCCGTTGACGAGGTCGCGGGACTCATCGAGCGCGGTCATTGCGCGGCCTCGGCACTCGGGTCGATGAGTGCCAGGCGCGGCGAGACCCGCCGCCCCGGCTTTTCCGCCAAGTCGCGGAGAAGGCCCATCTTGTCGGGGAGAAAGAGGCGGGCGTCCATGGTCTTGAGCTCGCGCGCGAGCTTGGGACGGAAGGCCATCTGCGCCAGCACGTGCGTCTCGAGATCGATCCCCGGGGCCAGCTCGATGAGCTCGAGCCCGCCTTCGCTCAGGCGGAAGACGGCGCGCTCGGTGACGTAGAGGACGCGTTGCCCGCGCGCCTGCCCGTAGCTCCCGCTATAAGTGATCTCCTCGACCGCAGGCACGAACTTGCGCTTCCCCCCGTCGCGCGCGATGCGCGTCACCCCGCCGGGCCAGGCGATCTCGCTCCGGCCTGCGTTGAAGGTGCCGCTGAAGATCACGCATTTCGCATTCTGGCTGATGTTGATGAAGCCGCCGGGACCGATGATGCGGCCGCCGAAGCGGCTCACGTTCACGTTGCCTTGCGCGTCGACCTCCGCGAAGGAGAGGAAGGCGAGGTCGAGCCCGCCGCCGTCGTAGAAATCGAACTGGTAGGGCTGGTCGATCATGGCGGCGAAGTTGCGCGAGGCCCCGGCCTCGTTCCCCGAGGCCGGCGCCCCGCCGATGAGCCCCTGCTCGTTGGTGAGGCAGACCTCGTCGAGCACGCCCTCCTCGGCGGCGATATTCGCGATCCCCGTCGAGATGCCGGAGCCGAGGTTGCAGATGGCACCGGCGAAGAGCTCGCACGCCGCGCGCCGCGCGATCACCTTGCGCGCGTCGAACGGCAGCACCGGGATGTCCGCGAGGGGAACCTTGAGCTCGCCGGCATAGGCGGGGCTATAGGCGGTGCGGTAGGTCTGGCGCTGCTCGGGCTCGACCACCACGAGATCGACGAGGATGCCCGGGACCTTGACGTGCTTCGCGGGCAGTGTGCCGCGCTTGGCGAGGCGCTTCACCTGCACGATGACGACCCCGCCGCAGCGCCGTGATGCTTGCGCCTCGGACAGCATCTCGCCGAAGACCGCCTCCTCCTCCATGGTGACGTTGCCGTCCTCGTCCGCCGTGGTGCCGCGCAGAAGACAGACGTCGATGTGGAAGGGCTTGTAGAAGAGATACTCCTTGCCGCGGAAGTGGACGAGCTCGACGAGGTCCTCGGTCGCACTCTTGCTCTGGCGCCCGCCGCCGTGGCGCGGATCGACGAAGGTGTGAAGGCCCGTCTCGGTCAAGAGCCCCGGTCGTCCCGCGGCCATCTCGCGGGTGAGGAGCGAGAGCGACCCCTGCGGCAAAGTATAGCCCTCGATCTTGTCGGCGAGCGAGAGCTCGGAAAGCTTGGGCGAGTTCACGAAGGTGCCGCCCACGTCGCGCTTGAGCAGGCCCTCGTGCGCGAAATGGCCGACGCCCAAGCTGGCATCGTCGCCGAGTCCGACCGGATGGACGACGGTGAGCCCGCGCGGCTCGCCCTCGGCGAGGAAGCGCCGCTCGACCGCCGCCATCACTGCTTCGGGCACCGCGTGTCCGCCGCCCGAGCCGCCCACAAGCAAGGTGTCGCCCGAGCGGATGATCTTGACCGCCTCGTCAGCCGTAACGCGTCTCACTTTAGTCCTCCGTCCTCGTTCAAAACTGTCCGGCAAAATGGCAGGCCGCGAAGTGCCCGGGGCGATGCTCGGCAAGCGGCGGGGCTACCTCCGTGCAGATCGGCTGAGCAAGCGGGCAGCGCGTCCGGAAACGGCAGCCGGACGGCGGGTCGATGGCGCTCGGCGGCTCGCCCGCAAGCTGCAAGTGCTGCCGCCGCGACTCGATCGCGGCATCGGGGATCGGCACCGCCGAGATCAGGTGGCGGGTATAGGGATGGAGCGGGGACTCGAAGAGGGCCGCCGCAGGGGCTATCTCGGCGACCTTGCCGAGATAAAGCACGACGATGCGCTCCGAGATGTGGCGCACCACCGCGAGGTCGTGGGCGATGAAGAGATAGGCGAGCCCGTAGCGCTCCTGGAGATCGATGAGGAGGTTGATGATCTGCGCCTGGATGTTGACATCGAGGGCCGAGATCGGCTCGTCCGCGACGATGAAATCCGGGCGCACGGCGAGCGCGCGCGCAATCGAGATGCGCTGGCGCTGGCCGCCCGAGAACTCGTGCGGGTAGCGTTGGGCCGCCTTGGGCGAGAGCCCCACCACGTTGAGGAGCTCGTCCACGTGGGCACTCGTCTCGCGCGCACCCTTGGTGATGCGGTGGAAGACGAGCGGCTCGCCCAAAATCTGGCCCACCGTCATGCGCGGGTTGAGCGAGGCATAGGGGTCCTGGAACACCATCTGCATGCGCCGGCGCAAGGGACGGATGGCGGATGGCTGGCTTTGCGCGATCTCCTGCCCGGCGAGGCGGATCGAGCCCGCGTCGGGCCGGTGGATGCGGACGAGGACGCGGGCGAGCGTCGATTTGCCGCAGCCCGACTCGCCGACGAGCCCCACCGTCTCGCCCTGGGCCACGTCGAAATCGACGCCGTCGACCGCGCGCACGACGCGGGTGGGGCCGAATAGCCCGGCGCGGGGGAGCGGGAAGTGCTTGACGACCCCGCGCGCCTCGAGCAACCGCTCGCCGCGCGCGAGCGTCGCCTCGACGCCGTGATCGAAGGGCTTGGCCTCCGCTTTCGCCTCCGCCGCTAGGGCGTCCTCCGCCCTTGGCCCGACGAGGCTGCGGCCTGCTTGCGTCACCCAGCAGCGCGCGCGGCGCCCGGGGGCCACCTCCGCGAGCGGGGGATGCTCGACGCATTTGGCGATGCGGAAGGGGCAGCGCTCGGCGAAGCGGCAGCCCGCGGCATGCGCGAGCGGATCGGGGGGTGCGCCCTCGATCGTGGTGAGGCGCTTGCCCTCGAGAGCGCCGCGGTCGATGCGGGGCACGGCGTTGATGAGGGCCCAGCTATAGGGATGCCGCGGGTCGGAGAGAAGGGCCTCCGCCGGCCCTTCCTCGACCACCTCGCCCGCGTACATCACGATGACGCGCGCGCACACGCCGGCGATGACGCCGAGATCGTGGCTGATCAGCACGATGGCGGTGCCGAAGTCGCGGTTGAGCTCGCGCAAAAGATCGAGGATCTGGGCCTGGATCGTCACGTCGAGTGCGGTGGTGGGCTCGTCGGCGAGGAGGAGGGCCGGGTCGTTGCTCATGCCGATGGCCAGCGCCACGCGCTGGCGCATGCCGCCCGAGAACTGGTGCGGATAGCTGTGGATCGCGCGCTCGGGTGCCGTGATGCCCATGCGTCCGAGCAGCTTGACCGCGCGCTCGGCCGCCGCGTCCGCCGTGTAGCGCCCGTGCACGACCATGGTCTCGACGAGCTGGCGCGCGATGCGCAGCACCGGGTTGAGCGAGGTCATCGGGTCCTGGAAGACCATGGCGATGCCCCCGCCGCGGAGCGCGCGCAGCTCACCCGGCGTCATCGCCATCACGTCGCGGCCCTGGAAGCGGATCTCCCCGCCCGTGATGCGGCTCGGCTCCTCGAGCAGGCGCATGAGCGAGAGGGCCGTCACACTCTTCCCCGAGCCCGACTCGCCGACGATGCCGAGCGTCTCGCCCGCCGCGACCGAGAAGCTGACGCCGTCGACCGCGTGCACGATGCCCTCGTCGGTGAAGAACTGCGTCTTGAGATCGCGCACCTCGAGCACCGGAGGTGCCGCAGCGGAGAGGATGGCGACTGCGCTCGCCGGCCTTTCGCTCCGCCCGTTCGGTTGTGCCGCCGTCATCGCCGGCGCGCCTTGGGGTCGAGCCAATCGCGGATGCCGTCGCCGAGGAAATTGAAGCCGAGCACGATGGTGAGGATGGCAAGCCCGGGAAAGGCCGCGACCCACCATTGCTCGACGAGCTCGCGCCCCTCGGCCACCATCGAGCCCCACTCGGGCGTCGGCGGCACCACGCCGAGCCCGAGGAACGAGAGGCCGGCGAAGGTGATGATCGCGTTGCCGACGTCGAGCGTCACCAGCACGACCAGCGGCCCGATCGCGTTCGGGATGATGTGGCGGAGGAGGATGCGCGCCGGCGTGAGACCCACGACGGTTGCCGCCTCGACGTACTCGTGCGAGCGCTGTACCAGCACGAGGCTCCTCGCCAGCCGCGCGAACTTCGGCCACCACACGACGAGCATGGCGATGATGGTGTTGGTGGTGCCGATGCCGAGCGCAGCCGCGATCGCGAGGGCCAGGATGATCGGCGGGAAGCAGAGCACGAGGTCGGTCGCCCGCATGATGAGCTCCTCGACCGCACCGCGCGCATAGGCGGCGATCCCGCCCAAGAGCGTGCCGAAGACGGCACCCACGACGACGACGATGAAGCCGGTCGAGAGCGAGATGCGCGCGCCGTAGAGCAGGCGCGTGAGATCGTCGCGCCCGAGCGCGTCGGTACCGAGCCAATGAGCGGCCTCGGGCGGCTGGAGCCGCTTGGTGACCTCGACCGTGTCGGGCAGATAGGGCAAGATCAGGGGTGCTAGGAGCGCCACCAGGATCCAGGCGAGGATGATCGCGGCCCCCAGGCTCGCGAGCCCGTAGCGCCGGAGCCAGCGCCGCCTGCGCGAGGCGGGCAGCGGCACGGAAGCCGCCGCCAAGGCCGGCCGGGCGGCTGTTGCCGTCATCGCACCACCCGCGGGTCCATGAGCGCATAACTGATGTCGATCAGGAGGTTGATGACGAGGTAGGTGACCGCGACGATAAGCGTAATGCCCATGATGGCCGGGAAGTCGAGGGCGGCGGCACTGGTGAACGTGTAGCGGCCGAGGCCGGGCCAGGAGAAGACCGTCTCCGTCATCACGGCACCGGTCAAGAGGTTCGCGTAGGCGAGCCCGCCCAAGGTCACGACCGGGATGAGCGCGTTGGGCAGCACGTGACCGAGGATGACGCGCCACTCGCTCAAGCCCTTAGCGCGCGCCATGCGGACATAGTCCTGCTGCATGCTCTCGAGCATGCTCGCGCGCGTCGTGCGCGTGAGGAGGCCGAGCGTCGCCGCCGCGAGCACGAGCGAAGGCAGGATGAGGTGTGCCAAGGCATCGCGGAAGGCCGCCCAGTCGCCCGCGAGTGCGGTATCGACGAGGTAGAGCCCGGTCACCGTCGGCGGCGGGAAGGCGATGGGATCGAGCCGGCCGGGGCCGGGAGCGACCTGGAGCCCGCCGTAGAAGAGTGCGAGCATGATGAAGGCGAGCCAGAAGGTGGGCGAGGAGACGCCGACGAGCGAGACGAGGCGCGCCAAATGATCGATCCAGCTGTCGCGGCGCACCGCGGCGATGATGCCGAGCGGGATGCCGACGACGAGTGCCAACAGGAAGCCGACGCTGGCAAGCTCGAGCGTCGCAGGTGCAAACTGCTCGATGTCGTCGAGCACGGGCCGCTGCGAGGCGATCGAGATGCCGAGATCGCCGTGGACGAGACCCTTGAGGAAAACGAAATAGCGCTCCCACAACGGCAGATCGAGGCCGTACTTGGCGCGCCAGGCGGCGACGAACTCCTTGTTCGAGGCGGCAACGTCGCCGAGCTGGGCGAGCACCGGATCGCCGGGGACGGTATTGGCGATGAGAAAGATGACGAGCGTCGCCAGGAGCGCCATGACGACCGACAGCCCGAGCCGGGAGACGACGTAGCGCAGCATCGCTCACTCGCTCCCGGAGAGCGCGCAAAAAGACCGACGGCCAGGCGGCGTGCTCAGCTTTTCCTCCCTGCCCCTCTCCCATTTTAGATCGTTCTAAGGTTTTCCGTGACGCGGTGTCAATTCCTGATTACGATGCGCCTCTTCGCCCTTCCTCTCTCTGATCGAGGCGTGGGGCGGCGGAGACCCCGGGAGCGGGCGGAGGCGAAGATGGCACAAATCGAGATCGAGCGGGAGCCGGACGAGCGCCACCGCATGATGCGCGAGACGGCGCGCAGCTTCGCCGAGCGCGAGATCCGCCCGCTCGCGAACGAGCTGGACGATGCCGAGCGCTTCCCCGCCGAGCTCTACGACAAGATGGCGGCACTCGGCATGTTCGGCATCACGCTCCCCGAGGCGCTCGGGGGTGCGGGTGCGGACGTGCTCTCCTACGCGCTCGTCATGGAGGAGCTCGGCCGCGGCTATTCCTCGATTGCCGACCAATGCGGGCTGATCGAGCTCGTCGGCACCTTGCTCGCCGAGCACGGCAGCGCCGAGCAGCACAGGCGTTACTTGCGCCCCCTACTCGAGGCCAAGCGGCGCTGCGCCTATGCGCTCACGGAAGCGGAGGCGGGCTCGGACCTCTCCTCGATCAGGACGACCGCGGTCGAGACCGCGGACGGGTGGCGCCTTTCGGGCGCCAAGCTGTGGATCCACAATGCGCCGGTCGCGGACTTCGCCGTGGTGCTGGCGCGCACCGCACCGGAGCTCGGAAAGCGCGGCATGAGCATCTTCCTCGTCGACCGCGAGATGCCGGGCTTCCGCGCCGGGCGCAAGGAGCACAAGATGGGCCAGCGCGCCTCCCAGGTGGGCGCACTCGAGTTCGAGGACGTCCGCCTCGGCAAGGATGCGCTCCTGGGTCCGCTCAATCGCGGCTTTCATCTCATGATGGCGCTCCTCGACAAGGGGCGGGTCGGGATCGCGGCCTTGGCCCTCGGCATCCTCCAGGCCGCACTCGAGGCCTCGATCGATTATGCGAAGGCGCGGCGCCAGTTCGGCCGGGCCATCGCCGAGTTCCAGGCGGTGCAGTGGATGATCGCGGACATGGCGAAGGACGCGCACGCGGCGCGCCTGATGATCCGCCACGCCGCCCTTCTCCTCGATCGCGGCGAGCGGGCGAGCGTGGAATGCTCGATGGCCAAGTGCTTTGCCGCCGATGCGGCGGTTGCGCACACGGCGAATGCGGTGCAGATCCACGGCGGCATCGGCTATATCCGCGGCATCGAGGTGGAGCGGCTCTACCGCGACGCCAAGATCACCCAGATCTACGAGGGCACGAACCAGATCCAACGCCTCATCATCGCGCGGCAGTTATTGGCATGACGGAGCGGGGAGAGCCAACGCGGCAAGCGCGCCCTAGAGTCCTCGTCACGGGCGCACGGCGCGGCATCGGACGGGCGATCGCCTGGGCGTTTGCCGAGGGCGGCTACGACGTAGTCGTCAACGACCTCGTACGCGACGAGGCGGCCAGGGCGACGCTCGCCGGCATCGAGGCGCGCGGAGGCCGCACGGCCTTCTTGGAGGGCAGCATCGCAGAGACGAGCGCGCATGGCGACCTCGTCGCGCGCGCCTTCGCGGCCTTCGGCGGGCTCGAGGTGCTGGTCAACAATGCCGGCATCTCGGTGAGGAAGCGCGGCGACATGATGGAGGTGACGCCGGAGCGCTTCGACGAGCAGATGGCGACCAATCTGCGCGGCACGTTCTTCCTCACGCAGGAGGTGGCGCGGCGCTGGCTCGCCTCGCCGCCGCCGTCGCATCCGCGCTCGCTCATCACCATCTCCTCGGTGAACGCCGAGATGGTCTCGCCGGACCGCGCCGAATACTGCATCGCCAAGACCGGGCTGGCGATGATGACGAAGCTCTTCGCGGTGCGCCTGGCGGACGCCGGCATCGGGGTCTTCGAGATCAGGCCCGGCATCATCCGTACCGACATGACGGCGGTCGCCAAGGAGCGCTACGACCGGCTCATCGGCGAGGGTATCTCGCCGGTCAAGCGCTGGGGCGAGCCCGCGGACGTGGGGCAGGTCGCCGTGGCGCTTGCCGGCGGCCAATTCCATTTCTCGACCGGCGATGCGTTCTATGTGGACGGCGGCCTGCATATACATCGGATGTGAGGACGAACTGGTGTCCCGATTCGCAGGCGCATCTCACCTGGAAAGATTCGTCATTGCGAGCGCAGCGAAGCAATCCAGTGCGTCTGGCGCGCCCCCCTTGCTGGATTGCTTCGGCGCCCTTCGGGCGCCTCGCAATGACGCGTGTTTTTCTGATGTCGTGAATTTCGGAACCAGGGGACTAGCCGCCGCGCGTCCGCCGCTTTCGCGCGTCGCCGCTCGACTCGCGCACGACGAGCTCGGGCTGGAGCACGACCTCGCGCCGGGGGGCCGAGAGATCGGCCATGCGGTCGAGCAGGAGCCGTGCCGCCGCCTCGCCCATCGCACCCGACTGGATGCGGATGGTGGTGAGTGCGGGCGTCCACAAGGCGGCTTCCCCGAGATCGTCGCAGCCCACGACGGCGAAGTCGCGGCCGGGCTCGCGTCCGCGTTGGCGCAAGCCGAGCATGACGCCGAAGGCGACCACGTCGTTGAAGCACACACTCGCCGTGGGGGGCGCGCGGCGCGCAAGAAGCGCCTTCACCGCCTCGGCCCCGTGGCTGCGCGTCGGCGCGCCGGGGACGTGGAGAGCCGGATCGGGTGCGAGGCCATAGGCCGCGAGCGCCTCGCGGTAGCCCTGCAGCCGCTCGATGCCGGTCGAGCTCAGCTCGGTGCCGCCGATCATGGCGATGCGGCGGTGGCCGAGGGAGACGAGGTGCTCGGTCGCAAGGAACATGCCGCGCCGGTGGGCGTTGCCGGCATAATCGAGACCCGAGCCGGGCAGGTTGCGCGAGATCAGCACGCAGGCGACGCCGAGCGCGCGCAAGCGGCGCAGGCTCGCGGGATCGGTGCCTTGGGCCGGACAGATGATGAGGCCGTCGGCGTTGTATTCGCGCATGGTCTCGATGAACTGCGCCTGGCGCGCGGGATCCTCCGCCGAATTGCTGAGGAAGACCGTGCGGCCGATGCGCGTGAGTGCGGCCTCGATCGCCGCGGTCAGCTCGGCGAAGTAGGGATTGACGAGCTCGTTGATGGCGACCCCCACCGTGTGGGTGCGCCGCGTCCTCAGGCTCGCAGCACCCCGGTTGTAGACGTAGCCGAGCGCGCGCACCGCCTCCGCCACGCGCTTGCGCGTCGCCTCGGCGACGAGCGGGCTCTTGCGCAGCACAAGGGAGACGGTCGCGGGCGAAACCTGCGCATGTTTGGCGAGATCGCGCAGCGTGAGAGCTCGCGCGCGCGCGGGCTCGCGCTTGCGCCCTCCCCTCATGGGAGGAGCCTTGCGACGCATGAGTGAAAGGATGCCGCCATGAGCGAGAACGTGAGCCTCGCGATCGAGGGCGCTGTCGCCGAGATTCTGCTCGATCGTCCGGAGAAGCTCAACGCGGTCACTCCCGAGATGGCGGCGGCGCTCGCGCGCTATTGCGCGGAGGTCGATCGCGACGACGCGGTGCGCGTGGTCCTCCTCAAGGGTGCCGGCGCGCGCGCGTTTTGCGCCGGCAGCGACCTCAACTCTTTAGCCGAATATCCCTCCGCGTGGAAGTTCCGCAACCGCGTCGAGTACGCCCATGCCGTGCGCAGCGTGCGGAAGCCCGTGGTGGCGGCACTCAAGGGCTGGGTCCTCGGCGGCGGCTGCGAGATGGCGCTCGCCGCGGATATCCGGGTGGCCGGCCTGAGCGTGCGCTGCGGCTTCCCCGAGGTGAAGCGCGGCTGGGTCGGCGGCGGCGGCGCCTCTCAGATGCTGCCCCGCCTCGTGGGCTATGGCCAGGCAATGCGGCTCCTCCTGACGGGCGAGACCATCGCCGGCGAGGAGGCATTACGCCTGGGCCTCGTCGAGATCCTCGTCGAGGACGCGGAGGTCGATGCGCGCGCGCAGAAGCTCTGCCAGGAGATCGCCGCCTTGAGCCCGGTCGCGGTGGAGGCGGTCAAGGCCTCCGTCCGCATGGCGCTCTCGGCCCCCCTCGAGGCGGGCCTGCGCTACGAGAACGAGATGAACACCTTGTGCTTCGCGGCGGGCGACCATCTCGAGGGCATCCGCGCCTTCCGGGAAAAGCGGCCGGCCGAGTTCAAGAAGTAGCGATGGGCGGTAAAATGGGGAAGCGGCGGAGACTCGCGATCATAGGCCTGGGCATGGCGCTCAAGCCCCATCTCAAGAGCCTGGAGGAGCTCGCGGCACGGGTCGAGATCGCGCGCTGCTACACGCCGAGCGAGGCGCGGCGGCAGGCGTTCGCCGCAAGCCACCCCTATCCGCTCGCGGCCACGCTCGACGAGGTGCTCGCCGACCCCACGATCGAGGTGCTTCTGCTGCTGACCCCGCCCAACAGCCATCTAGAGCTGGTCGAGCACGCGGCCGCCGCGGGCAAGCACGTGCTGCTCGAAAAGCCCGTCGAGGTCTCGCTCGCGCGCGCCGAGCGGCTCGTGGCGGCGATGGAGCGTGCCGGGCTCAAGCTCGGCATCGTGCTGCAGCACCGCTTCCGCGCCGTCTCCCGGCGCCTCGCGGGTCTCGTGGCCGCGGGCGGGCTCGGGCGCCTCGTCTCGGGCTCGGCCGCGATCCGCTGGTGGCGGCCGCCCGAATATTTCGCGCAAGCGGGCCGCGGGACCAAGGCGCGCGACGGCGGCGGCGTGCTGCTCACCCAGGCCATCCACACGCTCGATCTCTTCCAGAGTCTCGCCGGGCCCATCACCCATGTCGCCGCCCTTGCCGTCACCTCGCCCTTGCGCAAGATCGACACCGAGGACGTGGCGGGAGCCGCGATCCGCTTCGCCAACGGAGCGATCGGCACCATCGACGCCACCACGGTCGCCTATCCCGGCTTTCCCGAGCGCATCGAGCTGGCGTGCGAGCGTGCTACGGCCGTCCTCAATGCCGAGGCGCTCGACGTCTATTACAAGGACGGCCGCCATGTCAGCGAGAGCGGCGGGCCGTCGTTGAGCGGCGGTGCCGATCCCATGGCCTTCTCCAACGACGCCCACCGGGCGCTGATCGCGGACTTCCTCGACGCCCTCGACGAGGGGCGGGAGCCCGCGATCAACGGACGCGAGGCGCTCAAGGTGCAGCGCCTGATCGAGGCGCTGCTGCGCTCCTCGGCGGAAGGGCGCGTGGTCGAGGTGGGGTGAGCATGGCAAGGATATTCCTCACGCACGTGCCGGACATGCTGGCGAACTATTACGGCCCGCGCGCGGTCGCGGCCCTCGAGAAGCTCGGCGAGGTGCGCATCAACCGCACTGGCCGCGTGCTGACGGCGGAGACGCTCGCCGAGGCCGCGCGCGGCTGCGAGATCGTCGTCTCGGACCGCCAGACGCCCGGCGAGGCGGCCTTCTTCGCACAGGCACCCGACCTCGTCGCCTTCCTGCGCTGCGCCATCGACATCCGCAACATCGACGTGGCGGCGGCGAGTGCGGCGGGCGTGCTGGTAACGCACGCGACCGCCGGCTTCGTCGCCTCGGTCGCGGAGATGGCCCTCGGGTTCATGGTCGACCTCGGCCGCAACGTCAGCGCGGCCGCACTCGAGTACCGCAAGGGGAGCGTTCCCGCGGCGCGCACGGGCCGCCAGCTCAAGGGCTCGGCGCTCGGCATCATCGGCTATGGCGCCATCGGGCAATATCTCGCCGAGCTCGGCAAGGCGCTCGGTATGACGGTGTCGGTCGCCGATCCGCATAAGAGGGTGGCGGTGACCGGGGTGCGGCAGGTCGATCTCGCCACACTCCTCGGCGAGGCCGACTTCGTCGTCTGTCTCGCGGTGGCGACCGAGGAGACCGAGAATCTGATGAACGCCGCCGCATTCGCCCGCATGAAGCCGAGCGCTTTTTTCATCAATCTCTCGCGCGGCAATCTCGTCGACGAGGCGGCACTCGAGAAGGCGCTCGAGGAGAAGCGCATCGCGGGAGCAGCCCTCGACGTCGGGCGGGCACCTGACCAGATGCCCTCTCTCCACTTGGCACGGCGCGCGGACGTGATCGCGACCCCCCACAGCGCGGGCCTGACGCCGCAGGCGATCGAGCACCAGGCCTTCGACACGGTCAAGCAGGTGGCGGAACTCGTGGCCGGGCGGCTCCCGCCGGGTGCCGTCAATGCCGAGAAGGCGACGCGTCTCGCGCGTCTTAAGAAGTCTTGAGTCGGGGAGGACACGGAATGGCAAGCACGCAATCGTCTGCATCTCCGCGTCTCAAGGCGCCGGCCGGCGCCTGCGACACGCACATGCACCTCTACGACAGCAAATACCCGCTCGCACCGACCGCGGTCTCGGCGCCGCCCGAGGGACGGGTCGAGGTCTACCAGGCCGTCCAGCGCCGTCTCGGGCTCTCCCGCACCGTCGTGGTGCAGCCCTCAGCCTACGGCCTCGACAACCGCTGCACGCTCGCGGGCATCGCCGCCCTCGGCCTCGAGCGCGCGCGCGGCATCGCGGTCGTGGACACGCGCGTCAC
>DATNIJ010000182.1:0-9002 GCA_035604475.1 Alphaproteobacteria bacterium
CAACAGCTGTCCCCACATCGGCACGCCGCTCGACATGATTCCCGACCGCTTCATGACGCACGACAAGCGCCACATCCTGTGCATGACGCATGGCGCGCGCTTCCGCGTCTATGACGGCTATTGCTTCACCGGGCCCTGCCAGGGCCAGTCGCTCGCCAAGCTCCCCTTAGCACTTGAGGACGGCCAGGTCTTTCTCGTGGGCTTAACGGGCGAGGCACGCGCGCCCTGAGCTTCGGCAAAGCTCTCGGCGACACCACCACGCTCGCCGACCCTCGGCTGTCGACGACCTCGTTGACAACCGAATGAACCGCTAAGGGCGCCGCAAGCCTAGAAATCGATGCAGCGGCCCTTGCGCTCCCAGTCGCCGTAACGGGTGGGCTCGGGGCCGGCGGGGCCGCCCGTTTCGGGGACTTTCTTCGCGCCGACGAGCGGTCCCTCACCCTCCCGTTGCTGCGCAACGGGCCCCTCCCTCTCCCGCTTGCGGGAGAGGGGCTTTGGAGCTGGGGTCGGGGTGAGAGTGGTGGGAGCGCCCATGCCGATGACCATAGGTCGCCGTCGCTTCATTGCCAAGCCTTGATGCCGGCAGGCGAAGCCCCATCTATGGCATCATGAACACGCTGCGTACCGGATTGCTGATTGCGGCGCTGACCGCGCTCTTCATGGCCGTCGGCTATCTCATCGGCGGGGAGAGCGGCATGGTGATCGCCTTCCTCGTGGCCGCCGCGATGAACCTTTTCGCCTATTGGAATTCCGACCGAATGGTGCTCCGCCTCTATGGCGCGCGCGAGGTCGACCGTGCCGCGGCCCCCGGGCTTTACGGCATCGTCGAGCAGCTCGCCGACCGCGCCGGGATCCCCATGCCGCGCGTCTATGTCATCGACCAGGCGCAGCCCAACGCCTTTGCCACCGGGCGCGACCCGGCGCACGCCGCGGTCTGCGTCACCCGCGGCCTCCTCGGCATCGTGAGCCAGGAGGAGCTCGCGGGCGTGCTCGGGCACGAGCTCGGCCACATCAAGCACCGCGACACGCTCACCATGACGATAACCGCGACGATCGCAGGGGCCATCGGCATGCTCGCCAACTTCGCCTTCTTCTTCGGCGTCTTCGGCGCGCGCGACGAGCGCGACAATCCGCTCGGCTTCGTTGGCACGCTCCTCGTGGCGCTATTGGCGCCGATTGCAGCCTCCCTCGTCCAGCTCGCCATCAGCCGCAGCCGCGAGTACGAGGCCGACCGCGCGGGGGCCGAGGTCTCCGGCCACCCGCTCTGGCTCGCCTCGGCACTCGAGAAAATCGAGGCGCATGCGCGCGCGACCCCCAACCCGGTGGCAGCAGCACACCCGGCTACGGCGCATCTCTTCATCGTCAACCCCATCGCAGGTGCCCATCTCGACAACCTCTTCGCGAGCCATCCGGCGACCGGGGACCGCATCCGCCGCCTGCGCCAGTTGGCGGGCGTCGCCGGCCCTTGGGGCTGAGCGCCCTACACCGCCACGTCCGCATTTTCTCACCACCACCGCAAGAGTGGCGGGGCTAAGCTGCGGCTTGGTTTGAGGACGAGAGCATGCCGAAGCGAAGCACCCCCCAAGAGCCCGACGCCAAGCCCGCCTTGGCGGCACCCAAGGGTGGCAAGCCCGCGGGTGCGAAGCCGTCGGCGCGCGGCGTGGCACTCGAGCTCCTGAGCGAGGTGCTGGAGAAGAAGCGCCCGCTCGACGAGCTCCTCGACGGCAACCGCGGCTTGGCGGCCCTCGAGCCGCGCGACCGCGCCTTCGCCTACCTCATGACGGCGACGGTGCTGCGCCGCCTCGGCCAGATCGACGCCCTCATCGCCCATGCGCTCGCACGCCCGCTGCCCGCCAAGGCGGCAACGGCGCAGAACCTCCTGCGCCTCGGTACTGCCCAGCTCCTCTTCCTCAAGGTCCCGGCCCACGCCGCCGTGGGCGAGACGGTCGAGCTCGCCGAGGCGATGAACTGGGGCGGCTTCAAAGGCCTCATCAACGCGGTGCTGCGCCGGCTCGGGGCCGAGGGCGAGGCGCTCATCGCGGCCCAGGACGCCGCGCGCCTCAACACGCCGGACTGGCTCTGGCAGAGCTGGAGCCGGGCCTATGGCGAGGCGGTGGCGCGCGGCATCGCTGCGGCCTGTCTCGAGGAGCCCCCACTCGACCTCACGGTCAAGGCCAACGCGGAAGGCTGGGCCGCCGAGCTCGAGGCCGAGCTCTTGCCGACGGGCGGCTTGCGCCGGCGGACGGGCGGCGACGTGAGGGCGCTGCCTGGCTTCGCCGAGGGGGCCTGGTGGGTGCAGGACGCGGCCGCGGCACTGCCGGCACGCATGCTCGGCGATGTCGCGGGAAAACGCGTCCTCGATCTCTGCGCGGCACCAGGCGGCAAGACGGCGCAGCTGGCGCTTTCCGGCGCCAAGGTGACGGCGCTCGAGCGCTCCGCCCATCGCCTGCGGCGGCTCGCGGAAAATCTCGCGCGGCTCCGTCTCAGTGCCGAGCTCGTCGCCGCGGACGTCGAGCTGTGGCGGCCCGAGGAGCCGGCGGACGCCGTCCTCCTCGACGCGCCCTGCACGGCCACGGGAGCGATAAGGCGTCATCCCGACATACGCCATCTCAAGACGCCCGCCGATGTGACGCGCATGGCGGCGGAGCAGGACCGACTCCTCAAGGCAGCGCTCGCCATGGTTCGCCCGGGCGGGCTTCTCGTCTATGCCGTGTGCTCGCTCGAGCTGGAGGAGGGGCCGGCGCGCGTCGCCGCCTTGATGGGCGCGGGTGCCCCTCTCAGGCGGCGTCCGCTCGAGGCGAGCGAGGTCAACGGGCTCAAGGAGCTCGTGACTCCCGAGGGCGATCTGCGCACGCTGCCGTGCCATCTCGCCGAGCGCGGCGGGCTCGACGGCTTCTACGCCTGCCGACTCGAGCGCCTTTAGCGCTGCGTTCGAAGGTTTTTACCACGGAGGTCACGGGGACGAACAGCAAGACTTAACGCGGTGGTCGCAGAGGAGGCGCGGGGGACGCAAAGAATTTACTTCTCCTCCGCGTCCGCCCCGAACCCCCGCGTCCTCTGCGCTAAAAACCTGCCTCTCTTCTCCGTGGCCTCCGTGATCTCCGTGGTGAATCCTTCGTCGCTCCACACACCGCACCGCTTGCGGGCGAATCACCAAGCTGATAGGAAGCTTGCCATGTCCCATGCGGTCCGCATCGCGCCCTCCATCCTCTCGGCCGATTTCGCGAAGCTGGGCGAGGAGGTGCGCGCGGTCTCGGCCGCGGGCGCCGATTTCATCCACATCGACGTGATGGACGGCCATTTCGTGCCCAACCTCACCATCGGACCCGCGGTCGTGAAGGCGCTGCGCCCCCACTCGGCACTCCCCTTCGACGTGCATCTCATGATCGCACCCGTCGATGCCTACGTTCCCCACTTCGCCGAGGCCGGGGCCGACATCATCACCGTGCATCCGGAAGCGGGGCCGCATCTCCACCGCACCCTCCAGCTCATCAAGTCGCTCGGCAAGAAGGCGGGCGTGGCACTCAATCCCGCGACCCCGGCCGACGCCATCGACTATGTGCTCGGCGATCTCGACCTCGTGCTCGTCATGAGCGTCAATCCGGGCTTCGGCGGCCAGAGCTTCATCTCCTCCCAGCTCGACAAGATCACGGCACTCCGGGCAAGGATCGACAAGCTCGACAAGGCGATCGACCTCGAGGTCGACGGCGGCATCAATTTCGAGACGGCGCGCGCCGCGGTGGCGGCGGGGGCCGACGTGCTGGTCGCCGGCACCGCGACCTTCGGCGGCGGCCCGGCCTCCTACCGCAACAACATCGCGCGCTTGCGCGGAGGCGACTGATGGCGCTGCCGCGCGCGGGAGGCTGAGGACAGCGCCGATGAGCCGAGCCGCGGAATTCTCCGAATCACCCCTTCGTCGCCTCTCCGGGCGCGCGGGGGAGTGGCTCGAGCGGCTGGTGTTCTCGAGCGCTCTTTATCGGGTACTCCTCTTCGGCAGCACGCCCGCGAGCCTCCTCGCAACACCGGAGGGGCCCGCCGGCGACGCGCGGGCTGGTGCCGCCATCCTTGCCGGCGAATGGCTGCTCGCGGGCGAGCGGCTCGCTGCCGAGGATCCGTTCAAGCGAGCACCACACCCGTCTGCCACCGCTTCGCTCGCGGCGGCGAGTGCCAAGGCGCCGGAGGGGGCTTCGCCCGCGGCACCCGAAGAGGCACTCGGCGGCGCGAGCGAGCCGGTCTTGATCGTCCTCCACGGCTTCCGCTGGCTTGCCGACCTCGCTTCCGTCGACAGCGATGCGGCGCGCGCGCGCGCGCGCGCGCTCATCGCGAGCTGGATCGAGCGCTACGGCGAGTGGTCGCCCCTTGCCTGGCGCGCGGACGTGCTCGGCCGCCGCCTCAGCGCCTGGCTCGCCTTCTATCCCTTCTTCTCGACCGCCGCCGACGCCGCCTTTCGCCGCCGCTTCCTGCGCAGCACGGCGCGCCAAGCGCGTCATCTCGGCCGGCTCGCGCGATTGGGCGGCCGCAGCCTCGGGCCGGCGGGCCATGGCAGGCTCGAGGCCCTCGTTGCCTATGTGGAGGCCGCGGCTTGCCTGCCGGGCGGTAAGGATCGCCTGTCCAAGCCCGTCGCCCGCTTCCTCAACGAGCTCGAGCGCCAGGTGCTGCCCGACGGCGGCCATTACCAGCGCAGCCCCGCCGTCCATCTCGCCGTGCTCGACATGCTGGTACGCCTGCGCGCGACGCTGGTGGCCGGGCGCCACGCGGTGCCGCCGGGCCTGCAGGCGGCGATCGACCGCATGGCCCCCATGCTGCGCTTCTTCCGCCACGGCGATGGCCGCCTCGCCCTCTTCAACCACACGACCGAGGAGAGCGAGGTCGCGATCGATGCCGTGCTCAAGCGGGCCGACGCGCCGGGGAAGCCGCCCGCCTCCGCCCCCCACACGGGCTTCCAGCGCCTCGAGGCCGGTGCGAGCCTGGCGCTCATGGATAGCGGCGCCCCGCCCCCTCCCGAGAGCGAGGCCTACGCCCATGCCGGCACGCTCAGCTTCGAGCTCTCCTACGGCAAGGAGCGCGTGATCGTGAACTGCGGCGCGCGGCCTTATGCCACGGGCGATTGGCTCACGGCGCAGCGCGCGAGTGCCGCCCACTCGACCCTCGTGCTGGCGGACACCAACTCCTCCGATTTCCTCACCCCCCATGGCCAGCAGACCGGCCGTATCGGCCGGCGCCCGCGCCACGTGCTCGCCCGGCGCGAGGAGGCCGACGGTGCGGCCCTCGTCGACGCGAGCCACGACGGCTATGAGCCGCCCTTCGGCGTGCTGCATCGCCGCCGTCTCTATCTCGCGGCGGACGGCGATGATTTGCGCGGCGAGGACCGCCTCGCGCGCATCCGCGTCGCTCACGCGCCGCTTGCCTTTGCCGTGCGCTTCCATCTCCATCCCGACGTGCAGGCCTCCCTCATGCAAGACGGCAAGTCGGCACTGCTGCGCACGGCGAGCCGCATCGGCTTCCGCCTCGATGCCGTGGGCGGCCGCCTGGTCATCGCGGAGAGCATCTATTTGGGTGCGGCGGGCGGCTCAAGGCGCAGCGAGCAGATCGTCATCGAGAGCACGCTCGCCGGCGAGGAGGCGGTGGTGAAGTGGTCGTTGAAGCGTCTCCGCGGGGGGTAGAGCCAGGTCGTGTGCGGCATCGTCGGCAGGGTGGCGCTTCATGGCATCGACCGCGCGAGCCTGGCAACGCGGCTCGAGGCGGCGATCGAGCGCTTGCGCCCGCGCGGGCCGGATTCGCAAGGGCGCTTCATGGACGAGCGTTGCGCGCTGGGTGCGACCCGGCTCGCCATCGTCGACCTCTCGCCCGCGGGCGCCCAGCCCATGGTGCGCGCCGGGCTGGTGATCAGCTACAACGGCGAGATCTTCAATTTCCCCAAGCTGCGCGACGAGCTCCAGGCGCTCGGGCATCAGTTCGTCGGCCACTCGGACACCGAGGTGCTGCTCGAGGGCTGGCGCGAGTGGGGGACCGGGCTGCTGCCGAGGCTGCAAGGCATGTTCGCCTTCGGCCTCTGGGATCAGGTCGCGGGCGAGCTCGTCCTCGCGCGCGACCGCTTCGGCAAGAAACCGCTGCTCTATCGCCACGCCGACGCCACCCTCGATTTCGCTTCCGAGCTCGTAGCCTTGCAATGCCTCTCCGGTAGTGCGGGCACGCTCGACAGGACGGCACTGCGGCTCTATTTCGCGCTCCGTTATCTGCCGGAGCCCTGGTCGATCCTCGAAGGCGTGCGCAAACTGCCGGCGGGGCATCTCGCGCGCTTCTCCAAGGCGGGCCTCAAGATCGAGCGCTGGTACGATCTGGCCTCGGCGCGTCCGCCGCGAATCAAAAGTGCCGAGGAGGCGACGGCAGCCTTGCGCTCGCACCTCGATGAAGCAGTGAAGGCGCGCCTCATCGCCGACGTGCCGATCGGCGCCTTCCTCTCGGGTGGGGTCGATTCGGCGATCGTGGTGAGCCTCATGGCGCGGCATGTGCCGCGTGTGCGCACCTTCACGGTCGGTTTCGCCGATGCGGCCGACTATTACGAGGAGCGCCCGGCGGCGCGCCGGGTGGCCGAGCATCTCGGCACCGCGCACACCGAGATCGCGGTGACGCCAAAGGAGGCACTCGCGGCACTCGATGCGGTATGGGACGGGCTCGACGAGCCCTTCGCGGACAGCTCGGCCCTTCCCCAATACATCGTCGCGCGCGAGACGCGGCGCCACGTGACCGTGGCACTCTCGGGCGACGGTGCCGACGAAATCTTCGGCGGCTACCGCAAATATCAGGGCGAGCTTTTGGCCCTCCGCTATGCCTCCTTGCCGGGCTGGCTCAAGCACGCGGCACTGGCTCCCTTCGCCTGGCTGCCCGAGGACAAGAGCCGTCCGCTCCTCGAGCGCGCGCGCCGGCTGCGCCGCTTCGCGGCACACGGCTGGAAGGACGCGGCAGGACGCCAGGCCGGCTGGGCGCGCAATCTCGAGGAGGGCGAGCTCGACCAGCTTTTCGCCGAGCCCACAGAAGCCCCCACGCTCGAGGCGCTCGTCGAGGAGCTGCGCGCGGAAGTGCGCGACGAGGACGCAATCAATGCCATGCTCGGCGCCGACTTGGGCCTCGGGCTCGTGGGCGACATGCTGGTCAAGGTCGACCGCATGAGCATGGCCGCGAGCCTCGAGGTGCGCTGCCCCTTCCTCGACCACCAGGTCGTCGAGTGCGCCGCGGCGATGCCCGGCCGCTTCAAGCTGGCAGCCGGTGCCGGCAAGCGCATCCTGCGCCGCAGCTTCGCCGATCGCCTGCCCGCGGAGGTCTTCGCACGGCCCAAAAAAGGCTTCGAGATTCCCATCGCAGAATGGCTCAAGGGCGAGCTCGGCGAGCTCGTCCGGCGCGCCACCGACCCCGCGCGTCTCAAGCGGCAGGGGCTCTTCCGGCCGGAGCTGCCCCAGCGCTGGAAGCGCCAACTCGAGGGCGGTCGGCGCGACAGCTCGGCCCAGCTCTGGAGCCTCATCGCCTTCCAAGCCTGGTCGGAGAGGCGTCTTCCGGCATGAAGATCTGCGAGCTTTGTGCCGTCGACTTCACGCTCTATCATTTCCTTACGCCCCTCATGATGGGGCTCGAGGAGGCCGGGCACGAGGTCATCGGCGTTTGCTCCGACGGGCCCTATCTCGGCAAGGTGCGCGCGCTCGGCCTCACGGTCGAGCCGGTCGAGATCGCGCGCAGCTTCCACGTCGTCAAGCATATCGCCACCTACCGCCGACTCCTCGCACTCTTCCGGCGCGAGCATTTCGACATCGTCCACTGTCACACACCAGTCGCCGCCTTGATCGGCCGCTTCGCCGCCTGGCAGGCGGGCGTGCCGAAGATCGTCTACACCGCGCACGGTTTCTATTTCCACGACGGGATGCCGGCGTGGAAACGCACGCTCTTCATTTTGCTCGAATGGCTCGCGGGGCGCTTGACCGACGTGCTCTTCACCCAGGCGCAAGAGGATGCCGAGGCCGCACGGCGCTACCATTTATGCGCAGGCGGCATCGTTGCCGCGATCGGGAACGGGGTCGACAGCCGGCACTTCCACTCGGTAGGGGATGCGGCGGAGCGCGCCGCAACCCGCCGCGCGCTCGAAGTACCCGAGGACGCGGTCGTCATCCTCATGATCGGGCGGCTCGTGGCCGAAAAGGGCTATCTCGAGCTCTTCGAGGCCATGCGCGAGGTGGAAGCAATTCTCTGGGTCGTGGGCGAGCGCCTGCCGAGCGACCATGCCTCCGCCATCGACCAGGCGATCGACGCGCTCGCGCGCGATTCCCAACTCGCTCCGCGCATTCGTCTCCTCGGCTATCGCAGCGACGTGCCGCAGCTCCTGCGCGCGGCCGACATTTTCACGCTGCCCTCGCACCGCGAGGGCATGCCGCGCTCGATCATCGAGGCCATGCTGAGCGGGCTTCCCGTGGTCGCAACCGACATCCGCGGCGCGCGCGAGGAGGTGGTGTCGGGCGAGACAGGTGCCCTTGTCCCCGTTCGCGATCCGCGAGCGCTCGCGACAGCCTTGGGGCGGCTCGTTGCCGATCCGGCCTTGCGCGCGCGGCAGGGAGCCGCCGGGCGCGCGCGGGCGCTCGAGCTTTACGACGAGCACAAGATCATCGCGCGCCAACTCGCCCTTCTCGGGCTCTGAGGCCTCATTCGCGCTTTACAAGCCGACCCTTGAAGGCTAGGGAAGGTGCCCTGCCGCGGGCGCGGCCCGCTACGAGAAACCCGGTCTTATGACGCATCTCGAAGTCCTCGAGAGCCAGAGCATCTACATCATCCGCGAGGCCTTCAGCCGGATCGGGCGGCTCGCCATGCTGTGGTCCCTGGGCAAGGACTCGAACGTCATGGTCTGGCTCGCGCGCAAGGCCTTCTTCGGGCGCGTGCCCTTTCCGGTGCTCCACGTCGACACCGGCAGGAAATTTCCCGAGATGTATGCCTTCCGCGAGCGCTACGCCAAGGAATGGGGG
>DATNIJ010000183.1:0-5147 GCA_035604475.1 Alphaproteobacteria bacterium
CATCACGACGTCGATCGCCCTCATCCTCATGGTCGCCGCGGAGATGATCGCGACCCGGCACGGCGTCGGCGCCTTCTTGCTCGAAGCGGGCAATCTGCTGCGCGTCGACCAGCTCCTCGCGGGGGTCGCCATCCTCTCGGCATTGGGCCTTCTCATCAGCCTCGTGCTCTCGCGCCTCGAGGCGTGGCTGCTCAGGTGGCGATGAGCCTTAAGACGCATCTCGTCCGCCGCGAGCCCGCGGACGTGCCAACGCTCGGCGCCGACATCGCCGTGCTCGGCGCCGGCATTGCCGGCGTCAGCGCAGCCCTCGAGGCCGCAAGCCTCGGCCGCCGCGTCGTCCTCATCGATGCCGCACCGGCCCTCGGCGGCCAGTCGGTCGGCGCCATGGTCGGCACCTTCTGCGGCCTCTTCGCCAACGGCCCGAGCCCGCGCCAAGTGACCCACGGCATCGCCGACCGCATCCTCGCCGACCTCGGGGTCGCGGGCGCGCTTCATTACCTCCACCGCCGGCGCAACACAACGATCGTGCAATATAAGGTGTCCGCACTTGCGCGCTGGATCGAGGAGGCGGTGCGAGGTACCAGCGTCGTCCCCCTTCTCGGCGCCGTGCTCTCAGCCGTCGAGCGGGACGGCAGGCGCCTCAAGGCGCTTCGCCTTGCCACCCGCTACGGCGAGCTCAAGGTGGAGGCCACCGGCTTCGTCGACGCCTCGGGCGATGCGGCACTCGCCTGGAGTGCGGGCCTCGCGGTGCGCGAGCCGGTCGAGCCCATCTACGGCACGCTCATGTTCACCTTGGAGGGGGTCGAGCGGGCGGCACTCGCGGCCCTACCTTTGCGTGAGCTGCATGAGCGGCTCGGCGCGCGCGGGGCCGCCTACGGCCTCGTGCGCCGCGACGGCTTCGCCTTCGCCTTTCCGGGCGAGGGCGACTGGGCGGACGAGGTGCTCGTCAACATGACCCATATCGAGACACCGCTCGATCCCGTGAGCACCTCGCGCCTGGTGTTGGAGGGCCGCGCGCAAGTCGACCGGCTCGTGCTTTTCCTGCGCGCCGAATTCCCGCTTGCCTTCGGCAGCAGCCGCGTCAAGGCCTACGGCTTCCCCGGCGTGCGCCAGACGCGCTGGATCGAGGGCCGCCACCAGCTCACCACTGAGGAGGTGCGCCAAGGTGTGGTCTTCGCCGATCGCATCGCGCGCTGCTCCTGGCCGATCGAGCTCCACGACCGCGCCGAGGGTGTGCGCTGGGAGGAGTTCGGCGACGACCACATGCATTACATCCCGCTCGGCGCCATGCTGCCCCGCGAGGCCGACAACCTCATCGCCGCCGGGCGTACCGTCGACGGCGATCCCGCGGCCCTCTCCTCGGTGCGCGTCATGGGCCCATGCATCGCCATGGGGGCAGCCGCCGCGCACGCGCTCGACCTCATGGGCAGCGGCGCCGTCGATCAGATCGACATCGCGGCGTTGCAGTGCAGGATCAGGGCCAATCTTGAGGATTAGAGCGGGTTTTTCCGGCGAATTCCAATAGGTCCTAGCCTATTGATATTAGGTCTTCATATAGGTTATAGCCTATTCCAGACAGAGTTTTTGATAGGCCAAAACCTATGAACAATCAACGCCTCGCCGCACAGTCGCGTCAGAGCCTAGATGCTCGCTTCGCTAAATTGCGGCCAACGGAACGCTTCAAGCCGCCCGTGCGCGGATGGATCAAGGCCATCCGCGAGGCGCTCGGAATGTCCTCCGCTCAGCTCGCAAGGCGGCTCAAGATAAGACAGCCTTCCGTCGTCCAAATCGAGCAGTCCGAGCTCAGGGGTACCGTCCAACTGGCAACACTACGCCGTGTTGCCGAGGCGCTGAACTGCACGCTCGTCTATGCCCTCGTGCCGAACGAACCCCTAGCGAAGATCGTCCGTCAGCAAGCGCGCAAGGTCGCGCGAAGACGGCTGCAATTGGTCGAGCAATCCCTGCTGCTCGAGAGCCAAGGCGTACCCGCCAAAGACTTCGAGGCACATGTCGATGCTTTTGTGCGCGACATGAACCCACGCATCCTGTGGGATGAGGCGTGAGCGATTGGCCCTCCCGAACATTCACGCCTCAAAGCGTGAAAGGAAAGACATGGGTGGCCGGGACAAGCCGGCCATGACTGAGGGGGCTCAGCGATAACGTCGCGCGCTACTCCGCCTGCGCGGCTTCCTGATCCCGATAGCGTTCGAAGCTCCGCTTCATGAATTCCGCGATCATGGAATCGTTGTCGCCTTGCGGCGTCGGGTCGGGGTACCAATGACCCGTAAGCGTGCCGGCACTGCCGCACCGGGAGCCCCACGCGAGCGATAGCCGTTTATCGCAAGTCTCGATCGCGCTATGCTCGGCAAAACGGCTTGAAGCCGGTCGATAAACCCCAGGGAGGCGAGCCATGGACCGCACGCTCGAGCGGAGCGCCATACGCAAGGTTTACGTGCGCCTGCTGCCCTTCGCGGTCCTGAGCTATTTCCTCTGCTATCTCGACCGCATCAACGTGGGCTTCGCGGCCCTCACCATGAACAAGGACCTCGGCCTCGACGCCGCGACCTACGGCTTGGCCGCCGGCGCCTTCTTCTGGGGCTATTTCATTCTCGAGGTGCCGAGCAATCTCATCCTGGAGAAAGTCGGCGCGCGCCTATGGATCGCGCGCATCATGGTGAGCTGGGGGCTCTTGTCGGGTGCCACCGCATTCTGCACCGGGCCCTGGAGCTTCATGACGCTGCGCTTCCTCCTCGGCCTCGCCGAGGCCGGGCTTTTCCCCGGCATCATCCTCTTCATGACCTACTGGTTCCCCGAGCGGCACCGCGCCCGCATCTTCTCGGGCTTCACCTTGGCGTTGCCGGTAGCGGTTGCGGTCGGCTCACCCGTCTCGACGGCCCTCCTCGGGCTCAACGGCCTCCTCGGCCTGGCCGGCTGGAAGTGGATGTACATCGCCGAAGCCACGCCGACCGTGCTTGTCGGCATCGCCGCCCTCTTCTACCTGACCGATCGCCCGGCCCAGGCGCGCTGGCTCAGCGAGGAGGAGCGCACCTGGCTCTCAGCCACCATGGCGGAGGAGCGCCGCCGCATCGAGACGCGGCGCAAAGTGAGCCTGCTGCGCTCGTTCTCTGATGTGAAGGTGCTGCTCCTCTCGCTCAACTATCTCGGCATCGTCACCGCCAGTCTCGGCATGCTCTTGTTCCTGCCGCAGATGGTCAAGCAGCTCGGGCTCACCAACATGCAGGTCGGCTGGGTGAGCATGATCCCTTACGTCTGCGGCGCCATCGCCATGGTGATCTGGGGCTGGGTCTCCGACCGCATGGGCGAGCGGCGCTGGAATCTCTTCTGGGGCTGCATCGCGGCGACGGTCGGCCTCGTCATTGCCGGGAGTTGCGTCGGTACCGCCTGGGCGGTCGTCGGCATGTCGATCGCCGCGATCGGATTCTACGGCAGCAAAGGGCCCTTCTGGTCGATGCCGTCGATGTTCCTGACCGGCTCGGCGGCGGCCGCCGGCATCGCCTGGATCAACTCGCTCGGCAATCTCGGCGGCTTCTTCGGCCCCTCCATCGTCGGCTGGGTCAAGACCAGCACCGGCAGCTTCGCAGGCGGGCTCTATAGCCTTGCCGCCTTTGCGCTCATGGCCGCGGTGGTCACGGCCTTGGGGCTGCACATCCAGAAGCCCGCTCAAGCGTCCGAGACGGCCGCCGCGGCGGAGTAGCGGCCGCGTCGCTCACCCGCCCGGCTTGAGCCGGCCCACGAATGCGGGTGCCGCGAGGCGCTCGCCGCTATAGGTCGAGACCTCGCCGAATCGGCGCCGCGCCTCCCAGTCGCTGCGCGCCTCGGCGATCTCCTCGGGCGCGCGCGCGACGAAGTTCCACCACATGAGGATGCTCTCGCCGAAGGGAGCGCCGCCGATGAGCATGAGCCGCAGGCCTGAGCGGAGCGCAAGCGTCAAGCGCTCCCGGCCGACGCCGAGATAATAGAGCCGGTCGGGTGCCAAGGCCTCCCCCTCGAGTGCCGCACTCCCCTCGATCAGCAGGAGCGCGTGCTCGAAAGCAGGCTCGAGCGGCACCTCGGCACTGCCATCGCGCTCGGCGCTGAGCTCGGCCCCCACGATCGGCGAATAGGCCGCGGCCGGCGAGTGCTGGGCCCCCAGGCTTCCCATCAGCAAGACGGCGCGGCAAGCGCCGAAGCCGGCCGCAGGCAGTGCCGGATAATGGTCGAACGCCGCAGCGCCCTTGCGGCGGTCCGCGGGCAGGGCCGTCCATAATTGCACACCATGAAGACGGCCCGAATGGCGGGGTGGAGTCTCCTCCGAGTGCGCGATGCCGTTGCCGGCGGTCATGAGGTTGAGCGCGCCGCGCCTGATGAGCTGCTCGTTGCCGAGGCTGTCCTTGTGCAGCACCTCGCCCTCGATGATCCAGGTCACGGTCTGGAGCCCGATGTGCGGGTGGGGCGGCACGTCCATGGGCTTCCCCGCCTTGAAGCTCAAGGGCCCGAAATGGTCGAGAAAGCACCAGGGGCCGACGAGGCGGCGTGAGCGGTGCGGCAAGGCGCGCCGCACGCTGAGCCCGCCGCCCAGCTCGGCGGTCCTGACCGGATAGGCCTCGCGCACGGGCGCCGCTGCCGATGTGCCTTCGCACAGAATGAGCTCGGGGTTGGGCTTCAGGTCACTCATCGCCGCTCCATTCGCTCGTGCTCGTCACCGGCGCAGCACTTGGACATCAGCGCGCCACCTTGCGGAACGCCGCGACGAAGCGGTCCACGTCTTCCTCGTCATTGTAGACATGCGGGCTGATGCGGATGCGCCCGAGGCGCGGGGCGACGTAGATGCTCTCTGCCGTGAGCCGCTCGACGAGCCCTTGAGGCGTGCCGCCTGGAAAACGCACGCTCAGGATATGGGGTGCGCGCACCCGCGCGTCGGGGATCAGCACGCCCGAGTTCCCGAGGCCGTCGGCGAGGCGCTCCGTCAGCATGCTGAGGCGTGCCGTGATCGCCTCCGGGCCCCACGCCGCCACCATTTCCATGCCGATCGATGCCATCTCGAGCGAGATGAAATGGTCGCGCTCGCCCATGTCGAAGCGCCGCGCCCCGTCGACGAAGCGCGTGTCGCCGAGATAGGTCGCGGCCTCCGCCACCACCGCGCGGCG
>DATNIJ010000184.1:0-11627 GCA_035604475.1 Alphaproteobacteria bacterium
GTGGGGCTCGTCATCGGCGCGCGCACCTGCCACCACATCATCAATCGGGTCGGCCACATCCGCGCCTTCAGCGCGCTCGCCGCGACGGTCTCGACCGTCGTGCTCGTCGCCGGCTTCTTCATCTCGCCCTATGTCTGGGGCACCATGCGGGCGATCCTCGGTTTCTGCTTCGCCGGACTCTTCATGGTGGTCGAGAGCTGGCTCAATGCGCGGGTCGGCACGGCGCGGCGCGGCCAGCTCTTCTCCCTCTATATGATGGTGAGCTACACCGCCCTCGGCTTGGGCCAGCTCCTGCTCAACCTCTACGACCCCTACAGCCGCGATTTCTTCATGATCGCGGCACTCCTCTACTCGGCCTCGCTCATTCCGTTGGCCCTCACGAGTGCTGTCACGCCGACCCCGGTCGCGAGCTCGACCCTCGACTTTTCAGCCCTTTACCGCGTCTCTCCCTTGGGCGTGCTCGCCTGCGTGGCCTCGGGGCTCGTCACCTCCTCGCTCTACGGCATGGGTGCGGTCTTCGCCCAAGGCAGCGGCTTCAAGGTGAGCGAGGTCTCCTATTTCATGGGTGCTGCGATCACGAGCGGGCTCCTTTTCCAGTATCCGCTCGGCCGCATCTCCGATCGCTACGACCGGCGCTACGTCATCGTAGGCGTGGCGCTCGCGACGGCCTTCGTCAGCCTCGGCATGGCAGCACTCGCCGGCTACTCGAAGCTGACGCTGATTGCGCTCGCCTGCCTCTACGGCGGCTTCTCCTTCACCCTCTATCCGCTCGGCGTGGCGCACGCGAACGACTTTCTCGAGCCGCGCGACACGGTCAAGGCAAGCGGCGGGCTCCTCTTGTCCTGGGGTTTGGGCGCGAGTGCCGGACCGCTCGCGGCGGCTGCCCTCATGGGAAGGCTCGGCCCGCGCGGGCTCTTCGTCTTCGTGACGGGGGTGACCGTGCTGCTCGCCCTCTTCGCGCTCTGGCGCATGACGCGCCGGCCGAGCGTTGCTGCGGGGGCGAAGAGCGCCTTCGCGCCGCCGACCGGCATGACGCCCGTGGGTGCGGAGGCGGGGCGGGCACCGGAGGCGCAAGCGCCGGCGAGTGCCGAGCGATGATCCTCAACCGGCCTCGGCCATGCCTTGCACGGCGGCGACCGCGCGGCGCCAGCCCGCAAGGAGGGCCTCGCGCTCGTCGCCCGACATGCGCGGCTCGAAGAGGCGGGAGCACTGCCAGTTGCGCGCGATGTCCTCGGTCGAGCTGAAGAAGCCGCTGCCGAGCCCGGCAAGATAGGCGGCACCGAGCGAGGTGGTCTCGGCGACCGCGGGGCGGGCCACGGGAAGTGCGAGGATGTCGGCGAGGAACTGCAGCAGCCAGTCGTTCTTGACCATGCCGCCATCGACGCGCAACGCCGTCAGCGCTCCTGCCCCGTCCGCCGCCATCGCCGCCATGAGATCGTGGGTCTGGTAGGCGACGGCCTCGAGTGCCGCGCGCACGATCTCGGCGGCTCCGCTGTCGCGCGTGAGACCGAGCACCGCACCCCGCGCGTCCGGCTGCCAATAGGGGGCACCGAGACCCGTGAAGGCCGGAACGAGATAAACGCCGCGATTGTCGTCAAGGCCGAGAGCGAGCCCTTCGCTCTCGCCGGCGTCGCGGATGAGCGAGAGTTTGTCGCGCAGCCACTGCACGGCGGCACCCGCCACGAAAATGCTGCCCTCAAGGGCATATTGGACCGGGCGATCGGGCAGCAGGTAGGCGATGGTGGTGAGCAGCCGATGGCGCGAGGCGAGGGCCTCACCTCCGGTGTTGAGCAGGATGAAGGCGCCGGTGCCGTAGGTCGCCTTGATCATGCCGGGCGAGAGGCAGGCCTGGCCGATGCTCGCCGCCTGCTGGTCGCCGGCCATCCCGCTTACGGGGATGGCGGCGCCGAAGAGATGCGGCTCGGTCTCGCCGAAATCGGCGACGTTGGGGAGAAGGCGCGGCAAGACCGCGGCCGGCACGCCGAAGGCCTCGAGGAGCTCGGCGTCCCACGCTTGGCGGTGGATATCGAGAAGGAGCGTGCGCGAGGCGTTGGTGAGATCGCTCGCATGCGCGCGCCCGCCGGTGAGCCGCCACAGGAGGAAGCTGTCGACGGTGCCGAAGGCGAGCTCGCCTTGCTCGGCAAGCGCGCGGGCGCCGGGGACGTGGTCGAGCAGCCAGGCGATCTTGGTGCCGGAGAAATAGGGATCGATGAGGAGGCCCGTCCGCGCCGCCACGAGCTCGCCCAATCCCTCGGCGGCGAGCTTGCGGCACGCTTGCGCCGTGCGCCGGTCCTGCCAGACGATGGCATTGTGGATCGGGCGGCCGCTCTTGCGCTCCCAGAGCAGCGTGGTCTCGCGCTGGTTGGTGATGCCGATCGCGGCTATCTCGCGCGCGCTGACGCGGGCTTGCGCGATCACGCGGCGGCACACCTCGAGCACACCGCTCCAGATCTCCTCTGGATCATGCTCGACCCAGCCGGGGGCGGGGTAGCTCTGCGCGAGCTCCTTCTGCGCCATCCCGTGCGGCCGGCCCGCACCATCGAAGAGCATCGCCCGCGTGCTCGTGGTCCCCTGGTCGATCGCCAGGACGTAAGCCCTCTCGGCCATCGCGCGCCGCCCCCCTGCCGCGCTCACGCGGCGTCACGCCGCTCTATCGCAAGGCGGATCATGCCGTGGTGTTGCCGCGCGGTCCATGGCAATGGGTCATTTTTCCTTTCCCGCTAAGGCTGCCGGCCGCGTGGAGGGGGAAGGTGCCGCCTCAGCCGCCTCCCTCGCGCGGAAGAAGAGATGCGTGCCGATGCGGCGCGTGAAGGTGAGGCTCTCTGCCCACGCCGGCCGCACGTCGAGGCGGTGAAAGTAAGTGGCGGCGTCCGTGGGGTCGGCGTCGGGCTCCTGCCAAGCGATGAGGGCGGCCTCCTGAGCAAGCCCCCAGGCGCGGGCGTCGCGCCCGCGCGCGTGGCCATGTTGCGCGATCGCGAGAAAGCTGCCGCGCTCGCCGACGACCGCGCAGGCGGTCTTGGCGCTCGTGCGCATGCGATTGAGCACGACGAAGGCGACGCCGAGCTGGCCGTCGAAGGGCTGGTCCCGTGCCTCCCAATAGACGGCGCGCGCGATGCAGCCCAGGCTGTCGAGGATGCCCTCTGCTCCTGCTGGGGCGGCTGCCGGAAGCGCAAGTGCCAGGAGGAGTGCGGAGAGGCTGGCCCTCACCATGCGGGGCTTTCTCCGGCCCCGGCTTTGAGGCGCCCCAGGCAATAACCCCATGTGGCCGCGTAGCGCGCGGCCTCGCCCGCGGCAGCGCTCGGAGATATCGCTTCGATCACGAGCGTGGCCCGGTAGCCGCGCCCCTCGATGAGCTCGGCGCGATAGGTACGGGGCGCTGCCGCGACCTCGGCAGGGGCGGGCGCGGATGCCGCTGGGAGAAGATCGGCTGAGGCGCTAGGGAGGCAGATGGGCGACGTCTCCTGGTCTGCGGCAGGGGCGAGGCGCTCGCGCGGCGTGGGAGGACGATACATATTGCATCATATTATGTCAATACATGATGCATCGCAGAGGATGGACCGTATCGCTGGTGCAGGCGGGCGGCGGTCGGGGCGATCAGCGCGAGATGACGAGGCGCGCGAGGGCGGCCTCGGCGCGGCGGGTTTCTCCGCGCGGGCCCGCCTTGGCCGGCAAGCGCGGGAAGGCGCGCGGCGCCGGCGCGCGCAGGCCCGCTCCGGCATGGCCGAGGGCAAGGTCTGGCGGCAGCAGGCGGCCGTGAAGGGTCGCCAATCTCAGCGATGGCCGATGGGCGATCGCGAAGAGCTCCCTCACCGCAGGAATTGCGCGCTCGGCCGATTCCGCCTCGAACAGCGCATCGATGGCGTGCTTGAAGGCTTGGAGTGCCTGGGCGCGGTGGCGATCCTCAGGGCTCTCGATGCTTTGCGCCGCGAGCGCGAGCCGGACCTTTGCTTCCCCACCCATGATCCCCATGACATGCCTGTGCTAGGCTGCACCCGCTGGGCTAACCCGGCGAGTGGGCAGCGTCTGGTGTTGGGCGCGGGGGACGCCGCGCTGGTGGGCTGTTGTGCGCAGCCCACCCCCACTACCACGGGGGACTCGCGAAGCTAATATACACGCGATGATTGCGTCAAGACAGATTCTCTCCCGCCATAGTGAAGAAAAATCTCCGCTTTCTCCGAGGTTTGTGGCGCCTCCGGGGGACGGCTCGGCGTGCCCGGCTCATGGCAACGCGCGACGCTGGCGAAGGCGCCTCGGAGGCGTTGGGCGGGGGGCGCTCTGGGGGGTTCTCAGGCGCTCTTGGCGTGGGAGCGCGAGCGTACGCGGAGGCCGTTGCGCAGCTCGCGGGTGGCGGCCTCGAGCCCGAACTCTTCGACGAGGGCGTAGCTGTGGGCGATGAGCTCGGCCTTGTGGAGCGGGCTCATCTTGCGGCGCCGGCGCGCGAGATTGGCCTCCACCCGCTCGAGGATGGCGGCGAGCACCTCGATGTCGACGCGAGGCCGCAAGGGCGGCGGTGCCGGCTGCGGCACCGCAGTCCGCTCGGCGCTGCGCTCACCGCCCTTCTCCCCCGAGCTCGCCGGCGGCTCGCCCGCCATGATCCAGGTCCACGGCACGCCGAGCAGCTCGGCATAAAAGCGGGCCGCCGCCATGCTCAGGCCGCGCGAGCCGTTCTCGTGGCTGCGGTAGGTGCTTTCCGTGAGCTCGTGGGTCTTGGCGAAGGCGGCGGCTGTCGGGTAGCCGGCACGCTCGCGCGCCTCGCGAAGCCGGTCATGGGGATACTGCACCATCGATACAAATTGTAGCGATGCGCAATGGCCCTGTACGATACGATAGGTATTGACATTGTGCGATACATTTCGTATCGTTCGGGCGTGATCCCAGCGAGCCCATCTCTCCTTGTCGCGCCTTGTCCAGTGAGCCCAAGCATCCCCCTCATCCAGCCATCGGGTCGCGAGGTGCCCCCCATCGCCCAAACTCGCGCCCGTAGCGGGAGCGGCGGTTCGACCTCCCCGGCCGCCCTCCCGCGCCTTTCCCGAGGCCGCCCGCCCGCTCGGGGCGCGCGCTCGCCAAGTGACTCCTAGAGCAAAGGTGATGAGCCTCGAATCCGACTGCCGAAGGGGTGTGGCCGCAGGGCACGAGCGCCGCGGCGGGCGCATGGGGCTTGCCGCGATCATCGTCGGCCGCGACGAGGGCGGCCTTCCGCTCCTTGCCGAGCCGCGCCTCGACATGCCCGGTTTTTTCGAATGGCGCGAGGGCGAGCGCATACGGCTCTTCCGCCTCGCCGCCGGCGACGAGATCGCGGAAGTGGTCGAGGTGACGGAGGAATGGCGCGCTGCCCCGCAGCTTCTCAAGGCGAGATTGAAGTCGACGGCGCGCGCGCGCCGTCAGATGCTGGCGGCGAGCCGCAAGCACGAAGTGGCGGAGCGCCGCAACGAGGAGGAGGGCACGCCGGTGCGCGCGACGGCGGAGCGCAGGCGGCACGACGAGGTCCTCGAGCTGCCGCGCGCACCCTTCGACGAAAGCGGGCCGGACAGCCGCCCCCAGAGAATAGCCGACCGCTGGATCCGCATGGTGCGCGACGGCACCATCGACGGCACGAGCCTCAAGGCGGCGCACCAGTTCCGCCGCGATTTCGCCGTAGCAGGCCTCGAGCGCCTCCATGCGGCCCCGCTCGAGCTCAAGGTCGACGGCAGCGGGAACGGCGAGCCGGGCCGCGCCGACGCCCAGATCGAGGCGGGAAACGCGGTGTGGCAGGCGCTCACTTCACTCGGCGGCCTCGCGCGGCCGCCGGGCTCGATCGTCTATACCTGCGTGGGGCATGACCGCCCGGTCAAGGAATGGTGTTGGCAGGAGCGGGCGGCCTCGAGCCGCCATCGCGACGAGAAGCGCGCCTCGGGCATCCTCATCGCGGCGCTCGCGGCACTTGGCGCCCATTACCTCCATCGCGACGCGCGCGACGAGGTGCGCGCGCGCTTCAAGACCGGAGAAGGAAAGGGGAGGGGTCGCTGAGGCGCCCCACGCCGGCGGCGGGCCGATCCTCACGCGTCATAGATCTGCACCTTGAGCGGCCGTCCCATCGACGGGCAGGCGCTGAGCGCGCAAAGCGCATCCATGCGCGCGACGAAGTCGATGTAGTCGCCCGCCTTGCTGCGGCCGTCGATCAGCTTGAAGGTATAGTTCGAGAAATCGTACTCGAGGGTCTGAAAGAGATTGAGAGGCTCGGGGATATTCTCCGGCTCGACCGCCCACGGCTTGAGCGCCTTCTGCAGCACCTCGTAGCAGCCGAAGGGCGGCACGCCGAGGGGACCGCCGACCTGCATGCCGCCCGCCTTGAAGCCGCGGTAGTCCTTGTCCCTGAAGTTGGCGAACACCCAGGCGCTGCACATGCCGTATTGCATGTCGTGGATGCCGTAAGTGTCCTCGGCGACCGTCAGGAGCACGTTGTTGTCGCGGCTGTAGAGATGGTTGCCCGTGGTGATCAAGAGCCGGCCCTGATTGCACTTCGTACGCGCCTGGCTTAAGCGCTCCCTGAGATTGTTCGCGTTGAAGCAAACGAAGTCGCCGATGGCCCCGCCTTGGATTTCGGTCACGCGAATATGCTGGCCCTTCCTGACCACCCAGGCCCCGCCGTCCCGCGCCGGAACGACGACATCCGTTAAAGTATTCATGGCTTCTCCCCCCTTGTCATCGCCTCGCGATCCGCAATCGCCTCATAAAGGCGCGGAGCGCCCGCACCTAGCCGTCGAGGCGGGCGGCCGCAAAAGAGCAGTATACTGACGAAATGGCGGCCCCGCTAGAGCGCGACCTCGATGAGGAACGGCCCCTTCGCCTCGAGGCCGGCGCGGAAGGAACGCACGAGCTCGTCCATCGTCGCGGCCCGCCTGCCCTCGACCCCCATGCCGCCCGCGAGCCGCACCCAGTCAAGCTCGGGATCGCCGAGGCTCAGCATGTCGAGCGCCTTGCGGCCGGGATTGCCCGCACCCACTTGCGCGAGCTCGTGACGCAGGATGGCGTAAGTGCGGTTCGACCAGACGAGCGTCAAGACGTCGAGGCGCTCGCGCGCCTGGGTCCACAGCGCCTGCAGCGTATACATGCCGCTGCCGTCGGCCTCGAGGTTGATCACCTTGCGCTCGGGGCAGGCCACGGCGGCCCCGGTTGCGAGCGGCATGCCGAGGCCGATCGCACCTCCCGTGATCTGCAGCCAATCGTGCGGCGGTGCCGCGCGGGTCATTGGAAAGAAGCCGCGTCCGGTGGTGACGGACTCGTCGCACACGATCGCTCCTTCCGGAAGCAGTGCTCCCAGCATCGCCGCGAGCGCTTCGGGCGCGACGGCCCCGCCCCGCGGGACCTGCGGCCGTTCCACGGGCGGGACGTTGCCGGCGTTGCGGGGTGCGTGCAGTGCCTCCGCGAGGGCCGTGAGTGCCGCGATCAGATCCTGCTCCGGGGTCGCGAGCGTCTGCACGTCGCATCCCGGAGGGGTCATGAGGCTCGGCTTGCCGGGATAGCCGAAAAAGGCCGTCGGCGTGCGCGCGCCGACGAGGATCAAATGCTGCACGTCCTTGAGTGCGGCAAGCGCATGATCGACCGGATAGGGCACGCGCTCGACGGCGACGCGGCCGGTCCCTCGCGCCATGCGCGCGTTCGAGGTCGGCGCCATCAGGCGCGCGCCGGTCTTGCTTGCGATGCGGCCGGCAAGGGCGAGCCCCTCCTCGCGGAGTGCCTCGCCGCCCAAAAGGATCATCGTCGCCTCGCCGCGCTTCAGGATGCGCGCGGCGGCGTCGATCGCCGCATCCGCGACCGGCCGTGCCGCCGGCACGGGCGGGAGCGGCGCCACGCCGTTCCCCTCGTTCCAAGCGGTATCCGCGGGGAGGACCAGGGTGGCGACCTGGCCGGGCGGAGTGCGTGCCGCCGCGATCGCGGCAGCACCGTCCGCGGCGACGCTCCGCGCATCGGTCGCGGTGCGCACCCAACCCGAGACCGGCCGTGCCAGTCCCTCGATGTCGGAAGTCAAGGGCGCGTCATAGGCGCGGTGATAGGTCGCGTGCTCGCCGACGATGTTGACGAGCGGTGTTAACGCCCGCTTGGCGTTGTGGAGGTTGGCGATCCCGTTGCCGAGCCCGGGGCCGAGGTGCAGAAGGGTGGAGGCCGGCTTTCCCGCCATGCGGCCGTAGCCGTCGGCGGCTCCGGTCGCGACACCCTCGAAGAGGCAAAGCACCGAGCGCATGCCCTCGACCTTGTCGAGGGCCGCGACGAAATGCATTTCCGAGGTGCCGGGATTGGTGAAGGAGACATCGACGCCGCCGGCCAAGAGCGTGCGCACCAGGCTTTCGGCACCGTTCATCCGCTGTTCCATGACATTCACGCTTCCAAGGAAGATCGCCTATGAGACGCGGCCGCTGCGGTCGCGATGACGGAGCCGGCACTCCACCACGGTTGGCGCCGTTTGACCAGGGCCTCGGCCCGTCATGGGGGCGCGGGCGATCGCCCATGCCGCCGTCCTCGATGCCCGCCCCTCTCTACCCTCACCCGCCAGGGTATCGGCGGGACACATATATAGTGTATGCGCTCGGCATGTCCTCCCCGAGTCCCGATTTGCACCGTGCGGGTGCCGTTTCCGGTATAGGATTCAGCGTCTTGTTCCCAACGAGCGGGGCGTGAGGAGGAAGCTATGGCTGGCAGCGGCAAAGCCCGAGAAATGGCGGTCATCGGCAATGGCATCATCGGCCACGGTATCGCCGAAATTTTTGCAAGCGCAGGATGGCAGGTCTGCCTGATCGGCCGCAGCGCCCCGAGCCTTGCCGCAGCCCTCGTCAAGATCAAGGCGAGCCTGCAATCGTTCGTGGCCCATGGGCTGAAGACGGCCGAGCAATGCGAGAGCGCGCTCGCTCTCATTCGAACGACGACGAGGCTCGAGGACGCCGCGGACGCCGAGCTCGTGATCGAGGCCGTCCCCGAGGACATGGCGCTCAAGTGCCAGATCTTCGGGAGGCTCGATGCCCTCTGCAGCGCGAAGACGGTGCTCGCCTCATCGAGCGGACATCTCGCGAGCGAGCTTGTCGAGAGGATGCGCGACCGCAGCCGTGTGATCGCCACGCATTTCTGGTATCCGCCGCAATTGATCCCTCTCGTGGAAGTGTGCGCGGGTCCCGAGACGGCGCGCGAGCTGGTCCCGCGCGTGTGCGAAATCTTGCGCGATGCGGGCAAGCAACCGGTGGTGATCGACAAGGAAGTGCCGGGCTTCATCGGGAACCGCATTCAGTTCGCGGCACTCCGGGAGGCGTGGGCGCTGTGGGCCGCGGGCGTCGCATCGGCGGAAGCGATCGACGCGGTCGTCCGCAATTCGATCGGCAGGCGGCTTGCGATCACGGGGCCGATCGAATCGGCCGATGTCGGCGGGCTCGATACCATGGTGGCCTTCGCCCACTTCCTCCAACCAAGCCTCGACGCGGCACCTCATCCGCCGCCCGCACTCGACCGGCTGGTGGCGGACGGGCATCGCGGATTGCCCAGCGGTCGCGGCGTCTATGACTGGTCGGCGCGCGACGGTGCGCTCCTGCTCGAGCGGCGGAAAGAGGAGCTCTTTCGCTGGCTCAAGGCGGATCGCACGGCAGCACCGGTGGCGGGGGCCTCGAGCGGAAGAGAGGCTTCATCGCCATGACATGCATTATGGTGCGCCCTCCGCGACCGCGTCTCCCCAAGGCGACATGATCTCGGTCGCACCCTCGTTGGTATCGCCGCTGCGCAGCACGCCGGCGGGACAGGCGAAGAGGTAGGGAAAGACGCTGCGCCGGCCAGGGACGAGCTTGAAGCGGCGCGCAAGGGTTTCGCGCACCTCCTCCGGAAGCGTGGGATCGGCGATCACCGCGTCGCCGCCGCTCGAATCGATGCGCGGATGGTGGAAGGCGTCCTCGAGGCTCATGCCGTAATCGACGAGGAAGGAGACGAGCTGCAGCACGGCCGGCATGATGCGGCGCCCGCCGGAGGCGCCGAGTGCAAAGCGCCGGCCGCGGTGCTCGCCCACCACCGGGCAGACGTTCATGAGACATCGCTTGCCGGCCGCGAGCGAATTCGGCTTGCCGGGCTCCGGATCGAACCAGAGGATGCCGTTGTTCATGAGGAGCCCGCTTTCCGGCAGCACGACCTTCGAGCCGAAGATCGAGAGCAATGTCTGGGTCACGGCGCAGATGTTGCCGTGCCGATCGACGATGCCGAAGTGGGTAGTGCAGCTCGGGCCGGCGCGCCCGCCCTCGACATCGCCCATATGGGCTAGACGCCAGCCGTATGCCTTCTCCAGCGCCTCGGCGTAAGCAAGATAGGCATGGCCGTCGGGCCGCCCGCCGCCGCCGAGGGTGCGCGCCGAGAGGAGTGCTAATGCATGCGCGAGCGTCGGCCCGGCGGTGAGCTCGGCTGCCGCATGGAGGGTGCCGCCGCGATAGGCAATCGCGCGCGGCTCGACGAGTCTCGCGCGGTAGCCCGCGAGGTCCTCTTCCGCGAGGCTGCCGCCCGCGCTTTGCACGTCGCGCGCGATGCCGCGCGCGAGCTCGCCCTCGTAGAACTCGCGCGGCCCCCGCTCGGCGAGACGCCGCAACGTGCTTGCCAGGCGCGAGAGATCGAGGCACTTCTGCTCGAGTGCGGTCCACGACGAGACGGGCGGCCAGCGTCCCTCCTCGAGGAAGGTCGCGGCCGCGCATTCGTTCGCGGCGAGCGCGCGTGCGGCCGACGCGATGATGAGGGCCGCGTACCAGTCGACCAGCAGGCCGCCCGCGGCGAGCTCGGCCGCCGGCATGACAAGCTCGCGCCACGGCTTCGTGCCGAAGGCCTCGTGGGCCACACGCATGCCGTCGACCGCTCCCGGCACGGCGATGGCACTGGCGCCCACCGCGTTCCTCTCCTCGACGACGGCGGGCCAGGGAAAGAGGTCCGAGGAGATGCCGCTGCCGGAGAGAGGGTAGTCCGCCGGATCGAGCCGCGCGGGCGCGCGGAGGCCGAAGTCGACCGACCAGGTGCGTCCCTCGCGCGCACGGTGGATCACCATAGCGCCGCCGCCGCCGGGCCCGCTCATCCATGGCTCGAGCACGCCGAGCGCGAAGGAGGTGGCGACCGCCGCATCGACGGCGTCTCCGCCGCGGGCGAGCACTGAGGCCCCCACTTCGGCCGCGCGTCGATGCTGGGAGGCGACGATCCCGCGCGCGGAAGTGACGGCGGGCTTGCGCACGATCTGGTTCAAAGAGAAATTGTCCATGGCGTCTTGCGTTTCCTTGGCGAGGGGTTTGGGTCGCTGCCCGGATACGCCTTATGAGCGCCGGTCGACGAAGCGGGGAGCCTTGACCGCGCGCTCGAATTCCCGCGCAAGTGTGCCGCGCTCGAGCAGCACGACCTTCGGGCTGATCTCGAAGCTCGCCTTGGTGGCACGGCCGACGCGCTCGAGCACGCTCGCGCCGTCGGCACCTTGGGCGATCTCGATCGAGAGCACGAGAAGATCGAGACCTCCCTCGTTCACCGCCTCGGCCTTGAAGTCGGCGACATCGTGGCTGCGGAACATGAAGTCCTCGAACTCGGCGTGACTGAGGTTGATGCCGCGCACCTTGAAGAATCCGGCGGTGCGGTGCGCGTGCTTGATCACGGGGAAG
>DATNIJ010000185.1:0-15631 GCA_035604475.1 Alphaproteobacteria bacterium
AGGTGGATGGGCAAGGGATAGTGAATCGCGGTCTTGATGCCGAGTTCCCGGAGGTGGCGCTGAAGCTCGTCCCGGCGCTCGACCTGAACGACGAAGGTATGGAAGGTGTTGAACTCGTCCTGCCGGCAAGGTGGGGCGAAGACGCTTCTGTGCTTGAGCAGCCGCTGGTAGAGGGCCGCGTTCTCCCGCCGCCGCGCGATGATCTCGGGCAGCTTGTCGAAGCGGTAGTTCAGAATCGCCGCCTGCAGCACATGCATGCGCGCAACGGTGCCCCACTCCTCGACGGTCGCCCGGTCGGCGAGCCCGTGGTTGCGCAGCCGGCGCAGCCGTTCGGCGGCACCCACATCGTCCGTGGTCACGAAGCCCCCATCGCCCGCCGCGTTGAGGTTCTTCAAGGGATGGGTGGAGAAGCAGCCGAAATGGCCGAACGAACCGCTCTTGCGGCCTTGGAAGCTCGAGCCGATCGCCTGCGCCGCGTCCTCGATCAGCATCAGGCCGTGGTGCTGTGCGAGCTCGACGATCCGATCCATGCGGCAGACGCGCCCGGTCAAATGCACCGGCATGATCGCCTTGGTCCGCGGCGTGATGGCGCGCTCGATCGCGTCAGGATCGATGTTCTGGTCGGGCAGCACGTCGGCGAAGACCGGCCGCGCGCCCGCCTCTACGATCGTCGCGGTCGAGGCCACGAAGGAATTGGGCGGCGTGATGACCTCGTCGCCCGGCCCGATCCCGGCCACCTTCAACGACAGCGCCAGTGCCGCCGTCCCGGAAGCAAGCGCTACCGCCTCCCGGGTCCCGCAATATTCGGCCACGCGCCCTTCGAGCCGTGCTATCTCCTCCTCCGCGTTGACGAAGGCGCCGCGCCGCATGACGCGCTCGAAGATCGCCATGAGCTCGGGCAGCTGCTCAGCACTCTGGGCAGCGAGATTCACGTAGGGAATATCGTACCGGGCCACCCTACCCCTCTCGAGCGTGAACACCGCCGGCCTCGCCCCTCGTCAAAAGGCGTCTAGGCGGCGATGACCGCCGCCGCCGCCGCCGCCGAGGCGAGCGTATCCCGCGGCGGGAAAAGGCTAATGCAGAGCGGCGGCGCCTGCAAATGGGCCGCCATCCGTGCCTGCACCTTGAACTCGTTCTCGGCCCCTACCCCGAGAAGGCAGAGCAGCGGGCCGCCGATCCCGGCGGCGGCTTCGGCGAGCGAGCAAATCGGCCGATCGGTCCCCGGCAACAAGCGGCCCTGGATGTCGCTGCGATCGTCGATCACGAGATCGAGTGCCTCGCCGATATTGCAGCTGTTGACTACCGCCGCGGAGCGCGGAGCGGCGCCGTAAATCGCGACCTTATAGCCCGCAGCACCGGCCGCCTTCAGGACAGTGCCAAGGGTGCGGCGATAGCGTGCGACGCCCGCCACGAAGCGGCGGGCGAGGCGGATGGCGGGTGCTGGCCGGGGCAGCGGCGGGGGGGTGCCGTGCAACGCCTCCTTGCGGGCGACAAACGCGAGGGAGCCGCCGCCAAAGGCGTAGCGGCGCCGCTCGAGCACGCGAAAGCCGTATCGCGCGAGCAAGTAGACGGCCAAGGGCTCGGTGAAATAGCTGACGTGCTCCTCCCAGAGAATGGCGGGATTGCCGCGCGCGAAGCCGGCCTCGACCTCGGGCAACTCGATGACCAAGAGACCACCCTCGCGCAACAACCGGCGCAAGGCTGCGAAGAAGCTCGCGAGCTCGCCGATATGCTCGGCGACATGGCGCAGATAGAGGGCGTCGAAAACGCCGTGCTCGGCCACGATGCGCTCGGCGAGCGCCGGCGAGAGGAAATCGCGATAGACCACATGCCCCGCCTTGGCCGCGAGTGCCGCCGCAGCTCCGTTCGGCTCGACCCCCGCCACGAAGCCGTAGCCGTGTCGCTTGAGTGCTGCCATGAGCGCGCCGTCGTTGCAGCCGACGTCGAGGGCGCGACCGGGATCGTCGCAAGCGATCGCGGTCGTGATCAGGTCATCGAGATGGCGGGGCTTCTGAAAGCCCGTCGTGTAGGTATCCGCCTCCGCATAGATGAGCTCGGGCGGCACGGGGTCGACGATCTGGAAGAGCCCGCAACTCTCGCAGATCTCGAAGCGGAGCGAGAAGCGCGGATCGGGCTCGCTCGCGTGGCGCCTGAGATGATGGGAGACCGGCATGCGCTCGAGCAGCAGCGCTTCGGAGAGATCCTGCCCTTGGCACAAACGGCATGACCGCGGCTCGCCCATCGCGCTAGGCATTACCCGGATTCCACCGCCGAATCAACGGGCATGGGTTACCCTAAGTAGTCCATGCCAGTGCTGTGGTATCGGTGGCGTCATCAGCCATATGCGCATAACACCATGAGCTGTATGATCAAGCTCGATTGAGCGGAAAAGGGGAGATTTCGCCCCCCTTAAGACACGAACGTGTCGAGACCCCTGCGCGTCTTGAGCGTCGAATCACGCGGCGGGCCAAAACGCTCACCTATCGACGCACGAACGAAGGAGGAGAATCATGAGAATCTCGGTAGTCTTGGCTCTCACCGGCGCCCTGTGCCTGCCGCTCTTGCACGCGGCACCTGCTCAAGCTCAAGCGACACGGACATGGGTTTCGGGCGGCGGCGATGATGCCAATCCGTGCAGCCGCACCGCACCCTGCAAGAGCTTTATCGGCGCCATCTCGAAGACGGCCGCGGGCGGCGAGATCAACTGCCTCGATGCCGGCGGCTTCGGTGGGCTCACCATCACCAAGTCGATCATCATCTCCTGCGAAGGAGGAACGGCCGGGGTAGCGGTGTCGAAGACCAACGGCATTACCGTCGCCGTGGCCGCAACGGACACCGTGATGTTGCGAGGTCTGGACATCGACGGCGGCGGGACCGGGTCGATCGGAATCAGCTTCACTAAGGCCGGGGCGCTGCATGTCGAGAAATGCATCATCCACGGATTCGCTAGCGGCGCGGCGTTGGGAATTAGCTTCGCGCCCACCGCGTCTGGCGAGCTCTATGTTGAGGATAGCTATATCAGCGATAACGGCACGGGCACGACCGGCGGGGGCATTTTCGTCCAGCCTGCCGCAGGCGGTTCGGCGCTTGCCGTGCTCAATCGTGTCTCCACCAACAACAATATCGTCGGCGTCAGGGCGGACGGAACGGGCAATGCCGGCGTCAAACTATCCATCCAATCCAGCACGTCGGCGGGCAGCGCCTTCGGGGGTATTGTCGCCATTGCTCCGGCAGGCGGCGGCACGGTAAGCGTGCTGGTCGATCAAAGCGATATTTCGAACAATGGCGCTAACGGCCTCGCCGCGGATGGGGCGGCTGCGACACTTCGTTTCGCCAGGTCGATCGTCACCGGAAACGGCACCTCGGTGACTGCGGTGAACGGTGCGACGTTGCTGTCGTATGGAGACAACGACATCGATGGCAACGGAACCAATACTTTGCCGGGCACCACTTCGCATCATTGATCATCAAGCATGCCGTGCGGGTCTCGGCAGGAAGACTGCCCCAACGGAGTGCCGATGTTGGAGGCCGCGTAACTCGCCCATGCCTGCCTGCCCATGCACGCCGGCCGTTTCTTGCTGGAGTCGATCGCCGCGGTTGAGCGAAATAAGGGGGATTTCGGCCTCCGTGCGACACGGATGGCTCGAGACCCCTGCACGTTCCGAGCGTCAAATCACGCGGCGTTCCAATGCGATCACTTTCGACTAACGAGCGAGGAAATATTGGAGAATGGCGGCCTATGTGATCGTGAGATCATATAGGCCCCACCATGACCGCGCCAGCCAGAAGAGGAAGATCGCCGCGGCGAGCGGCGCGCCGAATGGCACCTTCTGCATTCGCAAGGGGCCGAGTGCGGGTGTCCTATGCGCGAGCAAGGCACCCGCCAGAGCCATCCCCGCAGCGAGCATCACCAGGAGCGGAAGCGGCTGCCAGCCGAGCCAGGCGCCTGCCGCCGCCATCAGCTTGGCGTCGCCCGCACCCAAGCCCTCGCGCTTGCGCAAGGCCCTGTAGCCCCAGCCGAGTGCCGCGAAGACGGCATAGCCGAGCGCGGCGCCAACGATATGCTCGCCCGCAATCGTCGCTCCCGTTCCTCCTGGCTCGGGGGCGGTGAAGGCGGCGACGGCAAGGCCGCAGGGAATGAGCGGCAGGACGATCGCATCCGGCAACAGGAAGGCGCGCAGGTCGCAGAGTGCGAGTGCCAGCAACGCCCACCCGAGGCAGCAGGTGATGAGCACGAAGGGCCCGCTCTCGACGGCGACGGCCGCGGCGGCGACGGCGAGTGCCGCCAGCTCGACGAGAGGGTAATAGACGCCGATAGCACCGCCGCAGTAGCGGCAACGCCCGCGCAAGACAAGCCAGCTCAAGAGAGGTACCAAATCGCGCGGGGCCAGCCTGTGGCCGCAACTGCGGCAGCGCGAGCGCGCGAGTGCCGTGGGCTCGCCCCCGGGCAGGCGCACGGCAAGGGTCGCGAGCCAGCTGCCGATGAAAGGCGAGGCTATGAGCAGGAGCGCACCCGGGCTCATGGGATGGCGGGTCTTGCGGCCATTGCCGTCACTTTAACCCGAAGCCGCGGCCGACTTTTAGCCCAAAGAGGGTCGCGACCTCACTGCCCTTGCGGCGCTTGCGGCGCTTGCGGCGCTTGCGGCGCTTGCGGCGCTTGCGGGGTCGCCCCCAGGATCTTGGCGCGCAATTCCTCCGATACGCTTCGCGCCTCGCCCGAATCGCGGATGACGTGCGGCGTGATGAAGACGATGAGCTCGGTCTTGGCGACCGAATTGTCCGTGACGCCGGCGAGGTTGCCGACGAGCGGGATGTCGGAGACGAGCGGAATGCCGGATTTCGTGGCCGTGCGGCTGTCGGAGATGAGGCCGCCGAGCACGATGGTCTGGCCGCTCTCGATCGACACGGTGCTGTCGATGCGGCGCTCGGAGATGGTGGGCGTGAGCGTGCCGGTCGCAGCATTGGACGACACGCTGCTCACCTCCTGCTCGACGTCGAGCGAGACCATACCGCCGACGTTGACGCGCGGCGTCACATGCAGGATCACGCCGGTGTTGATGTACTGGATGGAGTTGACGATGGGCGCGTTGGATGCGGCCGTGCTCACCGCCTGCTGCACCGTGACCGGCACCACGTCGCCGACCTGGAGCCGCGCCTCCTGATTGTCCTGCACCACGAGATGGGGCGAGGAGATGACGTTGACGTTGGTCTTGCTCGAGAGCGCGTCGAGGATGATGCCCGGTCCCTTTTTACCGAGGATGAAGCTGAAGCCCGGCAGGTCGGAGGCGATGCCCAAGGCGCTCTGTTCGGTGAGGATGGTCGCGGCCTGCGTGCCGGCCACGTTGAGGTGGCTCAAGTAGAACTGCAGGCCGTAACTCAGCTCGTTGTTGAGCGTGACCTCGGCGATCGTCGCCTCGATCAGCACCTGCAGCGCGGGCACGTCGATCTGGCGGATGGCCGCCTCGATCATCTTGTAGGTGTCGGGCAAGGCGAGGATGAGGAGCGCGTTGCCGACCTCGTCCGGGATCACCCGCACGCCCGCGAAGGCAGGTGCTACCGGGGCGCCGGCGCCGGACGATCCTTCGATTGCCGATGCGCTCGCCGCACGCCGCGCCGCCGTCGGGCCGGCCGGCTGGTTCACGCTGCCGAGGCCGCCGATCCCGCCCAGCCCGGTCGAAGACAGGCCGCCCACGCCGGTGCTCGCCAAAGCGCTCGTGCCGCTTGGCCCGCCGACGGCGACCGGCGTGCTTCCGGGTGCGACGCGGCCCGATGGCTCCTCCGTGCGCGCGGACGGCAGGCCGAAGACCTGGTTGAGCATGCGCGCGATGTTGGCGGCCTTGCCGTTCTTGAGATAGTATACGTAGAGGCTGGCGCCCGCGGCGCTGTCGCGGTCGAGGCGCGCGATCCATTGGTCGATCTCGCGCAGCATCTCGGGGTTCTGGCTCACCACCAGCACGGCATTGAGCCGCACGATCGGCAGCAGCTTGACCACACCCTTGAGCGGAGGTGATGTCCCGGCCGCCACAACGGTGGCCGGGGGGGTGCCCTCCGGGACTGCCGCGGGCGCCTGTGCTGCGGCCTGCTCGGCGGCGCTCCCGCTCGCTGCGAGGCCGCCGCCCAGCATGGTCTCGAGCTCGGCGATGATGCTGGCTGGGTCGGCATGCTTGAGCGGGAAGATGCCGACCGACTTGTTGTGCAGCCAATTCACGTCGAAGCTGCGCACGGTGTCGATGAGATACTGCCTCTCGTTGCGCTCGCCCGCGACGATGAGGAGGTTGCGCGCCGTATCGATGCGCACGAGGCCGGGCAGGTTCTTGAGCGGCCCCAGAAGGTCGCCGATGTTCTGCGCCGAAATGTAGCGTAGCGGAATGATGCTCAGGCCGTAGCCGGCAGGGAGCGGCTCCTTGAGGTCGCCGAGCGGGGCGACCACAGCCGGGCCAACTGCCTCGGCCGCGGGCACGATGCGGTAGCCGGTGGGGTCGGCGACGAGGGCGCCGCCGTTCATGCGCAGGATGGTCTCGAGCATGGCAAGCAGGTTCGCCCGCGAGATCGGATTGACGGTCGCGATGGTGACGTTGCCCTGCACGCGCGGATCGATCACGTAATTGAGGTGGAGCGTATCGGTCATGATGAGCCGCACCACGTCGCGCAGCGGCGCATTCTCGAAATTGATGCGCACGTCCTCGCCCGCGGGCGCGACCTCGGCCGTCGGCGCCGGCGGCGCCACCGCCGTCCCGGCGCCGAAATAGACCTGCTTCTGCGCATCGCCGCCGGTGTCTCCGCCCGGCTTAATGCGGATCGGCTCGGGCTTGGCCACGGGTGCGGAGCCCTCAGCCGGCGGCGCCAAGGAACGGTTCATGAGTTGCGAGAGCAGCTCGCCCACGCTCGGCTGCTCGGTCGACTGGTTCTGCTTGCAGCCGGCTAGCGCGCATAGCGCGAGCAGCACGACGAGGCCCGCGCGCGAACCCCCGAGGAGCGGCGCCACAGAGCCGCGCTGCGGCAGGAAAGATCGCCACCTGGCTGAGATCAATGGCCCCCACATGCAGAGACAGCTCGGTCCGCGACCGCTGGCTGCGAAGCGAGCCCAAGCGGAAACGCCACCCGGGCGGTTCTGTCGCCGGCAACGGCGGTGTCGTCTGCTTACCCGCGCGGCAGTTTCCCGGATAATACCGATGCGGTCAAGCCGAACAGCCCCATGGTTGCGAGCCGAAGGCGGCGCAAGCTGGCGGCCGGTGCGCCACGTCCGGCAAGCCCCGTCCGCGCGGCAAAAGGCGTAGTCATCGACGCGGGCAGGGGCGCATGCTATGAGTACGCCGGGTACCAGATTGGCCTGAAGATCGGAGAGGGGAGCGATGGGAAAGGGCTCGCTCGCGGCCCTTGCAGTCTTGGCGCTTGCGGCCTGCGCCGACAATGCGCCGCAGACGGGAGCCGACGCTGCCACTGCGCTCGCCACGCCCTTCTATGTCGCCGGCAGGTTCTCGGCCTGCGTCGCCACGGTCGCAGTCGGGGGGCCGCTCGGCGGGCTCGCGTGGCTGGCGCCCGGCGATGACGCGCGCTATTTCCAGGGCGAGATCGCGCGCGGCCTCACGGCGAACTGCGGGACGTCCTATGGGCCCGCGCACTGACGGCCGCCGCCTAGCGCGATCGAGGGGAGCGTGAAGACCGTCGCCGAGGTGCTGGTCGAACTGGGCAAGCTCAGCCCGGAGGACCTCGGCCGCGCGCGCCGGGCGCAACAGAACCCCGACGAGCCCTTGGACGACGTGCTCGAGCATCTCGGCCTGCTCTCGAGCTCGACCAAGGCGCTCGCCGTAGCCAGGGTCCACAACCTGCCGCTCGCAAAGGCGGCGGATTTCCCGCCGAGCCGGCCGGCGCTTTTGGGCCTCTCGCCCAAGTTCCTGCGCGACGCCAAGGCGCTGCCCATTGCGCTCCGCGAGGACGGCATCGTGCTCGCCATGGCCGACCCGGGTGCGGCCTATGTCATCGATGCCGTGCGGCTCGCAAGCGGCCGGCCGGTGATCCCCTGGGTCGCCGCCGGCTCGGACATCGAAGCGGCGCTCAACCGCTATTTCCCGGCCGGAGAGGCGTTGACGGAGCCCGCCGCAGAGGCGCTCGCCGGCGGCGGCGAGGGTGCGGAAGAGGACATCCAGCGCCTCCAGGACCTCGCGCGCGAGGCGCCGGTCATCCGGCTCGTCAACCAGATCATCGCGGATGCCGTCGAGGCGCGCGCCTCCGACATCCACATCGAGCCTTTCCGCGACGAGCTCCGGCTGCGCTACCGGGTGGATGGCGCGCTTCGCCACATCCCCGCTCCGCCGGCGCGGCTCGCGCGCGCCATCTCCTCGCGCATCAAGATACTGGCACGACTCAACATAGCCGAGCGCCGCCTGCCGCAGGACGGCCGTGCGCGCTTCGCCGTCGCCGGCCGGGAGATCGATATGCGCATCGCCACCATGCCGACCATCCATGGGGAGAGCATCTCGATCCGCCTGCTCGAGGATATGGCGGAGGCGCCGAGCTTCGCGAGCCTCGGCCTTTCAGCCGGGGCCGAGGAGACGCTGCGGCGCGCACTCGCGGCGCCGCACGGCATGGTGCTCGCGACCGGCCCGACCGGCAGCGGCAAGACGACGCTCCTCTACGCAGCCCTCAACATGCTCAACCGCGAGGACTGCAACATCCTCACCGTCGAGGATCCGATCGAATACCAGATTCCCGGCATCAACCAGGTCCAGGTCAAGGCGGAGATCGGCCTGAGCTTCGCGCGGCTCCTGCGCTCGATGGTGCGGCATGACCCCGACATCATCATGGTCGGCGAGATGCGCGACGGCGAGACCGCGAACATCGGCGTGCATGCGGCCCTCACCGGTCACCTGGTGCTGACCACGCTCCACACCAACAGCGCCGCGGGTGCCATTGCGCGCCTCATCGACATGGGGGTGCCGGCGTTCCTCCTGACCTCCACACTCCGCGCCATGATCGGCCAGCGCCTGGTCCGCGTCCTCTGCCGCGAGTGCCGCGAGCCGGTCACCCCGCCCGCCGACTTCGCCGTCCTTGCAGCGCGGCACGGCATCGCGGACGCGGGAGCGGGCACGCTCTTCCGCGCCGTGGGCTGCGAGGCCTGCGCCGGCACGGGCTATTACGGGCGCACCGGCATCTTCGAGCTCATCGAGATGGACGACGGCGTGCGCGAGCTGGTGCGCGCGGGTGCCGGCACGCGCGAGATCGAGCGCGCGGCGCGCGAGCAGGGTGTCGTCACGATGTTCTCCGACGGCCTCCGCAAATGCCTCGCCGGCGTCACCACGCTCGCGGAGGTCGCGCGCGTGACCGAGGCTTGGTGAGCGTGCCCGTCTTCGAATATCAGGCCCTCGATGCCAGCGGCGAGCGCGTCAGCGGCCGCATGGAGGCCTTGAACCCGCAGGCGGTGGTCACGCACCTCCAGGCGCACGGACATCTGCCGATCGAGGCCCGCGAGGTGACCACCGCGGACGCCGCCGCGGCACCGCCGCGGCCATGGCGGCGCCCGGTCGGGGGCCGCGAGATCGCCGGCTTCTTTAGGGCACTCGCGGCATTGCTCGCGGCGGGGCACCCGCTCGACCAGGCGCTCGGCGTCCTCGAGGGTGCAACCGCGAGCAAGCGCCTCGCGCGCGCGGTCGCCGGGATCAGAGCCAAGGTGCGCGCCGGCCAGACCCTGAGCAGCGGGCTCGAGGAAGGCGGGGCGATCTTCACTCCGCTCGACGTCTCGATCGTGCGCGCGGGCGAGGCGACGGGGGCGCTCGCCCTTGTGCTCACGCGGCTTGCCGACTATCGCGAGAATGCCGAACGCCTGCGCGAGAGCGTGCTCGCGGCCCTCTATTACCCGGCGATCGTGGTGTGCGTCGCCGTCCTCGCCGTCGTCCTCCTCCTCACCTATGTCGTACCGCAGTTCGAGCAGCTCTTCGCCGATGCCCATGCCGCACTGCCGCGGCCGACCGAGATCGTCATTGCTGCCGGCCGCTTCTTCCGCGACGACGGCTGGATGCTCGCGCTGGCGCTCGCGTGCCTGCTCCTCCTCTACGAGCGCGCGATGCGGCGGCCGGGCCCCCGCCTGCTGCGCGACCGCCTGCTGCTGCATTTCCCGGTTCTGCGCGGCCTCATCCTGGACACCGCCACGGCGCGCCTCTCGGAGACGCTGGCGACGCTGCTCGAGAGCGGCCTCGAGCTGCCCGCGGCCCTGGCACTCGCGCGCGGCGTCGTCGGCAACCTCGCCCTCGCCGACGACATCGACCGTGCCATTCTCGGCGTGCGCGAGGGGCGGCACTTCTCCGACGAGCTCAAGGCGAGCGGCCTCTTCCCCAAGCTCGCGGTCAGCATGTTGCGGGTCGGCGAGGAAAGCGGCAACCTGGCGCAGGCGTCGGTGCAGGTCGCGGCGTTCTTTGCGCAGAGGCTCGAGCGCTCGCTCAAGCGGCTGCTCGTGCTCGTCGAGCCGGCGCTCATCCTCACGGTCGGCTTGCTGGTTGGCGGCATCGTCTTTTCCATTATAATCGCCGTCATCAAGGTCAACGAGCTGGCGGGCTAGGGCGTGTCCCGGTGATTTGGAAGCAGCCCCCTCACCCTACCCTCTCCCCCTTGGAGGGGGAGAGGGTTGCGTAGGCTTAGCGAGACGAAGTCGAGCTTAGCCGGAGCTGGGTGAGGGGGTGATTGCGCGGCGTCGGAATATGCTCTAGTGCAAGAGGAGGACAAATTGCCGCGCGTGTCGCCGTCACCCTGCCCGCCCCTCCGGGGCGAGCCTCCTTCCTTTCCTGCTTGCGGGAGAAAGCAGCGCCGGTACCAACGCGGCTTCACGCTCATCGAGCTCCTCGTCGTCCTCGTCATCCTTGGACTTCTCGCCGGCCTCGTGGCGCCGCGCGTGCTGGATTATCTCGGCGGCGCGCGCAAGGACACGGTCCTGCTCCAGATGAAGAACCTCGCCGACATCCTCGATCTCTACTATCTCGAGAACCATTCCTACCCCACCACCAGCCAGGGGCTCGAGGCGCTCACCCAGTGTCCGCCCGCCTGCACCGACGGCGCGCGGCCGATGCTCGCAAGCGTGCCGCGCGATCCTTGGAAGCGCCCCTACATCTATCGCTCGCCGGGAAATAACGGCCCCTTCGACCTGTGCTCGAGCGGACCCGGCGGCGACGCCCAAAGCGGAGGTGCCAGTGGCGTCATCTGCTACCAGCAACCGTGAGCGAGCGGGCGGCTTCACGCTCATCGAGCTCCTCGTCGTCCTCGCCATCTTAGCAGGCCTGCTCTATCTCGCCGTGCCGCGGCTTTCGGCGCGCGGCGGAGCGGTGGCACTCCACGCCGCTGCCGCCGATCTTGCGGCCGAGCTCCGGCTCGTGCGCAGCGCTGCGATCGCGACGGACGATACCAAAATCCTGATTGTCGATCCGAAGCACAATCGCTTCGCCGCCGAAGGTGCCGTGCCATTCCATCTCGTGCCGCGCGACGTGCGCATGACGGTGCTGACCGCCGAAAGCGAGCTCCTGCCCGACGGCACCCCTGCAATCCGCTTCTTCCCGGACGGCTCCTCGACCGGCGGCGGGGTCGAGCTTGCGGGGTGGAGTGCTACGGTCGTCGTCGCGGTCGATTGGCTGACCGGCCAAGTCAGCCTCCGTGACAAGCGGCCGTGACATGAGCCGGCGGTGCCAAGCCGAGGGTTTCACCCTCGTCGAGGTGCTGGTCGCCCTCGTCATTCTCGGCCTCGTGCTGGGTGCGTGCTACCGCCTGCTCTCGACCGGGCTAAAGAGCACCGCCGAGGCCGATGGTCTCTTCCGCGCCGTGATGGTCGCCGAGTCCGCGCTCGCGGATGCGAGCCAGCGCACGGACCCGCGCGACGCCGCGAGCGATCTCGCGATCGACGGCTACCGCTGCAACGTCGCGGTCGTCCCTTATGACGATGCGGCGCTGCCGGGCCCCGAGGAGACCGGCCTCCGCCTCTATCGCGTGACGGTCAGCGTCGAATGGGGGCTCCATCACTCCTACGAGCTCGCCACGCTCGCGCTCGGGCCCGCGTCGTGAGCGGGCCCACGAGCCGCTCCCGCCGCCAAGCGGGCTTCACGCTCATCGAGGTCGTGGTGGCCCTCGCCATCTTCGGCCTCGTCATGGCAGCGCTTGCGGGCGGCCTCGGCTTCTCGCTCAAGTCCTCGCGCGCGGGCGAGCGCTTGACCGACGACACGCTCGCGATCGCCCGCCTCGACGGCCTCTTCCGCCACGAGCTCGAGCGCGCGCTCCGGCTGCACACGGCAAGCGGCACCCATGCGCCGCTCGACTTCGCCGGCAGCACCAAGAGCCTCGAATTCACCGTGGCAGCACCCTCCTACCCCACGGCGGCGGGCCTCTACCAGGTGCGCCTCGCGGTGCTCTCGAGTGCGGACGGCGAGACGCTCAGCTACAGCCGCCGAGCTTCCGCCGGGACGCCGGTGCCCGCGGACGCCGACGAGCGCCCGCGCACGCTCATCGAAAGCACCGCCGCCCGCATCAGCTTTGCCTATTTCGACGGCCAGTCCTGGCGCGCCACCTGGCGCGATGCCGAGGCACTTCCCCGCCTCGTGCGCCTGCGCATCGCGGATGGCGGGAGCGGCGGCCTGCTCTGGCCCGACATCATCGTGGGGCCCGCGGCCGAGGCCGATCCCGAGTGCCCGGACAAGAGCCGGGCCCAGGCCTGCGCGGGCGGGAGCTGAGCGCCGTGGCACCCCGCCGCAACGAGAGAAAGTGCGAGCGCGAGAGGGGTGTGGCACTCGTGATCGTGCTCTTCACCCTCGTGGCCATCGCCCTCGTCGTCAGCGTCTTCAGCCGCACCACCTTCACCGGGCGCCACGTCGTCGCCAACGAGGCGGCGCACGCGCGCGCCCATGCCATGCTCGCGGCCGGCCTCAACCGCGCCATCGTGGGGCTTGCCGATCCCGTGCGCGACCGGCGCTGGCAGCCGGACGGCAGCGTCCACGACTTCGCCTTCGCCGGCGGCACGGTCGCCCTCAGCATCGCGGACGAGGGCGGCAAAATCGATCTCAACGCCGCACCCGCCGCCGTGCTCAAGTCGCTTCTCGCCGTGTTCGGCGTCGCCGAGCGCGATGCGACGGCGATCGTGGCGGAGATCGAGCGCCGGCGCTTGGCCGCCGGTCCCGCGGCCACGAACAACGTGATACGCAAGGCCTTCCACAACATCGTCGAGCTGCGCGCGATAGACGGCATCTCCGGGCCGCTCTACGATGCGATCTCGCCTTTCATCACCGTCTATTCGGGCAAGGCCGCGATCCATCGCGGAACGCTGCCGGTCGCCGTTCTGGCGGCACTCATCGGCATCGACCGGCCCGACCTGGTCCAGGCCATGGCCGGCGGCACATCAGCGGACTTGAACGATGTGCAGGAAATCATGCAGCATCTCCCCTTGGCGAGCCGCTGGCTCAACGGCGACGTGGGGCCGTTCTACACAATCTCGGTCGAGGCGCGCACGGACGACGGTGCCGCGGCGGCGGCCGCCTTCGTGATTTGGCAGACGCGCAGCGCCTATAGCGTGATCGAGCGGCGCGACCGGGCGCTTTAGGCAGGCCCCTGGGGAAAGATGGCAAGCATCGACCTACGCAAATCGACCGCGGCGGCCGGCCGCCGCTTTTTCGCCTGGTGGCTGGGCGAGCTTTCCGCCGTCTTCACCCCGGCCGGGTCGCTCTCGTTAGCCCCCTTCGCGAATGCGCTCGTGCTCGACTGGCGGGGCCACGAGCTGCGGCTTGCGCGGCGCAAGGGCAAGCGCGAGACCCCGCTCGCAGCACTGCCGCTCGAGTATCCCGCCGAGCGCGAGATCGAGCATGCCCGCGCCCTCTTCCGCCGCGGCGGCGGGCGCGCCATCGTGCTGCGCTTTCCCGCCGAGACGGGCCTGCGGCGGGCGGTGCCGCTGCCCCTCGCGGCCGAGCGGAACCTGCGGCAGATCCTGTCCCACGAGATGGAGCGTCTCACCCCCTGGCCGGCGGAGGCGGTCTATTTCTCGGCCGAAGTCGCCGAGCGCCGAGCAGCCGGCCGCGAGCTCACGGCACAGCTCGCCGTGATCTCCGCCGCGGTGGTGGCGCCCGTGACGGCGCGGCTGCGGCAATGGGGCTTGGCGCCCACGGCACTCGAGCTCGCCGCCGCCGAGGGCGACGGCACGGATGCCGGAGCACGGCTCTTCGGCAAGGACCTACCCGTCCCCGCTGCCGGCCGCCGCCATGGCCGCCTCCTCGCCGCCGCCGCCGCGGCGCTCGTCCTCTTCTGGCTCGGCTGCGGCACGCTCCATTACTGGCGCCAGCACCGCATCGACGCACTCGAGGCGCAACTCGCCTCGGCACGGAGCAAGGCCGAGCATGCCGAGGTGCTGCGCGTCGAGTTCGCGCGCTTGAGCGGCAGCGACCCCAACCTCGTCAACCGTCCCCCCGGCGCCGTTCCGCTCATCGTCCTCCTCGAGGCCTTGAGCGCGCTCCTCCCCGACGAGAGCTGGCTGACCGAGCTCCATCTCGGCCACACGGGCATCGAGCTCTCCGGCTATTCCCAGGACGCGGCCGCCCTCATTCCGCTCATCGAGCGCTCGCCCTATTTCACCGACGTGAAATTCCGCGCCAACCTGGTGCGCGATCCCCAGCTCCGCATGGACCGCTTCCAGATCGGTGCCGCCTTGCGCGCGGCGAAAGGAGAGGCGCCGTGATCGCGGCACTCGGACCCCGGCAATCGCGCGCGCTGGCGCTCGTCCTCCTCCTCCTCGCACTCGCCGCGGTCGTCGCGGGCGTGGTCGGGTCGCTCGTCGCATTGCGCGCGCAGGGCAAGGCGCTCAGCCGGGTCGAGGCCGACGTCGCGCACTATGCCGCCTTCGCCCATGGGCGCGCCGCACTCGAGAGCCGGCTCATGGCACTCCGCCGCGGCGAGGTGCTGGATGCCAGCCTCTTCAACGCGGTGACCGTCAATCAGGCGACGGCGGCGCTCCAGCATCTGGTAGACGACGTGGTGAGCGAGGCGAGGGCGCATACCGACACCGTCGAGGTCCTGCCCGAGAAGAGCGACGGGCCGCTCGTCCGCATCGGCGAGCGGCTTAGCATGAGCGGCGACATCGCCGCCGTGCGCCGCATCCTCTATCGCCTCGAGGCGGGCAAGCCGGCACTCTTTGCGGACAATCTGCGCATCCGCATCAACGATGCGCAAGCGCTCACGACGGCGCGCTTCGATCAGGCCAAGCCGGTACAGCTCGCCGTCGGCCTCGAGCTCTATGGCTATACGCTTGCGCCCGCCCAGGGCGCGGCGCCGCCGCTCTGAGGGGGGATGCGGCATGGACCCGCACTTGCACCTCGCCGATGGGATGCGCCGGAGCGTTCTCCGGCGTCTCGTTGTTGCGGCACTCGTCTTGGTGCCGGCCGCGGCATCGGCACAGCAGCCCGCGGCGACGGACAAGCCCGCTCTCGCGGCGGCAGCCGGCCCTACCGGCGACTTGAGCGCCCTCCCGCTCGAGCATTTTCGCGCCATCGTGGAGCGCCCGCTCTTCTCGCCCACGCGCCGGCCGCCGCCGTCCGCGGCCGGCGAGCCGGACGCCGGCCCACGGCAATTCCAGCTCAAGGGGGTCGTCGTCTCCGCGCGCGAGCAGCATGCGCTCATCGTC
>DATNIJ010000186.1:0-12090 GCA_035604475.1 Alphaproteobacteria bacterium
CCGCCCCACCTCGCTCAGCGCCTACTTCCTGCCCATGCCCGGGGCCCTTCACGTCCCGCCCGTGGCGGGAGTCAAATGGGTGACCGTCGGCCAGGAAAACCTTGCGCTCGGGCTGCCGAGCATCAGCGCACTCGTGGTGCTGAACGATCTCGAGACCGGAGTGCCGACGGCGATCGTCGAAGGCTCATGGATCACCGCAACGCGCACCGCGGCGGCGAGCGCCATTGCCGGGCGCCACCTTGCCCGCGAGGGCTCCGAGCGCATCGGCTTCGTCGCTTGCGGCCTCCAGGCCCGCAGTCATATGGCCGCACTCAAGCGGCATTTCCCGCTCAAGGAGGCCGTGCTCTACAGCCGCCGCCGCGAGACCGCCGAAACCTTTGCGGCCGAGCTCGCGGCCGAGGGAGTGCGCGCGCAGGTGACGGAGGCGCCGCGCCAAGCGGTAGCAGGAATGGATATCGTGGTGACGAGCGTGCCGCCGGAGCCCGGGCCGCACCGCTTCCTCGATCCCGACTGGCTCTCGCCGGGCGCCTTCGCCACCCTCGTCGATCTCGGCCGCTCGTGGAAGCCGGAGGGCTTCGCGCGCATCGACCGGGTTGTCACCGACGATCGCGCGCAGAGCGAAGCCGTCGCCAAGGCGAGCGGTCTTCCCTATGGCGGACCCTTCCACGCCGAGCTCGGCGAACTCATCGTCGGCAGGGCCCGGGCGCGCGCGAACGACGAGGAGCGCATCGTCTTCCTCCATCCGGGTATCGCCCTTGCCGACCTCGCGCTCGCGCATGCAATCCGCGAGCGCGCCATCGCGCGCGATCTGGGCGTCTGGCTGCCGTTCTGAGCCCGTCCTCGGCTGCCTTCAGCCGGCGCCCGAATCCCGCTCCGAGGCTCGCGGTTCGAGCCGGTCGTAGCCCTTGACCCGATAGACGACGACCGAGGCCGCCCAGGCCAGCACAAAGAGGCCAATGATGCCATAGCCGAGGGTGCCGAAATCCTCATTGATGGCGGCCACGGCCTCCCAGAAGGCGCCCGAAGGCTCGAGCCTGTCCGCCACGAGGCCGAGCGCCTCCACCCCGCCGACGAGGAAAGCGACGAGCACCGAGACGGCGGTGATGGTCAAGTTGTAATAGAGCTTGCGGATCGGCTTGAGGAAGGCCCAGCCGTAGGCGCCGAGCATGACCACGCCATCGGTCGTATCGACCAACGTCATGCCCGCCGTGAAAAGCGCCGGGAAGACCATGATCGACCAGAGCGAGAGGCCCCTCGAGGCCTCGGCGGCGGAGATGCCAAGAAGCCCGATCTCGGTCGCGGTCTCGAAGCCGAGGCCGAAGAGAAAGCCGAGCGGGAAGAGGTGCCAGCTCTTGCCGATGAAGCGGAAAAGCGGCCGGAAGAGACGGGCGAGCAGACCGCGACCGGAGAGCAGCAGGTTGAGATCCTCCTCGACCAGCTCCCCACCCCCTCTCACTCGCGCGAACGTGCGCCAGACCCCGACGAAGATGAACAGGTTCACGATCGCAATCGCGAAAAGGAATGACGCCGAGATCGAGGTGCCGATCAGTGCGCCTGCATCCTTGAAGGCCGCGAAGCGCTCGTTGAGCGCGCCCGCGGCAAGTGCCGCCACGATCGAGGCGAGGACGACGACGGTCGAGTGCCCGAGGGCGAAGAAGAAGCCGACGGCCACCGGCCGCTTGCCCTCCTGCATGAGCTTGCGCGTGACGTTGTCGATCGCCGCGATGTGATCGGCATCGACCGCATGCCTGAGGCCGAAGCCGTAGGCAAGGAGCGCGGTACCGAGCAGAACCGGATGGGCGCTGAACGCGATGAGCGCCCACGCCCAGGCCAAGAGATTGAATGCGGCGAGGACGGCGTAGAGCGCAAGGACGCGGCCACGGAGGCCGGCGGCATCGTGACTGAAGGCTTCGCGGAAAGGACGGCTCATCTCACCTCGCGGCGCACTCGGCACTTGTGTCACCGCGAACGGAAGGCCGGGCCGCCCGCTCCATAAGGAGAGGGCCGACCCTCACCGGTTCACCCCGCCCGGTGCGCCCGCGCGTGACCACGGTCGATGGCAGGTCTCCTGGCTCGCGGGTCCTTGCCTGGCGCCGCCTTCCCGGTTGCCCAGTGGCTCGCTTCGCGCCCGGCTCGCCGCACACAGTTGCGGGGGCAGCCGCGGCTTGGGGCCGGAGCCCCGACCGCGTTCCCTTTTTCATCCCCAAACGAGGGGAACCATCGCGAAGAACGCTAACCAAACGCAGCGGCCGGGTCAACCGGACTTCGCTCCCGGCCCGCATGACCTCTCACTTGCTCCCGCCATGACGCCTTGCCCCTACGAGCGCGCGCCGGCGATCGTGGCACTCGCCTCCCGCCTCCGCCCACGCTCATGACGTGGTAGGAAGGTAGCGAAGTTTGCGGCATGATCGGAGAGTTAGCCGGGTGCCGCTCGACCGCCGCTCGAACGGAGGTGGACCATGACCGCCCATCCATGGCTTGGCGCCGCAGAGACGGGCGCTCACGCGCAGCACCGCCCGAGAGTGGCGGTGCTGCTGCCCTGCCTGAATGAGGCGCGCGCCATTGCAGACGTGGTCCGCGCCTTTGCGGCGGCCCTGCCGGATGCGACCATCTACGTCTACGACAACGGCTCGGCCGACGACACAGGCGTGCGCGCGGCAGCGGCGGGTGCGGTGGTACGGCGCGAGGCGCAGCGCGGCAAGGGCAACGTGGTGCGCCGCATGTTCGCCGATGTCGAGGCCGAAATCTTCGTGCTCGTCGACGGAGACGGTACTTACGACGCGCCCTCGGCACCGGCGCTGATCGCCGAGCTGCGGCGGCAGCAGCTCGACATGATCGTGGGCGCGCGCGTCAGCAGTGCGAAGTCGGCATACCGGGCGGGCCATGTGCTTGGCAACAAGGCGCTGAGCGCCGTGGTGGGGGCGCTCTTCGGCAATCGCTTCCACGACGTGCTTTCCGGCTACCGGGTGCTGTCGCGGCGCTTCGTCAAATCCTTCCCGGCGCTGAGCCAGGGCTTCGAGATCGAGGCCGAGCTCGCCATCCATGCGCTCTCGCTCCGCATGCCCGTCGCCGAGGTGCCCACCCCCTATGGCGCGAGAGCGAGCGGCTCCGCGAGCAAGCTCAGGACATACCGCGACGGTCTGCGCATCCTCTTGGCCATTTTCAAGCTGGTGAAGGAGGAGCGGCCGCTGCTCTTCTTCACGGGCCTTTTTGCCCTTCTGGCACTCGCGTCGATCGTCATCGCCTATCCGATCGTGGTGACCTATCTCGAGACCGGACTGGTTCCGCGCATGCCCACGGCGGTGCTGTGCACGGGCTTGATGATCCTCGCGTTCCTCAGCCTCGTTTGCGGCTTCATCCTCGACACGGTGACGCGCGGCCGGCGCGAGATGAAGCGTCTCGCCTATCTGGCGAACCCTTCCGCCGAGTGAAACGCCAGCCAGCCGGCAAAGAGTGCCAAGAGAATTGCCGGCAGGATGAGCGGCAGGCGCAGTCCGCCGAAGAGGAGAACCTCGACGGCAGCCCCGATGCCGTAGAAGAGCCAGGCGACGGCGAAGATGCCCCGCGGCGCGGGGCGCGGGACGGCGCTCGTTGCAAGCGGCGGCGGCCACAGCCCGTCGATCAGGCCGCTCGCCAAGCGACAAATGGTCGCCGTGATCACAACCGTATAGAGGCTCGTGCCGGCGAACTGGGTGACCGCAGCACCCTGCAGCCCCATCCCCAAGGCGAGGAGTGCGAGCTCCGAGGCCGCATCGAGCGGTGCCAATGCCGCCGCCATCAGGAGAGCCGCCTGGAGGAGGAGCGGGAGCCAAGCGCCCTGCGGCAGCGCGCGCTTGAGGAGACTCGCGATCAAGGCACCGGCGAAGAACGACGCCAGCGTCGAGCCGTAGGTCGCGGCGCGCGCCCACTCGCCCTCTGCGAGCACGATCGAGAGCAGCACCGTGTTCCCCGTCATGTTGGCCGCGAAGACGTTGCCGAGCTGGACGTAGCCGAGCGCGTCGACATAGCCGGCAATCCCGCAGAGGAGCGCAGCCTGCCACATGACATCGCCTCTAACATTTGACGGGCGCTCTGGCCAGCGCGATGAATATCTCGCCCAGGAGAGCAAGGGCGAGGGAACGGCGGGCGGGATCATGCGCGCGAGCCGGGCAGTCACGGTCGGTCTACTCACGGCACTCGCGGCCGTCTTCGCCCGCGCGGCGGCGGCCGAGCAGGGCTATCCGTGGAGCGCCATCGGCAGGCTCGAACGTACGGGCGGATACTGCACGGGCGTGCTGATCGGCCGCCGTGTCGTGCTGACGGCAGCCCATTGCCTATTTCACACCTTCGAAAGGCGATGGCTCCCGGCCTCGAGCTTTTTCTTCACCCCGGGTTATGGCACGCCTGCGCGGGGCAGGCGCTCGATCGCCCGGGATTACCGTATCGCCCCCGGCTACAATCCCCTAAGACGCCCGGCAATGGAGTCGGAGGGCGTCGACCTCGCCCTCGTGCTGCTTGTCGAGGGTGTCGGCGACGAGGCCGGATTCATTCCCTGGCTTCGCGGCCCCGCGCTCGAACGCACACTTCGCGGGCCGGGCGGAGCCGATCTCCTCGAGGCCGGATACGCCCGCAATCGCTCCTATCGCCTGACCGTGCATGAGCATTGCCGCGTCTTGGAGTACTACGGCGACGGCAATCTCTTCCTCCATGACTGCATCTCGCTTAGGGGAGAGTCGGGCTCCCCCCTCCTCGCCCGCTTGGGCGGCCAATACGACATCGTCGGGATCGAAATCGGCATCGCCGGCAGCCACGATGAGCCGAGCCGGCGCTGGGGTGCAGCGGCAACGGTGCAAGCCCTCGAGCGGATGCTTTCCGATCCCCGCGAAAGCTTCGCGCCGCTCTCGGACGCGGATGTCTGGGGCGATCCGAGGAACCGCATTCCGCCTGCGAGCCCGCGGCGCTGAGCGCCTTCGTCGCGACCGGATCAATCGAGCTCGAAAGCCCCCTTGTAGTCGCGCTTGAGTGCCGGGTCCTGCTCGCCTTTCTCCAGGTAGAGGTTGCCGACCGCGAGCCTGTCGAGCTCGGTGCCCATGAAGCAGCGGAAGGCATCCTCGGGCGTGCAGACGATGGGCTCGCCGCGCACGTTAAAGCTGGTATTGACCAGCACGGGGCAGCCCGTCCTGGCCTTGAAGCTCGAGAGCAGCGCATGGAAGCGCGCGTTGGTCTCGGCATGCACGGTCTGGATGCGCGCCGAGTAGTCGACATGCGTCACGGCGGGAATGTCGGAGCGCGGCACCTTGAGCTTCTCGATGCCGAAGAGGCCCTCCTCCTCCTTGCTCATGCGGCGCCTGCGGCGCTCGACCACGTCGGCCACCATCATCATGTAGGGACTTTCTCCCTCCAGCTCGAACCACTCCGCCACCTCCTCGCGCAGCACCGCGGGTGCGAACGGCCGGAAGGACTCGCGGTACTTGACCTTGAGGTTGAGTGCCGACTGCATCGCCGGCGAGCGCGCATCCGCGATGATCGAGCGGTTGCCGAGCGCCCGCGGGCCGAACTCCATGCGCCCCTGGAACCAGCCGAGCGCCTTGCCCTCGCTCAGGTCCTCGACCGCGCGCTCGAGCAGCGTCGTGTCGTCGAGGTGGTGGAAGCGCGCGCCCGCCGCTCCGAGGCGCTTGGCGCACTCGTCGTCCGCGAATGAGGGACCGAGATAAGACCCGCTCATCCCGTCGAGCCTGTTGTCGATCTCGCGCGCCCCGCCCTTGTGAATGTGGTAGGCGGCAAGGGCAGCACCTATTGCGCCTCCGGCATCGCCCGCCGCCGGCTGAACCCAGATGCGCTTGAATTTTCCGTCGCGCAGGACCTTGCCGTTAGCGACGCAATTGAGCGCGACGCCGCCGGCAAGGCAGAGGTTTTCCGCACCCGTCTCCGCGGCGAGCGAGCGCGTGAGGCGCAGCACCACTTCCTCGGTCACCGCCTGGACCGAGGCGGCGAGGTCCATGTGCCGCGCCGTGAGAGGCTCCGTGGGCCGGCGCGCCGGTCCGCCGAACAGCGCGTCGAAGCGCTCGCCGGTCATCTTGAGGCCGGTGCAATAGTCGAAATAGGACTGGTCGAGCCGGAAGGTGCCGTCCGGCTTCAAGTCCATCAGCTGCTCGAGGATGAGCCGAGCGTACTTCGGCTCGCCGTAGGGAGCCAGCCCCATCACCTTGTATTCGCCCGAGTTCACCTTGAACCCGGTGTAATAGGTGAAGGCGGAATAAAGCAGCCCGAGCGAGTGGGGAAAATGCAGCTCCTTGAGCATCTCGAGACGGTTGCCGCGGCCCTCTGCTACCGACGTCGTCGCCCACTCGCCGACCCCGTCCATGGTGAGGACGGCCGCCTGCTCGAAGGGCGAGGGAAAGAAGGCCGAGGCCGCGTGACTCTGGTGATGCTCGGCGAAGAGAAGCCGGTTCTCCCAGTCGTAGCTCGGAGAGAGCCTTCCGAGCTCCTCCTTCAAGAGCTGCTTCTGGAACAGCTTCTCGCGCAGCCAGAGCGGGATCGCCATGCGGAAGGAGCGGAAGCCCTTGGGCGCAAAGGCAAGGTAGGTCTCCAGCAGACGCTCGAACTTGAGGAAGGGCTTGTCATAGAACACGACATGGTCGACCGCATCGAGCGTGATGCCCGCAGCCCCCAAGCAATAGGCAAGTGCCGCGCGGGGAAAGCGGGCATCGTGCTTCTTGCGCGTGAAGCGCTCCTCCTGTGCCGCCGCCACGATACGGCCGTCCTCGACAAGGGCGGCGGCACTATCGTGGTAGAAGGCGGATAGCCCGAGGATGCGCATCGCCGGCGATCCTCGCTCAGAAGATCGCGTAGATGAAGGGAGCCACCGCGCTGCCTTTGGTCAAGAGGATGAGCCCGCCCAGCAGGGCCATCATCACGCAGACCGGCAGCAGCCAATATTTCTTCCGTATCCTGAGGAAGAGCCAGAATTCGCGCAAGATCGACAGCACGGGCGACCTCAAAACTGATTTTTCATCGACTCGGGCGGCGGACCCGGCGGCTCGCGCTGAATCCAATAGCTCGACGCGCCATCGTCCCGGCGCAACCGCAATGGGTCCTTGCCGCAAGCGCGCATCAGGATGCCGATCGGCGTGATTGTCAAGTAGAAGAGAAGCCCCAGCGCCAGCGGGCTCAAGACGTGGAAAAGCAAGAGGCCGAGCTTGAGCCAGAGACGGTTGAGCGGCCTGAGGGGTGCCGTCCACAGCAATGCCAGGCCGAGAAATGCCACGGCAAGACCAAGCGCCCACCAGCGGATGGCGTTGTGCGGCGCGTGGAGGAGCGGTGCCAAGGCGACGATCGCGAAGAAGCCCGCCATGACCAGGCCGAAGGACCGATCGGACGAGCCCTTGACCTCCTCTTCGCGGCTGAAATCCTCGTGCATGCGCCTCCTTCGGCCTGCAAGCGGTATCGCGGCCCTGAAATTAATCCGTTCCCGCGCTTCGCGAAAGCAAAAGCTCGCGCGGCCGGCCGATCAACCTCGCGGATTTCCCGCAAGCGCGCCATCCGCTCCGCAAGCCACCATCTTCCAGAGCTCCCAGGCGCGGTCGACCTGCCTGGAGTTGGTCGCTGCCGCGTTCGCCGCTTCCTCGTCGTTGAGATAGGTCACCCGACCGAGGCGCATCGCCTCCATCTGCAGGCGTGCGTTGACTTCCGTGTAGACCGCCCGGAACACCGCCTGCCGCAGATTGCCCGCGGCGGCGGTGGAGCCGTGCCCGCGCATCAGTACGACCGGCCCCGCGCCAAGCGCGCGGGCGAGGGCCGCGCCGAGCTTGCGATCGCGAATCAGCATGTCGCTCGCCGGTCCGGCGGCGGAGCGGATCTCGAAGATCGGCGTGCTCGCCTTGAGAAAGCCGGCCATATGATAGATGGCGCGCAAGGGAACGCGCTTCACCACGCCGAAGGGGATCACCGAGGGCGAATGGCTGTGGATCACGGCGTGAACATCGGGCCTTGCGCGGTAGATCTCGCTATGGATGAAGCGCTCCACATAGACGGCGCGGCCCCCCGGTAGAAGGGGCTCGCCGTCGAGCGCGAACGCCATGATGTCGGCGCTTGTCACGAGTGCGGGCGCCATGCTGCGCGCGAGAAGAAAACGATCGCGATGCTTATCGTGGCGCACGCTCACGTGGCCAAAGCCGTCGACCACTCCTTGATGGAAGAGGATGCGGTTCGCCGCGACGAGCTCCTCGACGAGCGCTGCATCGGCGTCCAAAGGCGGGAGCTCGCCTTGCGATGGTCTCCGGAGCATACCGCCTCCCTCCTATGCCTTTTCGTGCGGCAAGATAGGACGGGCGGTCTCTAGATGGCAAGGTTCGGCGCGCGAAGGGTCGGCCGGGTGCGGCCGCAACCAGGACAGCCGGAGTGCCGTTGCGCGCATGGGTACTGCCGCCGCGGCATTTTGGCGTGGTGATTTCGGCCGCTATGGCATCTAATCGCGATCTCGAGGGAACCCAAATCCGCGCTCATCCGGAAGGCGTCACGATATGGCGAAGCTCAACCTCTCCGTCGCGGTCGGCGACTATGACAGGACGCGGCCGCTCGTCGACGGTGCCGTTCAAATCGATGGCGTCGATCCCGTCTACATGACCTTGGCGCCGGAGGAGATCTTCTTCAGGGCCTTTCGCCACGCCGAGTTCGACATCTGCGAATTGTCGCTCAGCAGCTTCGCCATCAAGACCGCTCAAGGCGACAACCCCTATGTGGGCGTTCCGGTCTTTCCCTCGCGCGCCTTCCGGCACACCTCCATCTATGTGCGCACCGACCGCGGCATCCGCTCGCCTGCCGACCTGCGCGACAGGCGAATCGGCACGCCCGAGTACCAGCTGACCGCCTGCGTGTGGGCGCGAGCGCTCCTCGAGGACGAGTTCGGCCTCGGGCGCGCCGATGTCCGCTGGGTGCGCGGGGGTCTCGAGCAACCGGGGCGGCCCGAGAAGATCGCACTCGCTCTGCCCACCGACATCCGCATCGAGCCGGCTCCCGAGGGAGCGAGCCTCTCGGCCCTTCTCGCGGCGGGGGAGATCGATGGCATCGTGGCACCCCGCGCACCCTCCTGCTACGACCGCGGCCACCCGCAGGTCGGCTGGCTGTTCGCGGATCCGGTGGCGGCGGCGACCGCTTATTTCCGCCGCACTGGCATCTTTCCGATCATGCATCTGATCGGCGTGCGCCGCGCGCTCGCCGAGCGGCACCCCTGGCTCCCGGCCGCGGTCTTCAAGGCCTTCGAACAGGCGAAGTCGATCGCCCTCGCGCGCCTCGGCGACACCGCGGCGACCAAGGTCACCCTGCCCTTCGTCGAGGAGCAGCTCAAGGCCGCGCGGGAGCTCATGGGGCGCGATTTCTGGTCCTACGGCGTTGCCGCCAATCGCAACGTGCTGGAGACCTTTCTGCGGCATCATCGCGCCCAAGGCCTGTCGCAGCGCCAACTCACGGTCGAGGAGCTCTTCCACCCCGCGACGCTCGAGACCCACAAGGTCTGACGCGCAGCGCAGCCTCACGGCTGGCTCTCCGACGCTTTGGCGCCCTTGGGGAAGCATTTCACCACCGTCACGAAATCTCCCTTGAGACGGTAGGCGGGGACCTTGGCGACGATGGCCTTTTGCGCGGTTTGGCAGGCATCGAGCGAATTGAACTCCGTGGAGAAGGCGGTACTTCCGCTGCTGGCGCCGAGCCCGCCAGCGAGAAGAACGATCAAGACATAGAGTCCGGGCATCTCTTTCTCCCTTAGGGGTCAGGCTTAGGTTGCGAGGCAACCGGCCGCTCACGGTGCCAGTCTCCCGGCTTTCGGGGTCTTCCGTCCACCTCCTTGAGACACCAGATATCGTTTGCAGCCGATCGCGATGGCGTCCTTTTGCGCGCCCTAGGAGCGAGGTCGGTGTAGAATGGGGAGCCTTCCCGCCGGGATCGAACCCCGCGGCGCATGCGGCGGCGGGGCCGGCGGCGGCGGAACACGGACGATCGAGAGGACGCGATGAACATGCGACGGATCCGGCTTGCGGCCCTTCTGGCCGTGGCACTCTTTGCGGCACCGCTCCTGGTGCGCGCGGCGAACGAAGGAGCCAACGCCTACAAAGAGCTCGGCCTCTTCGGCGACGTGCTCCAGCTCGTCCAGTCCGACTATGTGGAGCCGGTCGACACCGACAAGCTGATCGCAGCGGCGCTCAACGGAATGCTCACCTCGCTCGATCCCCATTCGAGCTATCTCGATGCCAAGAGCTACCAGGAGATGCAGGTCGAGACCAAGGGCGAGTTCGGCGGGCTAGGCATGGAAGTGACCTTGAAGGACGGCCTCGTCCAGGTGGTCTCGCCGATCGACGACACCCCCGCCTCCCGTGCCGGACTGCAAGCCGGCGACCTCATCACCGCGATCGACGGCAAATCGGTCATGGGCCTCACCCTCTCCGAAGCCGTCGAAAGGCTGCGCGGACCCCGGAATTCGAGCGTGAAGCTCACCATCCACCGCGGTAGTGCCGCACCCTTCGACCTCACGCTCACGCGCGAGGTGATCAAGGTGCATCCTGCACATGCGCAGCTTTACGGCAATATCGGCTATCTTCGCATCGCCATCTTCTCGGAGCGGGCCGATAAGGAGGTTCGGGCGGCACTCGACTCGCTGCGCCATCAAGCGGGCGGCAGGCTCCAGGGCCTCGTCCTCGACCTCCGCGACGACCCGGGCGGGCTCCTCGAGCAGTCGGTCGCGGTCGCCGGCGACTTCCTCGACAGCGGAGAGATCGTGTCGACCCGGGGGCGCCGAGCGCAGGACGACCAGCAGTTCAAGGCCGAGGGCGAGGACCTTACCAAGGGGGTGCCCATGGTGGTCTTGATCAACGCCGGCACGGCCTCGGCCTCCGAGATCGTCGCGGGCGCGCTCCGCGACAATCACCGCGCGGTCGTCATGGGCGTGCGCTCGTTCGGCAAGGGCACGGTGCAAACCATCATCCCGATCCCTGCGCACGGCGCCGTGCGGCTGACTACGGCGCGTTACTACACGCCCTCCGGCCATTCGATCCAGGATGTCGGCATCGAGCCCGACATCGTCGTGCACGCGGGCAAGGCCGACGAGGCCAAGGAGGCAAAGCGGGTCCGCGAGAGCGATCTGCCGCGCGCCCTCAAGAACCCCGACGGGGCGCCCGCCAGGATCAACAAGGAGCCGAGCGAGAGCGGCCCGGCCATGGCCGAGGGCACGTCCTCCACGTCCGCCGGCGATGTCCAGCTGGAGCGCGCGCTCGATTACCTTCGCGGCGCTGCAACGTCCAAAGGGGGAGCGCGCCCTTAAGGCACGGCCTCAGCGCGTGCGTGTGCTCAAGCCGGGGCCTCGCCGCCTCCCGCGGCCAGGCGCGCGCGCAAGCTCGGTGAGATCGGCCGCGGGCGGCGCGAGCGCTCATCGACGAGGACGCAGGTGGCCTCGGCGGTCGCGATCAACGCCTCGCCCAGGAAAATGGCTTGCTCGACGGTAAAGGAGGTCCGTCCGATGCGTTTGAGGCGGGTGCCGATGTCGACGGTCCCCGGATAAGAGAGCTCGCGATGGAAGCGCATCAGGAGGCTGACCACCATGACGATGGCACCCGGCTCGGGCGATCCCCCTTCCCCGCCGGCGAAGAGCCCGATGCGGCCGGTCTCGAAGAAGGTGGCGAGTACGGCGTGGTTGACGTGCCCTTGCTGGTCCGTATCGCTGTTACGGAGCTTGTCGTGGCTCCAGCACCTGTAGTCCTGGCGCGAGGCCGCGGGGCCGCCGCGCGATGGTTCCGGCTTCTCGGAGCGGCTCATGCCGATCACTCCCCGCGAGAGCCCGAGGCCTAGCCCTTGCGCCTCGCCTCCTCGCTCGCCTCCTCCTCGAGCCGGAAATAGATCTCCTCCGCCATCGGCATCTTGATTTCCTCGAGGATGTGCCCGACGAGCCCGACTGCGCGGCCCATGACTGCGAGACCGCGGCAGACCTTCCACGGCAGGCCGAACTCGCTCGCCACCGCCGCCATGGCGCCGGTCACGTTGACCGGCAGCGTGCGTTGGTAGCTGCGCTCCGCCTCGGCGCCGATCTTCTGCATGAGCTCGACGTAGCGGCCGGAGAACCCGGTT
>DATNIJ010000187.1:0-7123 GCA_035604475.1 Alphaproteobacteria bacterium
TCTGTTGACATTCCCCGCCATGCGACTAGGCTAGCGCCGCCGTAGACTCTCGCGGGAGAGATCGACGCGGCACTTGGCCTTGAAGCGGGCTCGGTGCCGCGCCGGCGCCGAAGGAGCAACCGCCCCGGAAACTCTCAGGCAAAAGGGACCGCGAGGGTAGGCAGCTCTGGAAAGCAGCCGCGCGCCCTAAGGACGGCCGTGCGGCTCACCGAAGGGGTAACCCCGGCAGCAAAGGCCGGGCGAATCTTTCAGGTCCGAGGACAGAGGGGGCTTGTCTGGCAATGCGGTCCCGAGGGCGGGATCGCGCGCGCGCCGGGCAGGCGGCAACGCCTCTGGAGGACCTCGTGAGCGCCCCTTCGCCCCAACCCTTGCAACGCACGCCGCTTTACGATCTGCACCTCTCGCTCGGCGCCAAGATGGTGCCCTTCGCGGGCTACGAGATGCCGGTGCAATATCCGAGCGGCATCCTCGCCGAGCACATGCACACGCGCAAGGCGGCGGGCCTCTTCGACGTCTCCCACATGGGCCAGGCGCGCCTACAGGGCAAGGACGCCCCCACCGCCTTCGAGCGCCTGGTGCCGGGCGACATCCTCGGCCTTGCCCCCTGGCGCCAGCGCTACACCCAGTTCACCAACGAGGCGGGCGGCATCCTCGACGACCTCATGGCGACGCGCCTCGAGGACGGGCTCTTCGTGGTGGTGAACGCGGCCTGCAAGGCCGACGACTTCGCCCATATGGAGAAGGGCCTAGAGGGCCGGGTGCGCCTCGAGCCGCTCGCGGATCGCGCCCTTTTAGCCCTGCAAGGCCCCGCCGCCGCCGCGGTGCTGGGGCGCTTCGCACCCGCCTGCCGCAGCCAGAAATTCATGAGCCTCGCGCGCTACACGCTCGGCGGTGCTGATGCGCTCGTCACGCGCTCGGGCTACACGGGCGAAGACGGCTTCGAGATTTCGCTGCCGGCCGATGCCGCGGCGGGCTTCGCGCGCCGTCTCTTGGCCGAGCCGGAGGTCAAGCCGATCGGACTGGGTGCTCGCGATTCGCTGCGCCTCGAGGCGGGCCTCTGCCTTTACGGCCACGACATCGATACCACGACGACGCCGGTCGAGGCGGGGCTCGTCTGGTCGATCGGCAAGCGCCGGCGCGCGGAGGGCGGCTTCCCAGGCTCGGCGGTGATCCGCGCGCAGCTCGCGAAGGGGGTCGAGCGCAAGCGCGTCGGCATCCTGCCCGACGGCAAGGCACCCGCGCGCGACGGCACCGCGATCACGGATGCGGCCGGCCGCCGGATCGGCACCATCACCTCGGGCGGCTTCGGCCCGAGCTTGGGCGGCCCCATCGCCATGGGCTATGTCGAGAGTGCGGCTGCCGCGGTGGGAACGCCCGTCCAGCTCATCGTGCGCGATGTGCCGCGCCCGGCCAAGGTGGCCTCGCTCCCCTTCGTGCCGCAGCGCTATTACCGGGGATGAACGCCAGGGAGGAGAGCCCGTGCTGAAATTTACCCAGGACCACGAATGGATCCGCCTCGAGGCCGACGGCAGCGCCACCGTCGGCATCACGCAATATGCGCAGGAGCAGCTGGGCGACGTCGTCTTCGTCGAGCTCCCCGCCTTGGGCAAGGAGGTGACGAAGGGAGGCGATGCCGCGGTCGTCGAGTCCGTGAAGGCGGCGAGCGAGGTCTATGCCCCCGCGAGCGGCAAGGTGGTCGCGGTCAACGACAAGCTCACCGGCGAGCCGGCATTGGTGAATTCCTCGCCCATGGCCGAGGGCTGGTTCTTCAAGCTCGACCTCAAGGACAAGGGCGAGCTCGCTTCGCTCATGGACGAGGCCGCCTACGGCAAATTCTGCGAGGGGCTCCACTGATGCGCTACCTCCCGCTCACGGACGCGGATCGCCGCGCGATGCTGCAGGCGATCGGCGTCGGCTCGCTCGACAGCCTCTATCGCGACGTGCCCGAGGGCGTGCGCTTGAAGGCGCCCGTGGAGCTCCCGCGCCACATGGGCGAGCTCGAGGTCGAGCGCGAGTTCCAGGCCTTCGCGAGCGGGAACCTTGGCACCGCGTCGGTGCCCTCATTCCTGGGTGCGGGCGCTTACCGCCATCACATTCCGGCAAGCGTCGATCATCTCATCCAGCGCGGCGAGTTCCTCACCTCCTACACGCCCTACCAGCCGGAGGTGTCGCAAGGCACCTTGCAATATCTCTTCGAGTTCCAGACGCAGGTGGCGCTCATCACCGGCATGGAGGTGGCGAACGCCTCGATGTACGACGGGGCCTCTGCCTCAGCGGAAGCCGTCGCCATGGCCAACCGCGTGACGCAGCGCAAGAAGGCGATCCTCTCGGGCGGGCTCCACCCGCATTATCGCGAGATCTGCGTCACGCGCGGGCGCTGGGGCGATTTCGAGACGGTGCTCGCCGCGCCCGATCCGCGCGGGGGCGAGGAGCTCGCCAGCATGATCGACGACAAGACGAGCTGTGTCGTGGTGGCGAGCCCGAGCTTCTTCGGCCATCTCCGCGACTATACCGCACTTGCCAATGCCTGCCATGCCAAGGGCGCCCTCCTCGTCGTCGCGGTCGCCGAGGTCGTCTCGCTCGGGCTCGTCAAGCCGCCCGGCGAGATGGGGGCCGACATCGTGGCGGCCGAGGGCCAGTCGATCGGCATCCCGCTCTCTTTCGGCGGCCCCTACCTCGGCCTCTTCGCGGCGCGCGAAAAGTTCGTGCGCCAGATGCCGGGCCGGCTCTGCGGCGAGACCGTCGATGCCGAAGGCAGACGCGGCTGGGTGCTGACGCTCTCGACGCGCGAGCAGCATATCCGGCGCGAGAAGGCGACGAGCAACATCTGCACCAACTCGAGCCTGTGCGCGCTCGCCTTCACCATCCATCTCTCCTTGCTCGGCGAGGCGGGCCTCACCCGGCTCGCAGCCCTCAATCACGCCAACGCCGTCGAGCTCGCCGAGCGGCTCGCCGCCGTCAAAGGGGTCGAGGTCCTCAACAAGGCCTTCTTCAACGAGGTGACACTCAAGCTGCCGAGGCCCGCGGCGGAGGTGGTGGAAGCACTCGCCGCGCGGCGCATCTTGGGCGGCGTCCCGCTCTCGCGCTTCTATCCGGATTCTCCCGCCCTCGCCGATCTCATGCTGGTCGCGGCGACGGAGATGAATACGCAGGGCGAGATCGAGGCCTTGGCCGAAGCGCTCGAGGAGGTGCTGTGATGGATCTCTCGCAGGATCGCAAGAGCCGTCCGACGGGCGCGGGAGGGCCTAGGGTGCCGCCCACCATCAGCGGCAACCGGGGCCTCTTGATCGAGGAGCCGCTCATCTTCGAGCAGGGCCAGGAAGGCCGCACGGGCGTGGATTTGCCCGAGCCCCGCCGTAGGGCGGAGCGTCTTGGCGCCATGAGGCGCGCGGGCAAGATCGGACTGCCCGGCCTCTCCGAGCCTCAGGTGGTGCGTCACTACACCCGCCTCAGCCAGAAGAACTACGGCATCGACAGCGGGCTCTACCCGCTCGGCTCGTGCACCATGAAGCACAATCCGCGCCTCAACGAGAAAGTGGCGCGCCTCGCGGGCCTCGCCGACCTCCATCCGCTGCAGCCCGTGAGCACGGTCCAGGGGGCGCTCGCCCTCATCGATCGGCTCGCCCATTGGCTCAAGACGCTCACCGGCATGCCGGCGGTGGCCCTTTCGCCCGGTGCGGGTGCCCATGGCGAGCTTTGCGGCATGATCGCGATCCGGGCCGCACTCGAGGCGCGCGGCGAGCGGGCGCGGCGGCGCGTGCTGGTGCCGGAATCGGCGCACGGCACCAATCCCGCGACGGGGGCGGAGTGCGGCTTCACCATCGACCCGATCCCGGCGAATGCGCGCGGACGGGTCGACCTCGCGGCGTTCAAGCAAAAGCTCGGGCCCGACGTGGCGGCACTCATGGTGACCAATCCCAACACGTGCGGCCTTTTCGAGCCGGACATGGTCGAGCTCGCCGAGCACCTGCATGAGAGCGGCGCCTACTTCTACTGCGACGGCGCCAATTTCAATGCGATCGTCGGGCGCGTGCGGCCGGGCGATCTCGGCATCGACTGCATGCACATCAACTTGCACAAGACCTTCTCCACCCCGCACGGCGGCGGCGGCCCCGGGAGCGGGCCCGTGGTCTTCTCGGCGGCCTTGGCCCCCTTCGCGCCCTTGCCCTGGATCGTGCACGGGGCGGACGGGCTCCGCCTCGTCGAGCACGCTGAAGCGGCGGGGGCCGGCAGCAAGCCCTTCGGCCGGCTCAAGGGCTACCATGGCCAAATGGGCATGTTCATCAGGGCGCTCGCCTACATGATGAGCCACGGCGCCGACGGCCTCGCCCAGGTCGCGGCCGATGCGGTCTTGAACGCCAACTATCTCTTGGCGCGTCTCGGCGACGCGCTCACACCCGCCTTCGCGGGCCCCTGCATGCACGAGGCGCTCTTCGACGACCGTTTTCTCAAGGACAGCGGGGTGAGCACCCTCGATTTCGCCAAGGCCATGATCGACGAGGGCTTCCATCCCATGACGATGTATTTCCCGCTCGTGGTGCATGGCGCACTCCTCATGGAGCCGACCGAGACCGAGAGCAAGGAATCGCTCGATCAGTTCATCGCTGTGGTGCGCGGGTTGGCCGAGCGGGCCAAGCAGCCGGGGGCGGCCGAGGCTTTCCATGGCGCCCCCTATTTCACGCCGCGCCGCAGGCTCGACGAGACGGCGGCCGCGCGCAAGCCGGAGTTGCGCTGGCGCCCGCCACAGCCTGCCTCCCAAGCGGCGGAATAGCGGCGACCGGCGATGGCTAGGCCTCCCCGAGCGCGCCGCCCGAGCCCGCCGGCTACCGCAGGGTCGCCCGCCCTCTCCCGTATATCGGGCATGACTCGCTTCGGCCGGATGACGGCCGGACGAGCGCCTAGCCGGCCCCTCCCGAAAGGCTGAGAGCTGCGCATGCGGCAGATGGAGCGATTTCACCGTGCGGCAGCGCTCGCGGCCTTTACGGAGGGCTTGAAACCGCCTTACGATCGGGCATGCGATGATCAGTGCAAGGCTGCCGATGCCCTATGCCGACGCTGTCTTCGACAGGGCTGAGCGCGTCATGGGGGTGGGGCGCGGAGGAGTGGCTGCACCCCGCCCGCGGGCAAGGCCGGTGCTCATCGTCGCGCGGGTGATGGGCGGCATGGACGAGGATTCGGACGAGGATTTGGTCGCGCGCACGGCCGAGGGCGATCAAGAGGCCTTCCAGCTCTTGGTCGAGCGCCACACGCAACGCAGCCTGCGCCTGGCACAGCGCATCTCCGGCAATGCCGGCGATGCCGAGGAGCTGGTGCAGGAGGCTTTTCTACGGCTGTGGACCAAGGCAGACACCTGGCAGCCGGGGCGCGGGCGCTTCTCGACCTGGTTCTTCCGCATTCTGGTCAACCTCTGCCTCGACCGCAAAAGGCGGCCCGACATGTTATCGCTTGAGACTGCCGCGGAGCCGGCCGACCCGGCCCGGGGTGCCGTCGAGAAGATTTACCAGGACGAGCTCAGCCGGGCGGTCGCGGCCGCCATCGGCGCGCTGCCGGAGCGCCAGCGGGCGGCGCTGGCACTCTGCTATTTCGAGGAGATGAGCAATCTCGAGGCCGCGGAGGCACTCGCAGTCTCGGTTTCCGCACTCGAGGCGCTGCTCGTTCGGGCACGGCGCACGCTGCGCACGAAGCTCGCCGAGCTCGGGGCGCTTGGCCCCAAGGAGGGGGAATGACGTTCGAAGAGTTCATGTACTATCTCGATGCCTATGGGGCATCGTTCGAGCACTGGCCGCGCGAGCTGCGCGGGGCGGCGAAGGCCTTCCTTGTCGCCTCGCCGGCCGCCGTCGCGGCGCGGGCCGAGACCGCGCGGCTGGATGCGCTTCTCGATCGGCTCAAGTTGGTACCCGATGCGGGTAGGGAGGCGCGCGTCAAGGCGCGCGCGCGGTCGCTTGCGGCGGGCCCCTCTCGGCGCGCGCTCGCGCGCTTCACGCTCAGCGCCGGTGCGGCATCGCTGTGGTCGCGCGCCGCCGTGCTCGCCTTCGTCGCCGTGCTCGGCGTCGTGACGGGGGCCCTCACCTTCGAGAGCCCGCCGCTCGAGACCGCGGCAATCGATGTGTCGCAGCTGCACGCCGATGATTCGCCCTTCGAGGTCGCCGGTCTATGAGCGACGGCCGCACGAAGGCGTGGACGCTGCAAATCGTCCTCTTTGCCTCGCTTGCGGTCAATTTGTTCGTCGCCGGCTATTTCGCAGCACATCTCTTGCATCGACGCGAGCCGCCGGGCCCGTCGCCGATGGCCGTGCTCGAGCGGCTTTCGGCGCCGCTCCCGCAGCAGGACAAGGAAGTTCTCGCCGCCGCATGGAAGGCCGATCAGGCCAAGCTCGCGGGCCTCTCCGCGGAGCTTCAAGCAGCACGCCGCGAGGTGCGCGCCAAGCTCATCGCCGAGCCTTTCGATTCCGCCGCCCTTGCCGCCGCAATGGCGAACGCGCGCATGAAGCACGAAGCCCTCGACGCGGAATTCCAGGCCATCATCGTCGATGCCGTCACGAAATTCTCGCCCGAGGGCCGCAAGCTCCTGTGGAGCCGCCCGCCGCCGCATTGAGCGACATCCGATCGCCTAGAAACCTTCGTCTCGTCACCCCCGCGCAAGCCCTATCTCGATAAGCCCCTCGCCCGCTTGCGGGAGAGGGAGGGGCCCGCGGCCGTAAGGCCGTGGGAGGGTGAGGGACGGCACCGAAATCAGGCAGTCCCTCACCCGGCTCGCTACGCTCGCCACCCTCTCCCGCAAGCGGGAGAGGGATTTCTTGCCTTCTCCCGCTCAGTGGAGCCGCTGCGGCAGCTCGGCGATCGCCTTGTCGACGAGCCCCGCCGCGCGCTTGGCGTCGAGATTGTCGCGCACCAGGCGGCGGGTGGCGGCGAGGGCCAACTCGACGGAAAGCGCTCGCACCTCTTGAAGCGCCTTGACCTCGGCCTGCGCGATGCGGTCCATCGCCTGCTGCTCGCGGCGCCGAAGCGAGGCGGCGAGATCGCCCTCGGCCGCTTGGCGGTTGCGCTCGGCCTCCGCCGCCGCGTGGCGCATGATGCCCTCGGCCTCGGAAAGCGCCTGCTCCTGCTTTGCCTGATATTCGGCA
>DATNIJ010000188.1:0-7239 GCA_035604475.1 Alphaproteobacteria bacterium
CCAGCGGCACCGGTAGCGAAGCCGGCCCCCGCGGCACCGGCCGCCGCGCCCAGCGCTCCGGCAGCACCGCAGCCGGCGGCACCTTCCACCGGTTCGTCCACCTCGGGCACGAGCGGCTCGACATGGCCGTTCTCGGGAACCGGCTCGAGTTCGAGCTCGAACTAAGATCGGCGTTTGCGCCCTTTCTCCCTCTCCCGCTTGCGGGAGAGGGAGCCGTTCTTCTCACTGCGGCGCCGGGCCCTGGCTCAAGAGCGCCAAGTCGTCGGGGCGGAGATATTTGGCAAAGGCCGCCTTCAACTCGACGGCACCGAGTGCCACGTAACGGCGCCCGGCACGCGTGGGCTCGTCGAGCGGAATCTCGCGCAAGAGCGGCGCCTCGACTCCCACCGGTATGGTCTGCAGCTCCTTGAGTTCGCGCACCACGATGGCCCGCACTCTCGAGACGTTTGCCGGATCAGAGGCATATTCGACCGCATAGAGGGTGCGCGTCTGGCCCGCCTCGAGTGCTGACCCGACGGAAGAGACGAGCCCGCGCTCCTTGCGCAGGTCGCGATAGAGGCGCGTCGAATAGAAGGCCCGCCAAGCCCGCGCGGCGCCATCCGCCTTCGCGACGCTCTTGCCTAAGGACGCAAATGCCACGATGTTTGGTAGACAATCGTGGTCCCGTACGAAGCGGGCGGCCGCCGCTTGCCGCTCAACCAAATCAGAGTTCGTGATGAATCGTCTCAGCCCGCTCGTCGCCATCTTTCTCACCGTCTTCGTCGACCTTGTCGGCTTCGGCATCGTGATTCCGCTGCTCCCCTTCTACGCGGAGCACTTCCAGGCGGGCCCCGAGATGGTGACGCTGGTGATGGCGATTTACTCCTTCATGCAGTTCTTCTTCTCGCCCATCTGGGGCCGGCTCAGCGATCGCTACGGGCGCAAGCCGATCCTTCTCGTGAGCCTCGCCGGAATCTCGCTCTCCTATGTCTGGACCGGCTATGCCGACGGCCTCGTCGAGCTCCTCGCGGCGCGCGGGCTCGCCGGCATCATGGCCGGCAACATCGCCGCCGCCCAGGCCTATATCGCGGACGTGACCCCGCCGGAGCGGCGCGCCCAAGGCATGGGGCTGATCGGGGCCGCCTTCGGGCTCGGCTTCATCGTGGGTCCGGCACTCGGCGGCGTGCTCGCAGGTGCTGATCCGCATAATCCCCATGTGGTGGCGCCGGCTTTGAGCTCGGCGGCACTCTCGCTCGCAGCCCTCGTCTTCGCCCTCGTCTTCCTCAAGGAGTCGCTCGGCCGCGAAGCCCGACGCGAGGCCGCCGAGAAGCCGCACGCGGGACGCTTCGCGCTTCTCGCCGCCGCCTGGCGCGGGGGCGAGCTCAGGCTCCTCGTGGTGCTGTTCTTCCTGGTGACCTTCGCGTTTGCCGGCCTCGAGGCGACCTTCGCCATGTGGTCCGAGCGCGTGTTCGGCTGGGGGGCGACGCAAAACGGCTACCTCTTCGCCTACGCGGGCGTGCTCGCCGTCATTGTGCAAGGCGGGCTCATGCGCAAGCTCGCCGCAACCTTCGGCGAGAAGCGCCTCCTGATCCAGGGCGCGTTCGCCTTGGCCCTCGGCCTGGGACTCATTCCGTTCGCGCGCTCGCTGCCGCTTCTCCTCATCGCCATGGCGCTCGTCGCCTACGGCGTTGGCACCAGCAACCCCTCGCTCAGCAGCTTGATCTCGCTCTCGGCGGCCAAGACCATGCGCGGCAGCGTGCTCGGCATCTCTCAATCGGCGGCGAGCCTCGCGCGCATCCTCGGCCCCGCCTTCGCCGGAGCCGTCTTCACGCTCGCCGGCCGCAACGGGCCTTACGTGGCGGGGGCCGCGGTGATGCTCCTCGTGCTCGTGCTCGCCATCCGCCTCGAGCGGCGCGGTGCCCTCCAGGCGACGGATGCCGCCTGAGGAGCGACGCTCTCCCGATCATGGCCTACCCCGCGCGCGCGTGGCGCACGACGAGGTCGACGAACTCCGGCACGCTCATGCCGATCCGCGCGCCGAGGCTGAGGGCGAGCGCGTTCATGTCGGAGAGGCGCCCCGCCGCCCAGGACGAACGCGCGTCGCCGATGCGCGCCGTCGCCGCCGCCACGGTAGCCGCCGCGATGCCGCGCGCGGCGAGCACCGGAAGTCGCGACACCCCGGCGCGGTCGATGCCGATGCCGGCGTCGTTGTAGACGGCGGCGCGTGCGGCCACGCGGATCGCGCTCTCGGGCTTGCCGCCCAGGAGCCCGCCGTGGGAGCCGGTGACCAGAACGGCACCGGCGTCCGAGGGCTCGGCGAGGGAATTCGAATCGAGGCCCCAGACCTTGGGCTCGCCGCGCTGGTGACGGAGGAGGAAGCGTCCCTCCTCGTAGGGCGGCGGCTCGCGGCTGGGCAGCCTCGCACGGCGCATGCGCTCGGCAGAGGCAGGGCAGCGCTCGCCCACCGCGCAGCCGAGCGTTGCCGCTGCCACGTTGACGCGGCTGATGATGCCGCGCGCCATCATGTCGGCGCCGTCGCCGATGCGCGCCGTACGGTAGTCGACGGTGGCGGCGGCGATGCCGAGGGCATCGAGATAGCCGAGGCCGGCGATGCCCGCCTCCTCAAGCCCGATGCCCGCATCGTTCAGGATGACGCCGCGCAATTTGCCGCGGGCCGCGAGATAGGCGGCGTAGACGCCGCCATGGGAGCCCGTCACGGCCACACTGCCGGCTGCATCCGCCGCGAGCTTCGTGATGCTGTCCGTGATCAGGATCGAAACACTTGGCGCTGCCATCGCCGCCGTGACAAAATTTGCTTAATTTACAGCGCGATACTATAGATCGCTCGGAACCGCGTCACGTGGGGGATGCTGCGATGGTGCCGAGGGCCAACATCGATGTCGAGCGCTTGCTCGCGCACTACCGCACGATGTGCCGCATCCGCGCCTTCGAGGAAGCCGCCGAGGCGGCGCACAAGGCCGGCCAGGTCACGGGTGCCGTCCACCTCTCGATCGGCCAGGAGGCGGTCGCCTCCGGGGTCTGCGTCCATCTCGCGCGCGAAGACCTGATCACGACGACGCACCGCGGTCACGGCCACACTATCGCCAAGGGGGCCTCCCCTGCCGCCATGATGGCCGAGCTCTTCGGCCGCGCCACCGGGACTTGCCACGGCAAGGGCGGCTCGCTCCACATCGCCGATTTCAGCGTCGGCATGCTGGGGGCGAACGGCGTGGTGGCGGCAGGGCTCACCATCGCGGTCGGGGCCGCGCACGCGCTCAAGCTCAAGGGCGAGCGGAGAGCCGTCGTGTGCTTCTTCGGCGACGGTGCCACGAACCGCGGCCCCTTCCTCGAAAGTCTCAACTGGGCCAAGCTCTTCGAGCTGCCGGTGCTCTTCGTGTGCGAGGACAACGGCTTTGCCGCGATGACCCGCACGCGCGCGGTCTCCGCGGGCCCCGGCCCCGAGGCGCGCGCCGAGAGCCTCGGCATCGCGGCGCGCGCGGTCGACGGCAACGACGTGGCCGCCGTGGATGAGAGTGCGGCCGAGCTTCTCGCCCGCGTGCGCGCGGGCCAAGGCCCGCAGTTCCTGCTCGCGCGTACTTATCGCTTGAAGGGACACACGGCGAGCGATGCCGCACTCTATCGCGCGGCCGCCGAGCTCGAGGCGAGAAAGGCGGATGACCCGATCAAGCGCTGCGGCGAGATCCTGACCCTCAATGGCGTCGCCGAGTCGAGGCTCGCGTCGCTTGCGGCGGAGGCGAGGGGCGAGATCGCCGCGGCGGTCGAGGCGGCACGCGCGGCACCCTGGCCGGCGGCCGAGCTCGCCTGGGCCGACGTGCAGGACGTGGGAGCCGGGCGATGGCGCTGATGAGCTATCTCGAGGCCGGCAAGACGGCACTCGCCGCCGAGATGCGCGCGGACCGCGCCGTGTGGGCGCTCGGCGAGGACCTCGGGCGCGGCGGGGTCTTCGGCCAATACAAAGGCCTGGTCGAGGAATTCGGGCCCGAGCGCATCGTCGATACCCCGATCTCGGAGGCGACCATCATGGGAGCCGCGGTCGGTGCAGCGCTCATGGGCACACGCCCGGTGGTCGAGATGCGCTTCGCCGACTTCGCGCTCTGCGCGGTCGACGAGCTGGTCAACCAGGCGGCCAAGGCGCGCTACATGTTCGGCGGCCAGGGGCGCGTGCCGCTCGTGGTGCGCCAGCCGATCGGCATGTGGCGCTCCTCGGCCGCCCAGCATTCGCAGTCGCTCGAGGGTTGGTATGCCCATATCCCGGGCCTCGTCGTCGTCTGCCCGGGAACTCCCGCCGACAATTACGGCCTCTTGCGCAGCGCCATCCGCTGCGACGATCCCGTCGTCTACATGGAGCACAAGGACATGTGGGGGGTGACGGGCGAGGTCGACGAGGCAGCCCCTCCCACCCCGCTCGGCAAGGCGCGGCTCGTGCGCGCGGGCAGCGAGCTGACGCTCGTCGCCTGGTCGGGGGCCTTGCGCGCAGTCGAGGCGGCGCTCGAACTCTTGGCCGGGCGGCCCTCGCTCGAGGTCATCGACCTGCGCACGATCTATCCCTGGGACGAGGAGATGGTGTTGCACTCCGTGCGCCGCACCGGACGGCTTTTGATCGTGCACGAGGCGGTCGAGACGGGCGGCTTCGGCGCCGAGATCGCCGCGGTGGCGGCGGAAGAGCTCTTCGGCGTGCTCAAGGCACCGATCCGGCGCTTGGCCGCCCCGCGCATCCCGGTGCCTTATTCGCCGCCGCTCGAGGCGGTGTGCAAGGTCTCGCCGGCGAAGATCGTCGAGACGGTGCGGGCGATGGTGGGGTAGCTCGGCTTTTGTATAGTGCGGCGAGAGAGGAGATGAAGATGCAAACACCGATCGCGGGCCCCTGCGCCTCGTGCCACGGCATCGCGCCAGCCGCGGGCGGGCTCCCCTCGTGAGCACGCTCGACTCGCCGCTCGAGCGCTGGAATGAGCGCTTCGCCGCCGAGGACTATTATTTCGGCAAGGAGCCGAACCGCTTCCTTGCCGCGCACGCACATTTGCTCAAGGCGGGTCAAAGCGCGCTCGCCATCGCCGACGGCGAGGGTCGCAACGGCGTGTGGCTCGCCGAGCGCGGGCTCGAGGTGCTTTCGCTCGATTTCTCGCCGAAGGCCCTCGCCAAGGCGCGGCGGCTCGCGGCCGAGCGCAAGGTGAGGCTCGCGTTGCAGAAGGCCGATCTCGCCCGCTGGCCGTGGCCGCAGGCGCGCTTCGAGGTGGCCGTCGCGATCTTCATCCAATTCGCCGGCCCGGAGTTGCGGAGCATCATCTTCGCGGGCCTCAAGAAGTGCCTGAAGCCGGGCGGCCTTCTGCTCCTCCACGGCTACCGCCCCAAGCAGCTCGAGTACAAGACCGGCGGCCCGCCGCTCGTAGAAAATCTCTACACGGAGGAGATGCTGCGCGCGAGCTTCGCCGACATGGAGATTCTCGAGCTTAGCACCTACGACGAGGCGATATACGAGGGCCGCGGTCACGCCGGCATGTCGGCGCTCATCGATCTCGTGGCGCGGAAGCTCTAGTGTTGTGGTTCCGACGCTTGATTCCAATCATTGTGTCGGAACCACAACACATCATTATGATTTTGCTAGTGTTCCGGGTCGACGGTTCGGAACGAACCGTCGGAGTCGGAACACTAGCCGCGCTCAGCCGGGCTGTCGCTTGAGCTCGACCTCGACGAAGGCCATGGGCGCAATGCCGGCATTGAACACATTGTGCTCGACCCCTGCCTTGCGGAAGTAGGCGATACCCGGCGCCAGATCGGCCAAGCTCTCGCCGGCCGCGGCGACGGCGCGCAGCTTGCCGACGGTGAGCGGCACGACGACGTAGTCGTAGTCGTGCCGGTGAGGACCCGTCTCCGCACCGGGCGCGAAGCGCCACTCGGTGACCCGCACGTCGTCCGAATCGATGCGCAAAATTCCTTCCGCCTGCGTCATGTCCGGCCCCCTTCTCGGCATCCTCGAAGACGCCGAAGGTGCCACGGGACCGGCCAAGGCGTCCAGGCCGGAGGCCGGGCCGCCCAAGCCCGCGTAGCCGCTTCCAGCACCTTACGGCAGCCAGTGTCCTTAGACCGGCTTGTCCGTAAGGCCGAATTGGAGCATCATTCGACAAAATCCCCGATCATCAGGGGGCCTCGGCACGGGCAGGGAGGATAGAACTCATGGCCACCGCGTCCACCTACGGCAAGCTTTCGGATACCCAACACAGCGCGGAATTGCGCAAGGCGGTGATCGCCGCAACGGTCGGCACCACCATCGAGTGGTACGATTTCTTCATCTACGGCACCGCCGCCGGGCTGGTATTTCCGAAACTCTACTTTCCCAACGAAGATCCGCTGACCGGGACGCTGCTGGCGTTCAGCACCTACTTCATCGGCTTCGTCGGCCGGCCGATCGGTGCGGCGATCTTCGGGCATTACGGCGACCGCATCGGCCGCAAGGCGACGCTCATCGCGACGCTGCTCCTTATGGGTATCGCCACCGTCCTCGTGGCTTTCGTGCCGAGCTACGCGTCGATCGGCATTTGGGGTGCCATCATCCTGACCGTGCTGCGCATGCTGCAAGGCATCGGCGTCGGCGGCGAATGGGGCGGGTCGGTCCTGATCGCGATGGAATGGGCGCGCACCCACGGCAGCCGCGGGCTCGTCGCCTCGTGGCCGCAATTCGGCGTGCCGTGCGGCCTGTTCCTGGCGAACCTCGCCATCCTCGCGTTCAGCGCCTGGTCGGGTGCCGATTTCATTGCCTGGGGCTGGCGCGTGCCGTTCTTGCTCAGCATTATCCTGATTGGCATCGGCATCTGGATCCGGCTCGGCATCCTCGAGACGCCGGTCTTCCGGCAGCTCGTCGAGGACAAGAAGATCGAACGGGCACCGATCGCCGAGGTGATCAGGAAGCAGCCGCGCGAGATCATCCTCTGCGCCCTGCTGCGCATGGCCGAGCAGGCGCCGTTCTACATCTTCACCGCCTTCGTCTTCGCCTACGCCACCACCACGCTGAAGATGTCGCGGGACCTGATCCTCTTCGCGGTGCTCGCAGCCTCGTGCCTGTCGTTCATCGCCATCCCGCTCGCGGGCCATATCTCCGACCGCATCGGCCGGCGCAAGATGTACCTGATCGGCGCGGCGGTGACCGGCCTCTTCGGCTTCCTCTATTTCGGCATGCTGGACACGGCAATTCCTTCCGCCGTGTTCATCGCGATCTTCATCTCGCTCATCCCGCACGACATGCAG